>NZ_VCNM01000001.1:1105941-1474589 GCF_007671725.1 Halorubrum depositum | reverse complement strand
ACTCGTGCGACTAGCATGGCTAAATCGAATCCCAATAGCAATGGCCTCCGGCAGGATCAACCGGAATGTATAACCTCTGAACCTGGTTCCCGGCTCAGAGGGGGTGTTGGCGGGTTTTGACTCGCGATGAGTCAAAACACCATTGCATGGTCTATATGGTGTCCGGGTCAGCCAGCGATCTGGATGACACCGAACTACCATGGCTCACATCAGATTTCCTCTTACGCCGGAGCGCAGGGGGCGAAATCCTCATCTTCGCGGACTTGATTGTACCCTTCGAAGGGTCATAAACCCATCGAAGCGGTCCAAGTCCAGCGAAACCGGGCCGGGTTGAACGGCCCGAGTTCGCGGATGCGTTCTTCGCATTAGTCACGATGCCCGGGTTGTATTTAACCCCGTCGAAGCAACACCGCCACGTCATGCGGTTTCATGCCGGGGAACTGTGAACGGACTCACAGCTACGCGGCGCTGGTAGCAAAAAAGGTCGAACGGCCCCGGCGGCTACTCCTCGTCGATGTACTCAATTCCCTTCTTCGAGACGTTGGCTTTCGTGATGTCGTCGAGGTCGTTGAGCCAGAAGTCGTCGTCCGCCTCGTCGACTTCGGGGGCGCTGTCCTTCCAGGCCCACCCCTCGTACTCGTGGACCTTTTTCGTCCCCTTCTCGCGGAGCCGAAGCGTGGTTCGGTCCGCCTCCTCCTCGGAGGGGGCCGGCTCGAGCGTTCGAGCCGCTTTGAGCGCGGCCTGACGGGGCATGTTTCCGGAGAACTCGCTCGGTTCCGATCCGTCTGCCTCTCGAAGGGCGAAGTTTCGCTTACCGTCTTCACGTACCATGGTTTATGCTCCATGCGAACCCAGCACACAGTGTGTAATAAATATATCGGGTAAATGAAAGCTGATCAGCAAAACGTTTATATAGTAACTCCGTCCCGGCTAGCGGTTTTGGCCGATCGGGATCGTCCGATTCAGAGCGGTCGGACGAGACGCACCGTGAACGGACCGGTCGCGACGGACCGATCGCGGTGCGTCTCGCGCGGGCGACCGCAGAGAGGGAATCACGAGCCGAAGCCGCCGAATCGGAGCCCGAACCGCTCGGAGTGCCCGAGGAGTGCGGATTCGGGTAAACAACACTTATGTGTCTGCTATGGCGAAGTGCGACCAGTACAACCGCGATGGTCCGTAAAAAGAAGCTCAGCCCCAGTGGCGCCAAGGACGACGAGGGGGAGTACCACAACGTCCACGTGAACCTCCACGAGGACGAGCTCGCCGTCGCCGGTATGGAGATCGGCGACGAGGTGTTCGTCAGGGTCCGAGACGGGAAGATAATCATCCAGAAGGCGGACTCCAACCCCGAGCAGCTCGAGCACGACTTCTGAACCGGATCTCTTCTTCGACCTGCCCCCGGGTCACCGACTCACCGCCGCGAGCGACCGCGACGCTGTGACGCGGCGTGCGAGACGCCGCCGACAGCTACCGTCGGTCGGCGGATTGATGCCCGCTCGCGACGAGTCCGAAACGATGGGCGCGTACGACCTGTTGAAGCCGGCGCTGTTCGGCCTGCCGGCGGAGACGGCACACGGCATGACGCACCGACTGTTGCGGACCGCACAGGGAACTCCGGTCGAGAGCGCGCTGCGCGGGCGGTACGTCGTCGACGACCCTCGGCTGCGGGTCGAGGCGTTCGGAAACGCGTTCCCGAACCCGGTCGGCGTGGCCGCCGGCTTCGACAAGAACGCGGAGGTGCCGCGCGCGCTCGCCGCGCTCGGGTTCGGCCACGTTGAGGTCGGCGGAGTGACGGCCGAGCGGCAGCCGGGGAACCCGCGACCGCGGCTGTTCCGTCTCCGCGAGGACGAGGCGTTGATCAACCGGATGGGGTTCAACAACGAGGGCGCGGACGCAGTCGGCGATCGGCTCGACCGCGAGCCCCTGCCCGACGTGCCCGTCGGGATCAACATCGGGAAGTCGAAGTCGACGCCGCTCGCCGACGCGCCGGACGACTACCTGTACACCTACGAGCGCGTCGCGGACGCGGGCGACTACTTCGTCGTCAACGTCTCGAGCCCGAACACGCCCGGGCTCCGGGAGCTGCAGAACCGCGACGCCCTCGAGGAGATACTCGGGGGGCTCGACGACGCGGGCGCGAGCCCCCTCCTCGTGAAGCTCTCGCCGGACCTCCCGGAGCCCGCGGTCGAGGACGCGCTCGGCGTCGTCGACGACCTCGACCTCGACGGCGTCATCGCGACCAACACCACGACCTCCCGCCCGGAGTCGCTGCGGAGCCACAACCGCGCCGAACGGGGCGGCCTCTCCGGGAAGCCGATCGAGGACCTCGCGACCGACCGGATCCGGTTCGTCGCCGAGCGCACCGACGTCCCGGTGATCGGCGTCGGCGGGATCTCGGACGCGGCGGGCGCCTACGAGAAGATACGCGCCGGCGCCTCGCTCGTCCAGCTGTACACGGGGCTCGTGTACGAGGGGCCGAGCCTCGCCCGCGAGATCAACGAGGGACTCCTCGAACTGCTCGACCGGGACGGGTTCGACTCCGTCGACGACGCGGTCGGCGCGGACCTGTAGAACGGAGCGGAGCGTTAGAACGGAGTGGAGCGTCGACGGTCCGCGGTCGGCCTACGCCTCGCTGACGATGACGACGACGTCGTCGGCCTCCAACAGCTCCCCGTCGCCCCGGTACTGCCGCTCCTCTTCGATCGAGAACTCGTCGCCGGTGAGCGTGACGCCGTCGACGTGAAGCTCGTCGCCGTCGATCTCGTACTCCTCCCGCGCGATCGCGGCCTCGATGTCGCCGACCCGGTTCCCGTACTTCGGGCCGACCGTCGCGTAGTCGAGGTCGATCCCGGTGATCACCGTCTCGACCGGCGCGTCGGCGTCGGGGTGGACCGCGAGGTCGGCGACGTGCATCACGCCCGTCACGTCGTCCTCGAAGCCGCGGACGTCCGCGTACACCTCGACGGCGTCGAGCTCGGCGTTCAGGGGGAGCTGGTTCTCGCTCTTGTACTTCCGGAGGGCGCCGACGACGGCCGTAGCGGCGGCGCCGGCCTCGTGGTCCGCCTCCAGCCCGAGCGGCTCGGGCCAGTCGGCGAGGTGTATCGAGTCGCGGGCGCCGTCGGCGACGGCGGCGTCGACCGCGTCGGGGTCGCTCGCCTCCTCGGCGTACATGTCGTGCCAGAGCTCCTCGGTCACGTGCGCGAGCAGGGGCGCGAACAGCTTCAGGAACCGCCGGTGCGCCGTCCGGAGCGTGTACGCCGCGGCGGCGTCCTCGCGCTGCTTGGCGATCTCCAGGTAGTCGTCGCAGAACGTGTTCCAGAAGAAGCTCCGGAGCTCGTCGCGGGCTTTCGAGAACGCCCGGTCCTCGAACAGGTCGGTGAGCCGCTCGACCCGGTCGTCGAGCTCGGCGAGCAGCCAGCGGTCGAGCTCGCGGAGCTCCCCGTCGGCCGGCGCGTCCGGGTACGGCTCCGGCGCCAGCGACTCCACGAGCTTGGAGGCGTTCCACAGCTTGCGGATCAGCTTCTCGCCCGCGCGGAGGTCCTTCTCCTTGAACGGGAAGTCGTCGCCGACGGCGGTGCCGGCGGCCCAGTAGCGCGTGGCGTCGACCGGGAACTCCGCCAGCACCTCCTCGGGCTCGACGACGTTGCCGACGGACTTCGACATCTTCTCGCGGTTCTCGTCGAGGACGTGCCCGTTGATCATGGTCTCCTCGAACGGGACCTCGCCGGTGTGCTCGTAGCACTTGACGAGCGTGTGGAACAGCCAGAAGCTGATGATGTCGTGGCCCTGCGGCCGGAGGTCGAACCGGTACAGCTCCGGGTGCTCCATCGTGAACTCTCCGGCCTCGTCGTCCCAGTCCCAGCCGGCGTTGATCAGCGGCGTCAGGCTGGAGGTGGCCCACGTGTCGAGCACGTCGTCCTCGGGCTCGAACGCGTCGTGCCCGCACGCGGGACACGCGTCGACGGGCGGGTCGTCGGAGAGGGGGTCGACGGGGAGGTCGGCCTTCTCGGCGACCACAGTTTCCCCGCAGTCCCCGCAGTACCACACCGGGAACGGGATGCCCGAGGAGCGCTGGCGGGAGATGAGCCAGTCCCACTGGAGCCCCTCGACCCAGTGCTCGTACCGGGTGAACATCTTCTCCGGGGACCACTCCATCTCCCGGCCGATCTCGAGGTACTCGTCGGTCTTGTCGAGCATCTCGATGTACCACTGCTCGGTGACGAGGAACTCGACGCTCGTCCCGCAGCGCTCGTGGACGTTGACCGTGTGGGTGATGTCGCGGCGGTCGAGGAGGGCGCCCTCGTCGTCGAGGTCCTCGACGATGGCCTCGGCCGCCTCCGAGGAGTGCATCCCTTCGTACCCCTCTGCGACGTCGGTCATGTGGCCGGACTCGTCGATGGCGACCCGGAGGTCCAGGTCGTGGACCTGGTACCACTCGATGTCGTTCTGATCGCCGAACGTACAGCACATCACGATGCCGGAGCCCGTCTCCATGTCGACGCGCTCGTCGGCGACGATCGGCACCTCGTGGCCGAACAGCGGGACCTCGGCAGACTCGCCGACGAGGCCCTGGTTCTCGTCGTCGTCGGGGTGGACGAAGACGGCGACGCAGGCCGGGAGGAGCTCGGGCCGCGTCGTCGAGATGACGAACTCGTCGGCGCCGTCATCCTCGGCGTCGCTCCCGACGACGGGGAACGCGATGTCGTTGAAGTGGCTGTCCTGCTCGTCGTCCTCGGTCTCGACCTGCGAGATGGCGGTCTCGCACTCGGGACACCAGATCGCGGGGGCCTTCTCGCGGTACTCCCGGCCCTGCTCGTACAGGTCGAGGAACGACAGCTGGGAGACGCGCTGGACGCGCGGCTCGATCGTCTGGTAGGTGTGGTCCCAGTCGACGGAGACGCCGAGCGACTGGACGTTCTCGGTGAACTGCTCCTCGTACTGCGCGCACACCTCCCGGCACTTCGCCTGGAACTCGCGGCGCTCGAACTCCTGGTGGCGGACGTCGAGCTCGTCCTCGGTGAGCCGCTCGGAGGCGATCCCGTTGTCGTCGTAGCCGAACGGGAAGAACGTCTCGCCGCCGTTCATCCGCTCGAAGCGCGCGACGAAGTCCTGGAGGGTGAACCCGTACAGGTGGCCCATGTGGAGGCTCCCCGACACCGTCGGCGGGGGCGTGTCGATGGAGAAGACGGTGTTCGGGTCGACCGGGTCGTCGTCGGGGTAGGCGTATGTCTCCTCGTCGACCCATCGCCGCTGCCACCGCGGCTCGACGGTGTCGGGGTCGTACTCACCACTGGGCATTTCACGCGCATCTTCCGGCGGTTCCCCCTTAACGGACTCGGTTGTGCGGGGCGGAACTCCGGGGCAGGACGCTCAGACCCGGTCGTCCGGGTCGTGCTCGGCCGCCATCCGCGACGCCTCCGCGGCGAACCGCTCGACCTCGTCGTCCGGGCTCTCGCCGAGCGCGCTCTCGTCGACGTCGCGGCCGGCGGTGATCCCGTCGCCCGTGACGAGTCGCTGCTCGGCTAGCTCCTTCGTGTGGACGCGCTCGCCGTCCTCCGTGGCGTACGTGAGCCGCACGAGCCCCTTCGAGTCGAACTGTCGGTCGACGAGCCAGACCGTGGTCATAGGCGGGGATCGGTCCCTGCGACGCTTAAAAAGGCCGGTCGGCGCGAGGCGAAGTCGAGGGTACGTCCCGCGCTCGACCGACCGAATGCTGTCGGCGCGTGCCTGCGAGGCCGCACTCGCGGCCGAGCAGCACGCGAGGGACGCGGCGACCGGAGCGAAGCGAGGGAGCCGCGAGGCCGGGGAGGCGTGAGGTGCGGTTGCCGTGCGGGGCGGAGCGGGACTCAAAGGGGTGACCGGGGCTTTGGAGGCGGTTCTCCGGTGGCCTGTCGTCGAACCCGAATCGACCGAAGTCTCACAACGCTCGTCGCCACGGCTTTGTACCGCCTCATCCAACCGAAACCCATGTACGTGAAGTTCGACCGCGACACCTGTGTCGGGATGTACCAGTGCGTCGCCGAGTGGGACGCCTTCGAGAAGAACCTGAACGACGGGAAGGCTGATTTAAAAGGGAGCGAAGAGGAGGAAGAGGACCTGTTCGTCGTCGACGTGCCCGACGGCGAGGAGTTCGACGCGAAGTTCGCGGCGCGGGTCTGCCCGGTCGACGCTATCGAGGTGTACGAGGACGACGGCGAGCAGGTGGTGTGAACGACCCCGGATCGCCGCTCGGTGAAAGCGGTTCCCGAGACGCTCCGCGAGCGGTTATAAGCGCTCGCGGAGCGTCTCGGCGATCGCCTCGCCGACCCCGTCGACGTCGGTGAGGTCGTCGACGGACGCGTCGCGGACGCTCTCGACCGATCCGAACCGCCGGAGGAGCCGACGGCGGGTCTCGGGGCCGACGCCGGGCACGTCGTCGAGGACGGTCCGCACCTCGTCGCGGACGGTCTGGTGGTAGGAGACGGCGAAGCGGTGCGCCTCGTCGCGCACCCGCTGGAGCAGGTGCAGCTCGGGGGCGTCGTCGTCCCACCGGCGGGTGCCGGTCGGGGTGACGACCAGCTCCTCGGCCTTCGCGAGCGCGACGACGGGCACGTCCCAGCCGGTCTCCGCGAGCGCGTCGCGGGCGGCGCCGAGCTGTCCCTCGCCGCCGTCGATGAGCAGGAGGTCGGGGTCGGGCCGGTCGTCGCGGCCCTCGACCGCGCGCTCGGCGCGCCACCGGATCAGCTCGCGCATGTTCGCGTAGTCGTCGTTGCGGTCGGTGAGCTTCTTCCGGCGGTAGTCGGCCGTCTCGGCGCTCCCGTCGACGAAGCAGACGTCGGAGCCGACCACCGCGGTCCCCTGCGCGTGGCTCACGTCGAACCCCTCGATCCGGGCCGGGCGGTCGATCCCGAGCCGGTCGCCCAGCGCGCCGGCGGGGTCGTCGCGGCCGCCGCGCTTGCGGGCGTTCTTGAGCGCGAGCTCGACGAGCTTCGCCTCGCGGCCCGCGCCGGGGACCCGCACCGCGACCCCCTCCCCTTCCAGCCAGTCGACCACGTCCGGGTCCGACGGGCGCTCCGCGAGGAGGACCGCGTCCGGGAACTCCCGCTCGGCGTAGTACTGCGTGAGGAACGCCGACAGCACCGCGGCGGGGGTGTTGGCGTCGGGGTTGGCGGGGGCGTCGCCGGGGGTCGCGTCGGTTTCCTCATCCCCCTCCCCCACCGCCGCCGCGTCCAACCGGTGGCGGCTCCGGTCGACCAGCTGGCCGCGCTCGCTGTGGAGCCGGGCGACGCGGGCGACGTCGCCCTCGACGGCGGCCGCGAGCACGTCGACGGTGCGGTCGTCGGACCGGTCGCTGACGGCCTCGCCGCCCTCGCCGTGGAACGCCTCGACCGCCTCGAGGCGGTCCCGGAGGTTGGCGGCGCGCTCGAACTCGGCGCCCTCGGCGGCGGTCTCCATCCGCCGGCGTAGAGGGTCGGCGAGGACGCCCGTCTCGCCCTCCAAGAAGCGGTGGACCGCGGCCACGTCCTCGGCGTAGCTCTCGGGGTCGATCTCGCCGGTGCAGGGGGCCGAGCAGATCCCCATCTCGTAGTCGAGGCAGGGTCGGTCGCGGTTCGCGTACTTGTGGTCCGAGCAGCCGCGGAGCCGGTACTCGTCGCGGATCGCCTTCACCACGGTCTCGACGCGGCCCTTGTCGGTGAACGGGCCGTACGCGACCGCGCCCTCCTCCGGGTCGCGGGTGACCTCGATCCGGGGGACCGGGTGGTCGGTCAGGGCGATCAGCGGGTACGACTTGTCGTCTTTCAACCGGACGTTGAACCGGGGCTGGAGCCGCTTGATGAGGTTCGCCTCCAGCAGGAGGGCCTGCGTCTCGGTGTCGGTGACCGCGAACTCGATCCGGTCGGCGCGCGCGACCATCCCCCGAATCCGCCCCGAGCGCGGGTCTGCGTACGACCGCACCCGGTCCCGGAGGTCGACCGCCTTGCCGACGTACAGCGTGGTCTCCCCCGCCCGGAACTGGTACACGCCGGGCTCGGTGGGGAGGTCTGCGGCCCGCTCGCGCACGGCGTCGGCGTCCATCGGTCCGAGGTAGCCGCCGGACGCGTTTGAACGCTGCGGGCGGGATCGCGGCGGCGGAAGGTGACGGGAGCGACCGAGTTGATTATCATATCTGAATACCAGGGGGAACGGTTTATAGAGGCGCTTGGGAGAGGGCGACGTAGATATGACGGGAGTCAGAGGGCTGCTCCGGCGCGTGTTCGGGCGGGACCGAGACTCGCGGTCGGTCCCGGACGGCGGAGTCGTCGTCGACGACCCCGCCGGCGACGAGCGGCCGATCGGGGCCGACGACGCCGGTCGGGGCGGCGCTGCCGGGAGCGAGGAGTACGACATCACCGACGAGCGGGGCGTCGACCGCGCCGAGACGCTGGCCAGGGCCGGCTTCGAGCAGGTGTTCGACGCGACGAGCGTGCCGACGTTCATCCTCGACGCCGACGGCAACGTCGCGGAGTGGAACGAGTCCATCGCCTCGCTCACCGGGAGCGAGCGAGAGGACGCGATCGGTCACGGCCACGTCTCGGAGCTGTTCTACCCCGACGGCCGCCGCGCCGACACGCTGGCCGACAAGGTGCTCGACGCGCCCGAGACCGCCGACGAGGCGTACGGCGTCGAGCGCCCCGACGCGGCCCGGAACCGCTACCGCGACACCAGCACGATGGTGGACCGCCACGGCGACGAGAAGCACATCGAGTTCACCGCGACGCCGCTGTACGACGGCGACGCGCTCGTCGGCGTCACCGAGGTCGTCATCGACCGCACGGAGAACGTCAACGAGCGCGACGCGACGAAGAAGCTGGTCTCTGAGATCCGCGAGACCGCCGAGGAGATCGGCGAGGGGAACCTCGACGCTCGCGCCGTCTGCCACGAGGAGTGCGAATCCCTCGACGAGGAGCTGCTGGCCGTCATCGGCGTCGTCAACGGAATGGCGGAGAACCTGCAGAACCTCTCCGAGAGCGTCCACGAGCAGGCGCGCCAGATCGACCGGACGGTTCAGGAGGCGAGCGGGGCCGCCGCCGACATCGCCGAGAACGTCGACGAGCAGAACGAGCTGTTGGAGGAGAGCGTCTCCGAGATGCAGTCCTTTTCGGCCGGCATGGAGGAAGTCGCCGCCACGGCCGACCAGGTCGACTCGGCGGCGGTCGCCGCCAGCGAGGCCGCCGACCAGGGGCTCGACGCCAGCGAGGACGCCCGCGAGGCGACCGAGGACGTCGTCGAGATCGGCGACGAGCTCGTCGAGAGCGTGGGCGCGCTCTCCGAGCGCATGGACGACATCGAGGAGGTCATCGAGGTCATCTCCGACGTCGCCGAGCAGACGAACCTGCTCGCCTTGAACGCCAACATCGAGGCCGCCCGAGCCGGCGAGGGCGGGGACGGCTTCGCGGTCGTCGCCGAGGAGGTGAAGAAGCTCGCCGACGAGACTCGCGGCTACACCGAGGAGATCACGGAGAGCCTCGCCGAGCTCCAGGCGCAGTCCGACGAGACGAGCACCGCCGTCGAGCGCTCGCACGACCGCATCGAGGACGCCGGGACCGAGATCGAGACGGTGCTCGACTCCCTCGAAGAGATCGCCGACGCGGTCGACGAGGCGGCCGCGGGCGTCGCCGAGGTGGCCCGGACGACGGACGACCAGGCCGCGACCGTCGAGGAGCTCACGTCGTCGCTGGAGGCGGTCCGCGAGCGCTCCGACCGCACCGAGGACGCGACCGACCGCATCGTCGAGGCGACTGACGACCAGGAGGTCGCCGTCGACGAGCTGATCGCCCGGGTCGAGCGGCTGGACGCCCGGCAGTAGGCGGAACGAACCCGAAGCGGTCCGGGGTCTATCGGCCGCCTCACGGCCCGCCAGTTCTCCCCGCCGCCGAACGTTTAACCTCGCCGAGGCCCTGCTTTTGGTATGTCCGTCACGCCGCCCGGACCCATCGGCGATCCCGTCTTCGGCAACGGCCGCCAGTACGCCGACGACCCGTTTTCGTTCATGCGCGCCTGCGCCGACAGCTACGGAGACGTCGTCCGGTTCGACCTGGGCCCCCGGGAGACGTACCTGCTGACGAACCCCGCCGACGTCGAGCGCGTCCTCGTCGCCGACGCCGAGCGCTACCGGAAGCCGCAGTTCGGCGACGACGCCATGGACACCCTGCTCGGGAACGGCCTCCTCATGAGCGAGGGCGAGGCGTGGCAGCGCCAGCGGAGGCTGGCGAATCCCTCCTTCCACAACCAACGAATCGGGGCGCTCGCGGGGACGATGGTCGACCACACCGAGTCGCAGCTCGCGGACTGGAGCGACGGCGACGTGGTCGACGTCCAGCTCGAAGTCGCCCGCCTCACCGTCAAGATCATCGTGTCGGCGATGTTCGGCGCCGACATCACCGACGAGGAGGTGAAGACGGTACAGGAGAAGCTGGAGCCGCTCGGCGCCCGGTTCGAGCCCGACCCCCGCCGCTTCCTGATCCCGAACTGGGTGCCGACCCGCGAGAACCGCGAGTTCGACGCCGCCATCGACACCCTCGAGTCCGTGATCGACGGGATCGTGGAGCGCCGGCGCGGGACCGAGCGCGACCCGTCCGTGGACCCCGCCGGCCCCGAGGGCGTCGCGGTGCGCGGCCCCGCCGGCGACGGCGACGGGGACCTCCCGATGGACCTCCTCTCCGTCCTCCTACGCGCCCGCGACCGCGGCGAGCAGACCGACGAGAACCTCCGCGACGAGCTGGTGACGATGTTACTGGCGGGCCACGACACGACGGCGCTCGCGCTGACGTACACGTTCTACCTGCTCTCGAACCACCCCGAGGCCCGCGAGCGGGTGGCCGCGGAGGCCGAAGCGGCGGTCGGTGGCGGTCGCGCATCGGACGACGCGACCGATGGCGGTCGCGCAGCGGACGACGCGACCGCCGCCGCCTCCGGCGGCGCCCCCACCGCCGCCGACGCCCGCGAGATGAAGTACACCGAGCGCGTGCTCAACGAGTCGATGCGACTGTATCCCCCCGTCTACACCCTGTTCCGCGAGCCGAAGCTCGACGTGAAGATCGGAGGGTACCGGATCCCGGAGGGGTCCGCGCTCATGCTGTCGCAGTGGGTAGTCCACCGGTCGCCGCGCTGGTACGACGACCCCGAGACGTTCGACCCGAGCCGGTGGAAACCGGAGCGTCGGAGCCAGCGTCCGCGATTCGCGTACTTCCCGTTCGGCGGCGGGCCGCGCCACTGCATCGGGAAGGCGTTCTCGCTGCTGGAGGCGAAGCTGATCCTGGCGAAGGTCTGCTCGCAGTACGACCTCGAGTACGAGGGTCCCGAGCTCTCGCTGCGCGGTTCGCTGACGATGCACCCGGACCATCCGGTACCGATGCGCATCCGCGAGCGGTAGGGATGACCGACGCCGGGACCCCGGCGTACTGCCGGCGCTGCGGCGAGCCCCTCTCGCGGGGCGTCATCGCGAGCCGGCAGCGCGCCTGTTGTCTCAACGCGACCCCCATCGCCGGTGTCTGCCCGACGCACGGCCCGGTCGGGCCGCACCACGCGGTCGACGAGCCGAGCGGGGGCGACGATGCCGGCAGCAGCGAGGGCGGCGGTAAGCAGTGACCGCTGACGGCGACGTGTTATTTATAAATCGATAGCGGTGGCGCGCGCCTCCGAGCGCCCGACGGGCGCGAGGTGCAGTCGCCGTGCGGGGCGGGGCTCAAAGGGGCAGCCGCGAGGGCGAAGCACGGCGCGGCAAGTACCGCAGCGAGGGAGCGAAAGCGACCGAGCGAGGAACGCAGCAAGCCGCGCGAGCCGTCGCGGCTGGGGCTTTGGGGGCCTTCCCCCGGAACCATCGTTCAGCAGCGTATCGCCGAGCGGGTGGGAATTCGAAACAGTTCACCGACGAGTCACGGGGGCCTATTTATAAATGGATAGTCGCGGCGACCTCGCGGAACTCGGGGTCGTACACCTCCATCGCGTGGACGCGCCACCGGATCGGCTCGATCTCCGCGCTCACGAGGTCGGCCACGACGCCCGGGTCGGGATTGCCGCCGCGCGCCAGGGTGACGTGCGGGACGAAGTCGTCGCCCTCGATCCCCTCGATCGCGCCGTAAGCGGCGCACAGACGGTGATGGAGCCGAACGAGAGCCTCGCTCTCGATCGCGAGGTACACCACCGGCCGCGAGCCGGACGCCGGCGCGTCGAAGACGTCGACGCCGGTCACGGCGACGTCGAACGGGTCGGTTCCCGACAGCAGCGGTCGGAGGTCCTCGCGGAGCGCCGCGAGCGCGTCAGGCTTGGAGAGGGTCGGATCGGCGCCGGAAGCGGCGTTCGGCGGGGCGGAGGGAGCGTCGCCCGCGACGCGATCCGGGACGTCCCCGACGCCGAGGCGCTTGCAGACGAGCGTGTGACGGTCGCGCACGCGGTCGAACCCCGAGAGTTTCGGGTGGAGATCGGCCGCGAGCTCGCCGAGCGCGGGCGGGAGCGGGACGTTCAGGCTGAACACGCCTCAGATCCGGTCGGTGAGCCGTAAGGCGATTAACACGACGATCGCGAGGACGATAAGCGTCGGAAGCGCGTCCAAGAGCGCGAACGTGACCTCCAGCACGGCGCCGAGGATCTCCAGGAGAAGCCACACGATAGCGAGCCCCAGAATCACCTTCAGCAGGTCGTCGACGTCGGCGCGGTCGTCGGAGGTTCGGTCCATGTCGGAGGCGACGGTCCCGACCGGCAAAAAGGCCACCGAGGGCGCGGCGCTCCGGGACGGCCCCCGCCGTGCGGGGTCCGTTGCGCGATCAGGTGCTTCAAAACCCCGCCGCGCCGAACGGAGCCCATGAGCCTGATCGCGTTCGACTTCGACGGTACGCTCTCCGACTCCGAGATGACGGTCCTGCTCGCCGAGCGCGCGGGCGTCGCCGACGAGGTGGCCGAGATCACCGAGCGGGCGATGAACGACGAGCTCAGCTACGCCGAGAGCCTCTACCGACGGGCGGAGCTGCTCGGCGGGCTCGACGACGAGGCGGTCGCGGCCGCGTTCGACGAGGTGACGCTCCGGCCGGGCGCGGGGGAGCTGATCGGGCGCCTGCAGGCGGACGGCCACCACGTCGCGGTGCTCACGGGCGGGTTCGAGCGCGGCGTCGAGCGCGCGCTCGCGAAGGCGGGGGTCGAGGCCGACACGATCGTCGCCAACCGCCTCCCGATGGCCGGCGGGAAGCTCACCGGGGACGCCGAGGGGCCGCTCATCGAGGGGACGAAGGACGACGCGCTGGCCGAGTTGGCCGACGACCTCGGCTTCGCGATGGCGGAGACGGTCGCGATCGGCGACGGCGCCAACGACCTCCCGATGCTGGAGGTCGCCGGGCTCGCGGTCGGGTTCGTGCCGAAGGACGCGGTGCGCCCGGTCTGCGACGCCGTCGTCGCCTCCATGTTCCGGCTCGGGAAGGTGCTGGAGGGGCACGGCGTGCTGTCGGCCGAGGCGTAGCTCCGACGGACGAGATCCCGCCGATGGCGGGGAGTCGATCGCGGGGTCGATCACACTGTTTGGAGTGGCCCTTAATAAGCGACGGAGCGAACGGAGAGGCATGAACGGCGCCGGTGGGGTGATAGGATGCTTCCGACGCTGACGTACCTCCAGTTCCATCTCGTCTTCAGCCTCCCCGTGGTCGCGGCGCTGTGGTACCTCGCGCCGCGGTACGACGTGGTTCGACGCCGCCGGGCGACGGCCGGTATCGCGATCCTCGTCGCCATCGCGTACGCGTACACGACGCCGTGGATCAGCTACATGATCCGGCGGGGCGCGTGGTCGTACGCCGACGGCGCGGTGCTCGTCCGGGCGCTGTCGATCCCGCTCGGCGAGTACCTCTTCTTCACGGTTCAGACGGTGGTCACCGCGTTCGCGCTCCACCTGATCGGGTTCGACCCGACGTTCCGCGACGGGGATTTCGACCGAGGGCCGCGGATCGCGGGCGTGGTCGCCGGCCTCGCGATGGCCGTCGCCGGGCTCTGGCTGGTGACGCTCGACCCCTCGTACCTCTACCTCGGCGGGCTGATCGCGTGGGTCGGCCCCGTCTTCGCGCTCCAGTGGGCGGTCGGCGGCGGGTACCTCGTCCGGACGCCGCGGACGTGGCTCGCGGCGACGCTGATTCCCGCGGCGTACTTCTGGGTCGCCGACCGGATCGCGATCGGGATGGGGACGTGGGGGCTCTCCACCGAGATGACGACCGGGATCGCCGTCCTCGGGCTCCCGATCGAGGAGATGCTCTTCTTCGCCTCCGCGGGAGTGATGACGGTGAACGGACTCGTGCTGTTCGAGTGGGTCCTCGACTGGAACGACCGGCGCGGCCGGCCGATCGAGTCGACGGTGGACGCGTTCGATCCGACGCCCGATCCGCCCGAACCGGACCCCGAGTCCCCCGACCCCGTCGATGACTGAGACCGCGGCCCGGTCGGCGGCGCGGCGCGAGACGACGGCGGTCGAGCGCGACGAGCGCGCCCGGTCGGCGGTCGACCGGTGGTTCGCGCGCTACCCCGCGCTGGCGCTCGCGGCGCTGCTCCCGGTCGGCGCCGTGACCCCCCTGTTTCCGGTGGAGGTCGGCGCCGCGGCGTTCGCGCTGGGGACGCTCGGCGTCGGGATGGCCCACGGTGCGGTCGACCACCTCGTCCCCCTGCGCGCGGCGACGGACGTCTCGCTCCGGCGGTCGATCGCGGTCGTCTCCGTCGTCTACGCGGTCCTCGGCGGTGCGGTGGTCGCGGCGTTCTTCCTCGCGCCGGTCGCGGCGTTCGTCGGGTTCATCCTCCTCACGTGGCTCCACTGGGGGCAGGGCGACGTGGCGGTGCTCGCCGCCGCCGGCGTCGACCACCTCCCTACCTCCGCGGAGCGCTGGCTGAGCCTCGTCGTCCGCGGCGGGCTCCCGATGGGCGTCCCGCTGCTCGCGCACCCGGGCGAGTACCGGCTGGTCGCCGAGTGGGTCGTCGGCCTGTTCGTCGTCGACGCGGCCGCCGCGACGGCCGCGGTCGACCCCGTCTTCGTCCCGGCGACGCGGCTGGCCGTCGGCGGGTTCATGATCGCGGCGACGGCGCTGTCGATCGGACTGGGGTACCGGCGGGTTCGCGCGGGCGCCTCGCGGTGCGACTGGCTCCGCGACGCCGGGGAGGTGGCGGCGCTGTGGGCGTGGTTCCTGCTCGCCGCGCCCGTGTTCGCGGTCGGGGTGTACTTCGCGCTCTGGCACGGGCTCCGCCACGTCGGCCGGCTGGTCCTCGTGGACGAGCGGGCGGCGGGGGCGGTCGGCGACGGCGACGTGATCGGCGCGCTCCGCCGGTTCGCGCGCGACGCCGCGCCGCTCACCCTCGGCGGGTTCCTCGTCGTCGCCGCGGTCGGGCTCTCGGTCCCCGCCGGGGTCGCCGCGCCAGGCGACCTGCTCGCCGTGTCGCTCGTCGCCATCGCGGCCATGACGCTCCCGCACGTCGCCGTCGTCGCGTGGCTCGACCGGAAACAGGGGATCTGGCGGCCGGGAGCGAACGCGTGAGGTGGGGAGAGCGGGAGCGGACGCGTGAGGAGGAAGGGGGAGGGCGGGATCGGAAACGCGCTCACTCGCCCCAACCCGGTGTACTGGGGGCGCCCGCGTCGTCCTCCAGTTCGCGGACCAGCCGGTCGCGGGGGACCGGTTCGAGAGCGACCGGGTCGCCGTCGTCCCCCGCGCGCTCGGTCCACTCGCGGATCGCGCGCCCCGCCCACGAGTCGGCGTCGCGGGCGCGGGCCCGCGCCTCGGCCATGCGGTCGCGGTCGACCGACAGCGACCCCGGCCGCGAGCCGACGGCGGCCCCGACGAACCGGGCGCGGTCGTCGGCGGTGAGCGAGTCGGTCCGGATCTGATCGACCACCCCGTCGAGGTCGTCGGGGTCGGGGTACGCGAAGACGGTCGACCCGAGCGCCTGGGGGCCGAACGCGGGCGCCGGGAGGTCGTCGGGGGGCTCGTCGTCGAGGAGGCGGTCGCCGCCGCCGGCGGCCTCGACGCGCTCGCACTCGGTCTCGGCGTCGAGTTCGAGGTTGTGCCCCGGGTACGTCGCGCAGGTCCGGGGGTACAGGTCCCCGCCGTGGATCCGGCACTGGAGCGTCGTCGGGTCGAGGAAGACGCAGGCGTCGAGCCAGCGGGGCTCGTCGGTCCCGATCGGCGCGACCGGCTTCGGCGGCTTCCGGAGGCCGATCATGAACACGGGGCGGTCGCGGGCGGCGGCGACGTCGACGCCGTCGATCGAGACGGTCGCGTCGCGCTCCGCGGGCTCGAACAGCCGGGGGACGAGCGCGTCGCCGAGCCCGTCGTCGAGGAAGGCGGCGACCTCGTCGCGGGTGAGCGGGGCGAGGTCGTAGACGTCGTCGAGCGGGGGGCGGTCGCCGGCGCGGTCGGAGCCGGCGGCGTCCGGCGCGAGCGGCCGCCAGTCGACGCAGCAGCCGGCGCAGCCCTCGCAGCGGAGTTCCATGTGGTATCAACTGTGTGAATGGTTCGCACGCTTAAAAGGGATCGGCGGTTCACGACTCTTCGTTTATAAACAGACGGCGGTGCGGTGGCGCGCGCCTCCGAGCGGCCGGAGGACGCGAGGAGCGCGCGAGGGAGTCGGACCGGCGCGGTTGCGCCGGTCCGACGAGGCTGGGGAGGCGTGAGGCGCTGTGCGGTTGCAGTCGGGTGGGGACTCAAAGGGGCAGCCGCGAGGACGAAGACGGGCGTTCACGAGAGCAGAGCTCTCGTGAGCCAATCAGAACGCGCAGCGTTCTGATGACGACGCAAGGACCGCAGGAGCGAACGTAGTGAGCGACAGCGAGGCGCTTCGCGCCTCTGGCAGCCGGCGGCGTTGCCGCCGGCGACGAGGACCGCAGCGAGCCCATCGAGTCCTCGCGGCTGGGGCTTTGGAGGCGTTCACCGCGTCACCGACGGTGATAGCTTATAAACAACCGACGAGGTCAAGGCGCGACGCCGACCGTCAACAGCGTCCCCCACGTCCGGTAGCGGTCCACCATCGCCTCGCGGGAGTCCCAGTCGTCGGTGGGGAACTCGGCCGCGTCCGGGATCTCGATCTCCCGGTCGGGCACGTTGTCCTGTTCGGCGACGTACAGCCCCGCCTCCCGGAACGCCTCGCGGTACTCCGCGCGGCTCCACAGGGTCATCTCGACCGAGATGTTGTCCTGCCACGCGTGGGTCGACTCGCTCTCGGCGAAGTAGTTGACGGCGCAGTAGAAGGTGCCGCCGGGCTTCAGCACGCGGCGGATCTCCCGGAGCGTGTTGCGCGGGTCGGCCGCGTAGTAGAACGCCTCCATCGAGAAGACGTGGTCGAGCGAGTCGTCGGCGAAGGGGAGCGCGTCGAAGTCGCCGACGAGGAACCCCACCGCGTCGTCATCGGTGTAGCTCCGGGCGTTGCGGGCCATCTCCGGCGCGCCGTCGAGCCCGTACCCGCGATCGATGCCGCGCTCGCGGAGCGCGCGGAGCGCGTAGCCGGAGCCGGTGCCTAAATCGAGGACGGCGTCGCCCGCCTCGACCGGCATCCGCGCGAGCACGTGTTTCGCGGTGTGCCAGTGTCTGTCCTCCATTCCGCGGTCCTTCCCCGACGTCGCCCACTGGTCGAACTCCTCGCGAACGCTCATAGCGGGACGACGGGCGGGCGGGTGAAAACCGGTTCGGAGGGACCGCGGACCCGTCCGCGCGCAGAGACACCCGACGCGGCGTTAAAAAGCGTCGCTGTTTTATCGGCTCCCGTCCCTTCGGGAAGTATGAAACGCCCACAGAGCCTCCGTCGACCGAAGTTCCGGATCGCGGACTCCGCACAGCAGGCGGTCGGCGGATTCCTCCTCGCGGGGCCGTTCGTCGTCACCGGGGAGGTGTGGGACTTGGCCGCGGGCATGAACGCGCTCCAGGGGTGGCTGACCGCCGGACTCGTCGCGCTGATCGGGTACGCCGCGCTCTACCGGGCCGACACCGGCCGCGATCCCGACGTCGAAAAGGATATCGCGGGGATTCCCGCTCGGTTCGTGTCGCTGATGATCGTCGCGTTCGGCTCCGTGGCCGTCCTCGCGGTACTGTTCGACGCGCCGGACACCTTCCTCATCCAGCGGGGCGTGACGGGGGTCGAGCTCTGGGTGACGACGGGGAAAGCCATCTCCGTCAGCGCGGTGTTCAGCGTCGTCGGCGCCGCCACCGCCGACAGCGTGTTCTGAGCCCGACGGCGGCAGCGGCGTCCGCACTCACCGCCGTCCGA
This sequence comes from Halorubrum depositum, assembly GCF_007671725.1. Classification (NCBI taxonomy): domain Archaea; kingdom Methanobacteriati; phylum Methanobacteriota; class Halobacteria; order Halobacteriales; family Haloferacaceae; genus Halorubrum; species Halorubrum depositum. The sequence continues at coordinate 1,456,358 of NZ_VCNM01000001.1, read as the reverse complement.
ACTCACACGACGACCGAGACGACGGCGAAGAGGATCAGCACGCCGGCGATGTCGCAGACGTTGGTGACGACCGGGATGGTCGTGTCGTCGGGGTTGAGCCCGATCCGGTAGGAGGCCTCCACGGCGGCGACGCTGGCGACGACGACGAGGACGGCGAGGAGCATCCCGGAGACGAGCGAGACGAGGAGCACCCGTCCGAGCCCGAGCGTGCCGCCGAGCGCGACCCCGATCGCCCACGCGGCGACGCCGACGATGCCGAAGACGGTCCCCGCCAGGGCGAACACGGCGCCGGCGTTCGCCCTGAGGTCGGGGTTCGACGGGTCCAGCTCGTACGTCCCGAGGTAGAGCTGCGTGGTGAGCCGCGAGCAGGTGATCGACGCGAGGTTCCCGGCCGTTCCGATTTGGACCGGGACCAGCACGAGCAGCGCCGGGTTGCTGACGAGCACCGCCTCGTACGTCTCGAGGACGGTCCCGGAGACGAGTTGGAGCACCGACAGCGCGGTGAGGAGCGGGATCATCGTCCGGACGATCCGGCGGATCGACCACTCGTCGGTCATCGTCGGGCCCCCGTCGGACGTGGGACCGTTTCCCCCGCCTGACGCCGAGCCGTTTCCCCCGCCTGACGCCGAGCCCTCTCCCGCGTCGGCGTTCGTCACAGCACGACCCCCACGACGTAGATCCCGACGAGGAGGAAGAACACCCCGAACACGTCGCCGAGCGTCGTCACGACGGGACCGATCACGTTGTCCGGGTCGAGCCCCCGGCGGTAGCCGACGAAGATGACGGCGATCAACACCGAGATCATGAGGGCCGCCGAGAGGAATCCTGCCACGACCATGATCCCGATCAGTTGGAGGAGGTTCCCCTCCGTCCCGAGGAGCGTCAGCCAGAGGTAGGTGACCACGGCGATGAAGACGGAGACGCTCATCCCGTTGACGAAGGAGGCGAGGATCGCGTTCCTGATCCGCCGATCGAGTCGAAATCGGGGCTCGATCAGCCCCTGATGGAGCCCGGTCGAGAGGCGAGCGCCCAGCGAGCCGTACACGCCGCCGCGCGTCGCGAGGAACGCCGGGAGTAGGAGGAGGAGGCCGGGAACCTCCGAGATACCGGCGCGCATCGTCTCGGACCCGAGGATGGTGCCGGCGAACAGCCCGGCGACGAGGCTGACGAGGATCACCGGCAGCGCCTGTCGGTAGACGTCGCGCGCGGTGTCGTGGCCGGCCATCGTGTGTGCGAACGCGAGGGGGACTCAAAAAACCGGTCGGCCGGCGATGGTCGCGCCGAGCGGCAGTCGACCGACGTGGCCCGCATCGTTAAGTCGGTCCGGCGGTTTCCGATCGCATGGACTACTCGCTCGCCATCGAGAACGGGCCGGAAACGATCCCGGGCGGTACGGGACTCCTGCTCGTCCACCCCAGCATCGGCGAGACCGACCGGATCGACACGGATTTCCTGAAGACCGACACCGACGCGTTCCTCGTCGTCTCCACGCGCACGACCGCGCGAGAGGTCGAACAGAAGCTCGAGTACTACGACGTCGACGAGACGAAGGCGACGATCCTCGACACCCTCTCGGTCGAGCGCGGCTACTCGCGACGCTCCAGCGACGACGTGTTCTACGTCTCCGCCCCCGACGACCTCGACGGCGTCGTCGACCGGGTCGAGCGGTTCCTCACGGAGAACGAGGGGAAGCGACGGGTGTCGGTCGACTCGCTCACCGAGATGGCGTACTACGCCGACGACGACGCCGTGTTCGAGGCGGCCGCGGACATCCTCGCGCTCCTCGACGAGCACGACGCGGTCGGGATCTTCCACCTCTCCGAGGAGGTCCACGAGGTCGCGACGCTCGACCGGTTCCGGGAGCTGTTCGAGGGCGTCATCGAACTCGACGGCGAGGGGAACGTCAGCTTCGACATATAAGAGCGAACGCGGATCGACTCGTGAAAGCGAACACGGATCAACTCGTGAAAGCGAACACGGATCAACTCGTGAAAGCGAACACGGATCAACTCGTGAAAGCGAACGCGGGTCAGCTCCCGTCGTCGACCATCGAGTCGAACGTCTTCTCCGCCCACTTCACCGCGTAGGGAGCGCCGCGGTCGCGGTAGGCGGCGGTGTCGAGCGCGGCGAACGGCGCGGGGAGGTCGAGCCCGTGACGCACCGCCGAGCAGGCGTACTCCGTGGCGCTCGCGAAGTCGGTCTCGCCGCGGGCGACTTCGCCCGAGAGGTCGCCGAGCCGGCCCTCCAGGCGGTCGCCGGCGTCGAGCCACGCGTCGAACAACCGGGGATGGCGGCCCTCCCACGACGCGAAGACGTCGCGGGTGTACAGCCCGACCCAGGCGTCGAACAGCGCGGCCGCGACCTGGAAGACGTCGCTCGGCCCGTGGCCCGTGGTCGAGGCGCCGGTGTCCGGGTCCGGCCGACGGACCGCGGCGTCGAGGTCGCGGTAGCGCTCGCCGAAGAACGGGAGGAAGCTGTCGGGAAGACAGTTCGGAGGGGCGTCGTCCGCGGGCGTATCCTCTGGGGACGCCTCGTCCGGAAGCGAACCGAAGGACGGCGAGACTCCGACTTGGACCAGCCGGTCGGCGATCAGGAACGCGAGGAAGTCGTCCGGCGTCCCCTCCGCCCGCTTCTTGACGAGCACGGTCTGCGGGTCGGTCTGGGTCGTCCGGACGACGGTGCCGTCGCCGGGTAACCCGACGGTGAACGTCGGGCCGGCGTACCGCTTGAGGAGTTCGGGCACCTCCTCGGGGAGCCACGCCGCCGGGAAGGAGGCGGGCGAGAGCCCGTCGACGAACAGCCCGAGGTCCTCGCCCGCCGCCGGCGGGAGCGTCTCGAAGTCGGCGTCGACGTCGAGGACGGGCGATCTGGGCGCGTGTTCCTCGCGGACCGCGTCGAGATCGTCGTCGAGCGGCCGAGACGAGAACATCAGGCGAGCACGTACGAGAGGATGATGAGTACCGACAAGGCCGCCGACGCGCCGATCGTCCCGAGCACGATCGTGGTGGATTTGCTCATGACGAATCCTGAGGTCTCCGGTCGTTTAAAACTATATTACTTCGGACAGACGGGGACCCCTCGGGTGGACGAGGAGGGTTTCGGATGGGCGAGGAGAGTTTCGGGTGGACGAGGAGGGTTTCGGGTGGGCGGGGAAGGGTTTCGAGTGAACGAGGAGGGTTTCGGGTGGGCGGGGAAGGGTTTCGAGTGAACGAGGAGGGTTTCGGGTGGGCGGGGAAGGGTTCGGATGGACTGGAGGCGTTTCCGACGGATCGCGGGGGAGCGATCGACAGCGGGTTTATACGGGTCCGTCCGGTAGCCGTGGTATGCGGATTCGTGACGCGCTCGAATCGGACGCCGAGGCGCTGGCAACGGTGACCGGTCGGCCCGAAGACGTCGCGAGAAACATGATCCACGACCGGTCGGTCCGGGTTGCGGTTGAGGGTGGCGATGACAGCGACGACGCCGAACGTGACGACGCCGAACGTGACGACGGGGAAGCGGCGGTGCTCGGCTTCGTCGCGTTCGACGTCCGCGGCGACACCGTCCACGTGACCGACTTCGACGGGAGCGGGTCGACGATCGAACGGCTGTTCGAGGAGCCGCGGCGGTTCGCGCGCCGCGAGGAGATGGGCGTCGAGGTCGTCGTCCCGAACGACGAGGCGATCAGCGAGGTCATCGAAGCGTCGGGGTTCGACGCCGCGGGGAGAGGCCCGCGGTTCGAGGGGCGACGGACCACCCGGTACCGGATCGAGTACGAGGAGTTGAACGGACGGAGAGACGAGTGAGCCGTCAGTCGAACCGCTGTTGAACGATCTCGAGCGCCTCCTCTCTGTCGTCCCAGTCGACGAACACCGCGACCGACGTCGCGCTCGTGATGAGGTCGATGATGTTGATCCCGTCCTCGGCCAGCGGTGCGATGATGTCCTGGATGACGCCCGGCTGGTTCGGGAGCTCGCCGCCGGTCACGCGGATGACGGCGATGGGGTCGGCGACGGTCACAGACGAGAGCGCCTCGTCGGAGACGACGGCCTCGTGGAGGAGCGCCTCGGCCGTCTCCGCGACGTCGACGTCGACGTAGAACGTGACCGAGTCCATGCCGGAGGCGACCGCGTCGATGTTGATCTCCTCCTTGCGGAGGGCGTTCGCGAGCTGCGAGAGGATGCCGGACCGGTTCCGGATCGCGCGCCCGGCGATGGTGAGACACGCGAGCGGCTCCTCGCGCATGTCGATCAGGCTCTCGAACTGCCCCTCGATGCGAGTGCCCCCCCTCAGCAGGTCGCCGTGTTGGTAGTGGACGACGCGGACCGCGAGGTCCTCGTCCTTGTACGAGAGCGCCGACGGCGCGACAACCTCCGCGCCGCGGAAGGAGAGGTTCCGCAGCTCGTCGACCGTGATCCGACCCACGTTCCGCGCCCCCTCGACGACGCGGGGGTCGCCGGTCATGACCCCTTCGACGTCGGTGACGATGACGACCTCGTCGGCGTCCATGTAGTTGCCGAGCATCACCGCGGTCGTGTCGGAGCCGCCGCGACCGAGCGTCGTGACGTTGCCGTCGTGGTCCTCCGCCAGGAAGCCGGTGATGATCGGGACGACGCCGTCGAGCCGCTCCGCGATGGCGTGCGCGCGCTTCTTCGTCTCCTCGACGTCGACCTCGCCGAGCTCGTTCGTGACCACCGGCCAGTCGGGGTGACCCGGTTCGAGGAAGAGGGCGTCGATGCCGCGGACCGAGAGGGCCGCCTTCAGCATCCTGACGCTGGTGCGCTCGCCCATCGAGACGATCTCGGCGCGGTCAGCGTCGTCCGTCTCGAACGTTATGTCTTCGAGGAGGTCGTCGGTGGTCGATCCCATCGCGCTCGCGACGACGGCGATCTCGTGGCCGGCCTCAACCGCGTTCGCGACGGAGTCGGCCGCGCGTTCGATGCGGTCCCCGCTACCGAGGCTCGTGCCACCGAACTTGGCGACTACGCGCATACGCACACCTCGTCGCGAGCGTTCAGGTCGTCGGCGCGAGCGTTCCGGTCGGGTTCGTCGGATCGGATCGAACGAGAGACGGCTCGAGATCGCGAAGTGAAAGCGTGATCAGCAGACATGGGCGCCCGTAACGGAGGAAGCCGCATAACTGTGTCCACTTCGACAAGGGTCGCCCGAATGTACAGTTCGACCGGAGCGACGGTTCGAAGGCTGACGGATCAGGGACACCGCTCGTCGGAAACCCGTCGCCGTCACTCGTCCTGAATGCCCCACGCGTCGGGCATCTCGATGACGTAGCGCCCGTCCTCCTGCAGCGAGATGATGTACTCCTGTCGGTCGTACAGCTCCATCAGGTTGAGCTCGTACTTGCCCGGGCTCACGATCCGGATGCTCTCGAACTGCTCGTTGAGCTCGTCTCGGAGTTCGTTGATGTCGGGACGAGGGCCGTCCGGGTCGGCGGACTCCCGAGCGTCCGCGTCGGATTCGGAGTCGACGGGGTGGCTCGCTCGGTCGAGCTCGTCCGGCGAGACGACGTCGGATCGCGCGCTCGCCTGCGCGACATCCTCTTCGCTGCGTTCGCGGACGTGTTCGGTTCCGGCCGTCGAATCGTCGACCGATTCGGTCGGTTCGTCCGGGTCAGCCGGTTCGTCCGGGTCGGTCGGGTCAGCGTCAGAGGTCGGTGAGTCAGCGTCGACACTGGAAGACGTGTCGGGAGCGGTCGAATCGATGTCGTCGCTTCGGGGAGGGCGATCGTCCGGTGTCGGAGAGGACCGCTCCGTCGGATCCGACGTCTGTCGTTCGGGCGGCGCCGACTGTTCGTCAGTTGTCGGGTCTTCGTCCGTCGTCAGTCCGTCGTCCGTCGTCGGTCCGTCGTCCGTCGTCGGTCCGTCGTCTGTCGTCGCGCCCGCGGGCTTGAACTGGAACTTGTTCCCACCGCAGTCCGGGCAGCCCGAGAGCATCTCCTTCGAGCCGTCGGGAAACGTCCGGCCGCAGGTGGTACACTGGTGAGGCATCTATTTACGGGAGACGAGCGTGCTGATGAGGTTCTCGTCTTTGTGCAGCGTCTCGATCCGGTTGGCGGGTCCGATGACGGTGAGCTTCTGCGCGGACTTCCGCCCCATCAGCTTGTCGAGAAAGCTCTGGTCAGACGTCTCCGCCTTCGGGTACGTCTCGATCTCGATCCCGGTGAAGTCGTCCGGGCTGATCTCGGTCATCGTCACCTCGATCAGCTTCGACTCCTCGTCGGGGGAGAGCCCCTCCTCTAAGATCACGATGTTCCCGTCGCGGACGCCGTCGAGGATGAGGCGGATCTTCTCCATGCCGGTGAGCCCCTCCATCCGGGCGCCGCTTATCATGTCGATCCGGACGCCGTCGTCGGGGTCGTCGGGCGACGCGTCGCCGTCGACGTTGGGGGTCGGTCCGGGCATCAGCCGAAGTACTCCGCGATCTTCGTGTACACTTCGTCCATGTTGTCGCCTTCGAGCGCCGAGAGCGGAATCGTCTCGTGTTGCGGGAAGGCGTTGGCGATCTGCTGGACGTCCGCTCCGGGAAGGTCCGTCTTGTTCGCGAGGATCAGCGCCGGGAGGTCCTGCGACTCGATGATCCCGATGAGCATCGTGTTCACCTGCGTGAACGGGTCCGTGGAGGAGTCGAGGACGTAGATGACGCCGTCGACGTCCTCGCGGAGCCAGTGCATCGCCTCCGCGACCCCTTCGGTCGCCTCGCGGGAGCGACGCACCGCGTCGTCCTTCTCCATGTCGTGGTCGAGGAACTCCTTGTAGTCGACCTTCGTCGTCACCCCCGGCGTGTCGACGATGTCGATCGTGACCTTCCGCCCGTTCCGCTCGATCTCGACGTTCTCCTTGCGCCGAGCTCGGCGGGTCTCGTGCGGGATGTGGCTCTCGGGTCCGACGGCGTCACCCGTCCAGTCGCGTGCGATCCGGTTTGCGAGGGTCGTCTTTCCGGCGTTCGGCGGTCCGTAGATCCCGATCCGCTTGGGTTCGTCGGCCGCGAACAGCCCGTCAGTGACCCGTGATATGCTGTCTTTGAGATTCGTGAGCAGTCCCATCCTGACCTCCAATCCTGGTTTCTCCCGAACGAGCCGTGTCGCGTGTTACCGCCCGATCCGGCCGCACCCGGCGTTCGTTCGGGGAATTAAGGTAGAATCCACGCCCCTCTCACTTAAGAACTGCGTCAGACGTTCCGATCGGCCGATATTGCACGCGTGCGGTTTCGAGCCGTTCGATATCTAGTTCGTTTCGAACACCGGAAACGAACTTCCCGAAGCCGACGCGAAGGACTGCAGGATGAAAAGTGGGGTGTAGGAAATCGATGAGAAAGTGGAGTGCAAGGAACCGACACGGAGTGCAGACGTCGATCGGTGACAGGGGCGTAGCGGTGAGCTCTCGGATATCGATCCCTCTCGGCGACCGTCTTCGGTTCTCGGACCCCCCACCCCTTCGTTTCGACTGGAAACGCCCGGTGGGGTGGGTCGGGTGTTGGTTGTGACCCGGGTATCTGACAGAGCCCATTTAATTGCTTACGTATACTCTCTACAAACAACCTAAAAACAACAACAAAAATATCGAGAGCTTTGTCGAGGGTACTGTTGTACGACTTCACAGATAAATCCATCTATATAATACACGGTCTCTCGAACACCCCCACCCACCCCAATCGGGTTCCACACGAAACAAAGGGGTGGGGGGGTCTGGCGAATCGACTACCGTACAACCGGGCGAACGCCGAACCGTCTCCGATTGAGATGCCGACGATCCGCCGACAGATCGACGCCTAACCGACGACTAGACACTCGAGGCCGTTCTCCCCGCCTCGGTTCGACAGTTTCGTTCGCCACCGTCGGTTCCGGTGCATCGAACGACGCGCCAGACCGAGTGGACGCGCCATCTCCCGATACGTTCTGTTTAACGACCCGTACCGCGTTCGATCTGCCGCGGGAGCTTCCGTTTCGACGGATCACCTTATTTCGACGGATCGCTACGTAGCACCGTTTCCGGCCGCCGTCGATTCCGTCTATCGGCGGATGCGTCTGTCAACTGTCCGATTCGACCGGTCCGACCCGTCCGAAACACGTCCGCCGATCCCGTCCCCCCAGCGGTGCGTTTCGAGTCCGGAGAGCAACACTTTTGTACCGCCTCTTCATCTGGTTCGACTGCATCAACTGGACATCGCTGAATACGAACTGTGCCGGATGTCAACGTTTCAGGTCGGAACGCGACGCACCTTGCCCTCTCATGGCGAATTTCCACCTGAAACAGAGGGGTTCACATGGACGAAGGAGAGAACACATCACAGGCGGGCGAATCGGGGAACAGCGGCGGGGAAATCGGTGACTCGTCCACGACGGACGGGGATATCGACGAACCTCCTTCGAGCCTGACTGACCGCGAACCTGACTCCGCCGCCGATGTATCCGATAAATCGCCGGAATCTGACGGTCAGATCGAAGAAACCGACCACCCGGTCGAGGAGGCCGACGGCCGAACCGAGAACTCAACAGAAACCGACGTCGCAACAGCAACTGACGTTGATACCGACACGGACGCTGATACCGACATTTCCGCCGACACCGACGTTCCCGCCGACACCGGGGTCTCCATCGACACCGATGTCGACGTCGGAAGCGGCGGCCGCGACCGTTCCTCTCCCGACGTCGACTTCGACGGGGTCGTCCTCGACGACGGCGACGACAACCAGGGGCTGTTCGACGACCTCCTCTCCGGGGAACCGATATTCGAGAACAAGGAGGTGCTCCGTCCGTCCTACACCCCTCACGAGCTCCCGCACCGGAACGACCAGATCAACCGGATGGCGACGATCCTCGTCTCGGCGCTCCGCGGCGAGACGCCCTCGAACATTCTCATCTACGGAAAGACGGGCACCGGGAAGACGGCGTCAGCGAAGTTCGTCTCCCAGGAGCTCGAGTCGACCTCGCAGAAGTACGACGTCCCCTGCGAGGTCGAGTACATCAACTGCGAGGTGACCGACACGCAGTACCGCGTCCTCGCCCAGCTCGCGAACACCTTCATCGAGAAGAACCAGCGGGTCATCGCCGACCGCCTCGACCGCTACCGAGAGCTCAGATCCGAAGCGAGTGACGACCCCGGGGCACTCACCGGAACCGAGTTCGCGACGCTCGACGACCTCGACTCGCGGATCGACGAGCTCGAGGCCGACGCAGATGAGATGGAGGAGGTCCCGATGACCGGGTGGCCGACCGATCGAGTGTACTCGACGTTCTTCGAGGCGGTCGACTACCACGAGCGCGTGGTCGTGATCATGCTCGACGAGATCGACAAGCTCGTCGAGAAGAGCGGCGACGACACCCTGTACAACCTCTCGCGGATGAACTCGGAGCTCGACCGGTCGCGGATATCCATCATGGGGATCTCCAACGACCTGAAGTTCACCGACTTCCTCGACCCCCGCGTCAAGTCCAGCCTCGGCGAGGAGGAGATCGTGTTCCCGCCGTACGACGCGAACCAGCTCCGGGACATCCTCCAGCACCGCGCGGACATCGCGTTCAAAGAGGAGGCGCTCACCGACGACGTGATCCCCCTCTGCGCGGCGTTCGCCGCCCAGGAGCACGGCGACGCCCGTCGCGCGCTGGACCTCCTCCGGACCGCGGGAGAGCTCGCGGAGCGCTCGCAAGCCGAGATCGTCGCCGAGAAACACGTCCGGCAGGCGCAGGACAAGATCGAACTCGACCGCGTCGTCGAGGTCGTCCGGACGCTCCCGACGCAGAGCAAGATCGTCCTCTTCGCCGTGATCCTCTTAGAGAAGAACGGCGTTCACAACATCAACACCGGCGAGGTGTTCAACATCTACAAGCGCCTGTGCGAGGAGATCGACGCGGACGTGCTCACGCAGCGCCGCGTGACCGACCTCATCAGCGAGCTCGACATGCTCGGGATCGTCAACGCGGTCGTCGTCTCCAAGGGCCGCTACGGCCGCACGAAGGAGATGGGCCTCTCGGTCCCCGTCGAGGAGACCGAGGCGGTGCTGCTGTCCGACTCCCGCCTCGGCGACATCGAGAACGCCCAGCCGTTCGTTCAGGCGCGGTTCGACAACTGACTCGGCTCGATCCCTTCGCGGCTCCCGCTCGATCTCTCTCGTCGAGCCTTTTCAGACGGATTTCGTCGACTCCGACCGGGTGATTTCAAGCGCTTTCGGCCGCTCTCACGCCGCCGCGCTCGCGATCGAACCTCCACCCGAAACGACGGGCTCTCCGACCGATCCGGATCCGCCCGTCGTCTGCCGCCGATCCGCCGACTCCGACTCCGCCGCCACGGTCGTCGCGACCACGTCGCTCAGCTCTGCCTGGCCGCTCGCGATCAGCCGCACGTATCCGAGATACGGGACGCGGACCCGCGCGACGCCTGTCAGCCACTCGGCCTTGACCGGCGCCGCGAGTCCGTTCGCCTGGTCGTACGCGCCGTTGTTGTCGCCGAGCGTGATGAACCCGTCGTGGGGGGCCGGACAGTGTCTGAGCTCGGCGCACCCCGAGGCGCTGTGGTAGTCGTCGTCGGCGCGGTCGTACCAGTTTTCCCCTTCCTCGACGTGAAACATCGCCCGGTGGATGATCGGCGAGGCCGTCCGTCCCGGCGGCCGGTATATCACCACCGACCCGTACGACCCGAACGTCCGGTAGTCGGCGGTCCGTCCGTCCTCGTACGTCACCACGCCGACGTCGTTGTCGGCCGCGTCGGGCGCGAGCCGCCCGGGCTCCGTGACGAAGACGAGGTCGCCGACCTCCATGTTGGGCTCCATGCTTCCGGACTCGACGGCGACCATCGGCGGCCACACGCCGCTGATCCCGAACAGAATCAACCCGATCACCAGCACGATAGCCACGCTGGAGAGCATCTCCCGCACCCACATCAGGGCCCCCTCCCTGTCGTGACGGAACCGATAGGCGAGACTCTCCGACTCCTCCGGGGGCGACTCGTCACCACCCGTCGCCGCCCGCGTTTCCTCGCCGCCAGTGCCCACCGAGAACTCGGATCGCTCGGATCGCTTGACCGACTCCGTGCCCTCGACGGGCTCGGTCGGAGCGGTCGGATCGACCCGATCGGCCCTCTCGATCGGAGCGGTCGACTCGCCCGGATCAGACGCTTCGGGCGGAGTGCCCGAACCGACCGCGCGGTCAGCATCGCCGGCGTCGGCCGGACCGCCAGATTCCGTCTCGTCGCGCACCTCTCGTTCCTCTTCGTCGTCGTCCGACGCCTCGGTTCGCTCGGCCGGATCGCCGTCGGTTTCCGGCCGATCCCCTTCGTCCATTACCTGCGGGTTGTCGGGTTTCGGTGATAAGCTTCCGGGTCGGCGCTTTCGCCGGTCTACGGGACGACCGACCGGATCTCCGGAACCGTTTTGAGTCGCACCCACCTCTCGACTGTCGTGCCGCTGGAGTCGAACGCCCGGATCGTCAAGGAGCTCGCCAGGCGGGGCTACAACGCGGAGCGAGAGGCGGTCACTCTCCTGGCGAGCGCGCCCGACTCCGCAACAGCCCTCGAATCGGCCGTCGACCGCGCGCCCGACGACGCCCTCCGGATCACCGCCGACCACGTCCGCGCGGCGGTCGGATCTGACGACGTCGCCTATTCCGAGATCACGACCGGCTCCGACGCTGACCCCGCCGCCGACTCCGGACCCCCGTCCGGCTCGAACCCCGACTCAGCCCTTGATACGCGGCGATCTCCAGTCGAAACGGAGGGGTCTGGGGATGACGTCCGCGCCGACTCGACCGACGGGCGCTCCGACCGAGACGCGGACCGCAGGGAGCTGGAGGTCGGAAACGACATGACGGGACGGAGCACCGGAACCGGCGAGTACGCCGACTTCGTCCGGACGTTCCGCGACCGCTACGAGCGCCTCTCGAAGGTGCTTCGAGGCCGCGTCAACCACCGTCCCGCGGAGGCGATCGCGGACATGCCCGGCGGCAGCGACGCCGCGATGATCGGGCTCGTCAACGACGTCCGCTCGACGAAGTCGGGCCACTGGCTCGTCGAACTGGAGGACACCACCGGCACGTTCCCCGCGCTGGTGATGAAAGACAAGGGGCTCGCCGACGTCGTCGACGAGATCCTGATGGACGAGTGCGTCGCCGTCGAGGGGACGCTCGCCGACGACTCCGGAATCTTATTCGCCGACTCGCTGCACTTCCCGGACGTCCCCCGAACCCACCGAACCGGCGCGGCCGACCGCCACGTCCAGGCCGCGCTGATCTCCGACGTCCACGTCGGCAGCGACGAGTTCATGGCCGACGCGTGGAGCCGCTTCACCGACTGGCTCCACACGCCCGAGGCGGAGCCGGTCGAGTACATCCTCCTCGCCGGCGACATGGTCGAGGGGGTCGGCGTCTACCCCGATCAGGACGAGGAGCTGGAGATCGTCGACATCTACGACCAGTACGAGGCGTTCTCGGAGCACCTCAAAGAGGTGCCGGCGGACACCGAGATCGTGATGATCCCCGGCAACCACGACGCGGTCCGGCTCGCCGAGCCGCAGCCCGGATTCAACGACGAGATCCGCTCCATCATGGACGTCCACGACGCGCAGATCGTCTCGAACCCGGCCACGGTCAGCGTCGAGGGCGTCGAGGTGCTGATGTACCACGGCGTCTCGCTCGACGAGGTGATCGCGGAGCTCCCCGAGGAGAAGGCGAGCTACGACGAGCCCCACAAGGCGATGTACCAGCTCCTCAAGAAGCGTCACGTCGCCCCGCAGTTCGGCGGTCACACCCGCGTCGCGCCGGAGGAGCGCGACTACCTCGTCATCGAGGACGTCCCGGACGTGTTCCACACCGGCCACGTCCACAAGCTCGGCTGGGGGAAGTACCACAACGTCCTCGCGGTCAACTCGGGCTGCTGGCAGGCTCAGACCGACTTCCAGAAATCCGTCAACATCGATCCCGACGCGGGCTACGCCCCCATCCTCGACCTCGACACGCTGGAGATGACGGTGCGGAAGTTCGCGTAGCCGTCGACGGTCACCCACCCGTTTCACCCCCGCCCACTCGGCCGACAGTTGAAGTCGGATACCGCCACCAATCCCGCCCGTGACGTGACCGTCGCCCGCGGCGCACTGGGCGGGAGCGCGACGCACCGCCGCGGAACCCCTCCGTTTCGACTCCGTCGCCTGTTCGCCATCTGGCGCTTCCGCGGCTACCGGTCGATCTCGACCCGACCGCTCGTCGCGCTGTTGAGCCGCTCGACCAGCTCGTCGACCTCGGCCACCGGAACGCGGAGCTCGAACCGCACGCGCTCGTCGTAGTCGGCGTCGAAATCGACGCCCGAAGACTCGATCACGCCTCGAACCGTGCCGGAGTCGTCGTACGCGGTCTCCACGACCAGCCGCCGGTGCGGCCGCTCCTCGACGACGCCGGCCTCGTCGACACCGTCCTTCACCGCCCGCGAGTAGGCGCGCGCGAGCCCCCCGACGCCGAGGTTCGTCCCGCCGTAGTAGCGGGTCACCACCGCGACGACGTTGCGGATCTCGCGCTGCTGGAGCACGTTGAGCGCCGGCTTCCCGGCCGACCCGGAGGGCTCGCCGTCGTCGGAGGAGTACTCCCGGAGCATGGGGTCGCTTCCGGGCGTCCGCTCGGACGCCGCGCCGGCCGGCACCCGGTACGCCGGCACGTTGTGGCTCGCGTCGTCGTACTCCTCTTCGACCCGCTCGATGAACGCCTCGGCCTCCGCGACCGTGTCGACCGGGGCGACGTGGCCGAGGAACTCCGAGCCGCGGACCTCGAACGTCGCCGTCGCGGGCTCCGCGACCGTCAGGTACGTGGTGTCCGTCACGAGTCGACACGCTCCTCGGTAGCGTCGTCGCTCTCGGCGGGACCGTCGCCGTCGTCGGTCGGGTTTTCCCGGCGATCGAGCACGACGCTCGTCGGCGGCGCGAGCCGGTAGAGCGCGAGGAACGCGGCGACGCCGACGAGCTCCGCCCCCTTCGCGACGATCGCCAGCGGGTCGCCCGCGAGCGCCGACGCGGCCGCGGCGCCGTGCCAGCCGACGTAGCCGAGGAGGAACGCCGCGAGAACGCCGGCGCCGAGCGCGTACAGCCGCCGGTACTCGGGCGCGCGTAGCGTCGCGACGGCGACGGCGACCGTGAACGCCCCCCCGAGGAGGAACACGTAGGGGCGCGGATCGCTCGGAGCGCCCAGCCGCGGCCACGCCCACAGGAGGTGGACGGCGGCGCTCAGCACCGCGGCCTGTACCGCGACCGCCCGAACGACCCGTTTCCTCGGGACGTCGCGGCCGCGGAACTCGCCGCTCGGCGAGTCGACGTCGGCGCCGTCGTTCGCCTCCGGTGCCGTCGACGCGCTCATCGGGTCACTCCCACGGGCGGTTCCCGGGCTCGTCCGGCCACAGCGGGTACCAGTACGACTCGTCGTCCTCTACGCCGAGCTCCCCGTCGAGGACGGACTGGAGCTTGAACTCGACCTGCTGGTTCCGGTCGCTCGTCCCCTTCGGCGAGAAGGGGTAGTACGCGCCGCGCCGGAACGAGTAGATCCAGTAGGCGTCGGTGTCTCCGCGCTCGAAGCCGAAGACGGCCGCGAGCAACCGGGAGCCGAACCCCTCCTCGATGAACTGGTCGGCCGCGAAGTGGACGCTCGTCACGAGGTCCTCCGGGTCGTCGTCCTCGAGCACGAACCACTGGTAGCCGTGGTCGTCCTCGTGGCGGTGGAACCCCGTGCCGGTCTCGATCTCGCCGGCCTCGAGGATGGCCTCGACGGTCTCGACGGCGTCGTCGAAGCGGGTGCTGTCCACCCCGGAAAAGCAGAGCGCGGCCTCCCCGCAGTGGTCGTAGCCGAGGTCGGCCTCCATCGTCATGTACGCGGTCGACATCCCGAAGAGGTCCTCGGGGTCGGCCTCGCGGGTCGCGTCCGTCTCGGCGCTCGTCCCGAGCACGGCGCGGATCGTGTCGAAGATGCCCATTTATGAGTGGAACCTAGGCGACGCGGGGTTTAGGAGGTTTCCGTCGGTGGCGACGATCCCCGGGCCTCACTCACCCTCGTTCTCCGCGACGTAGTCGAGATACGCGAGGACGCCCCGAACGTTCAGGCTCGCGTTGGCGCGGGCGCGCTCGGGGTTCCAGAACTCGACGTCTCGGCTCGCCGCCTCGAAGTGCTCGACGACCGCGTCGTCGTCGTCGAGCTCCTCGCGCTTCTCCCGGATCGCCTCCACCCACTCGACGTACGCCCGTTTTATCTCGCCGGCCAGCTCCGCCTCGTACTCGCGGGGGCCGAAGTGACCGAAACAGAGATAGTCGGGATCAAGTTCCTCGATCGTCCGGACGTCGGCGAGGCACTGGTCGAGGTCGAACTGCGGCGGCGGCGTCGTCGGCTCGATCCCGTCGACCGCGGGGACGTAGATCCCGGCCGCGTCGGCCGCGAAGACGACGTCGGCGTCGGGGTCGTGGTAGATCGCGTGGTGCGGGGCGTGTCCCGGCGCCTCGTGGACGACCAGCTCGCGGTCGCCGAGATCGATCCGGTCGCCCTCCGCGAGCCCCGAGATCCGATCTTCGGGGACCGGCTCGGGCTCGTCGTAGTACTCCCACTGCTCTTCCACCGCGGACTTCGTCCCGGCGACGAGCGCCCCCGGGTCGACGAGGTGTCGAACGCCCTTCTCCGGCACGACGACCTCCGCGTTCGGGTAGCGCTGCGCGAGGTGACCCGCTCCGCCCGCGTGGTCGAGGTGAGCGTGGGTCGGCAGGATCCACGCCAGCTCCTCGCGGTCGATCCCGACCTCGGCTATCGTCTCGTACAGCGCCTCGCGGTTCGCGCCGGTGCCGGTGTCGACCACGACCGGGCGCTCGGCGTCGTACACGTACACGGCCCCGTACTCGTCGGTGTCGAACATCCCGGTGTCGTGGACGTACAGGTCCGGCACTCCGCGAACCGGCTCGTACTCGCCTGCGTGCATGGCCGAACGAGCGGTGCGCGCCCTCTTTTAGGGATCGGTCTCGGCGACGGACGGGTTCGACGCGCTTGAACCCGGACGCGAGTCGCCGTGACCGGTGCTTATGGTCCTCCCGCCCCACCGATCGGTATGCGCGTGCTCGTCACCGGTGCCACCGGATTCGTCGGGACCCGACTCGTCCCGACGCTCCTCGACCGCGGCCACGAGGTCGTCGCCTTGGTCCGCGACGCCGACGACTACGCCGCGCCCGCGGGGGCCCGCGTCGTCGAGGGCGACCTCCTCGAGCCCGACACTCTCCCGCCGGCGTTCGAGGTCGACGGCGACCCGGTCGACACCGCCTACTACCTCGTTCACTCCATGGACGGCGGCCCCGGCTACGAGGAGCGCGACCGCGACTGCGCGACCAACTTCGTCGAGGCCGCGTCGGCCGCCGGCGTCGACCGCGTGATCTACCTCGGCGGCCTCGGCGAGGACCGCGAGGAGCTCTCCGAACACCTCCGATCCCGCCGCGAGGTCGAGCGGATCCTCGCGACGGGCGACCCGGACCTGACCACGCTGCGCGCGGCGATCATCATCGGCGCCGGGAGCGCGAGCTTCGACGTCATCCACGGCCTCGCGAGCCGGCTGCCGGTGATGACGACGCCGAAATGGGTCGACACGCTCTGTCAGCCGATCGCGATCGACGACGTCGTCGGCTACCTCACCGGCGTCCTCGAAGTCCCCGAGACCCGCGACGACACGTTCGAGATCGGCGGGCCCGACGTCTTGACCTACGCCGAGATCCTCCGCCGGACGCGCCGACAGCTCGGGCACAAGCTGTGGATCGTCCGGGTGCCGGTGTTGAGCCCGGAGCTGTCGGCGAAGTGGCTCCGACTGGTGACCGACGTGAACCCCTACCTCGCCCGCTCGCTGGTCGAGGGGCTCCGCAACACCGTGATCGTCGAGGACGACCGGATCCGCGACCTCGTTCCGATCGAACAGACGCCCTTCGAGGTCGCCGTCGCGAGGGCGATCGACCGGCCCCACCGCGGCGACCCGACCGACGAGGTCCCGGCGACCGACGTCGAGGTCGAACTGTGAGCCGGAACTACGGCGAGACGTGGGTGTACGAGAGCCTCGTCGGCGGGATCCCCGGTCTGGGGATCTCCCGCACGCTCGCGGTCGCGATCCAGTTCCTGCTGTTCCAGGTCGGCGTCCTCGCGCTCGGCTGGTACTACGGGCTGTGGGACGCCGTCCTCGCGGGGACGGTCGCCGTCCTCGTCGCGGCGATCGGCAGCGTCGAGATGCACCGGCTCGGCGCCGCGAACCGCCGCCTCTCGACGCCGCCCGAGCACAAGCGGCTGCTGTTCGGGTCGAGCATCGAGATCGTCCTCGGCGTGCTCGCGTTCATCGCGCTGCTCACGTACGTGATCGCGTGGGACGGGACGCTGATCGAGCGCCTGTTCGGTCTCGACCCCCCGGTTCCGGTGGTGTACCTCACCCTGCTGATCCTCTGGGACCTCACCTACCGGATCGGCACGTCGTGGTGGAGCGCGGTCGTCGCGCTCTGGCGGGCGGTGAACGTCGACCTCGCCCCGAGCGAGGCGTCCCGAGTCAGGCGCCTCGACGCGGAGAACGTCGGCTTCTCCGTCCTCCAGTTAGCGCTCGTCCCCTTCCTGCTCGAGGAGCCGATCCTGCTCGGGGCCGTCGTCGGCCACGTCCTCGCGGTCGCGATCGTCTGCTCGGTCGCGATCGCGTTGACCTGACCGACCGGTCTCGTCAGTCGTCGGGCTCGTTGACCGTCGGACTCGTTGAACGTCTCCCACCGGCCATCGGCGTCGCTGCTCGCCGGTCAACGGTCAGGAAGGAAGTCGACGGATCCGCAGAAACGCGGTCCGAATCGCCGTCTCACTCGCCCTGCAGCTCCTGGAACTTGTCGAGGAGTGCCTCCGCGGAGTCGCCGGAGTCGTAGGTGAGCGACCCGGAGTACTCCGGCCGCTCGGCGTCGAAGTCGGCGTCGACTTCGCTGGTCTTCTTTTCGCGACGCTCGTGTTCGGCCTCGTCGTAGGCACCCATTGACATGGTACACCATACCTTAGAAACAATCGTTCATATATGTGTCGGTGAACTATCCGTTCTTCGAAACGACTTCGACGGCGCGGCCGCGAGGCGTCGCCTCCGGGCCACCGGAACCGATTAGACCCGGCGTCCGGTAGCACCGTCGTGGCACAACCGCTCCGATTCAGGCGCGCTCCCGGCCGGTGGAGCGCCGACCGCGTCCGCTCGCAGCTCGAACGGCCGCTCGACGACAACCTCGGGGCCGCGGCGAGCGACCCGTGGTTCAGCCCCCCGCCGGGGTACGACGCGCGGCGGTTCGACATGGACGACGGCTCGTTCGCCCTGTTCTGCTGGACCGAGGACGACGCCGACCCGCCCGCGGGGGCGAGCGGCGGCCCGGTCGGATACTGGATCGGAAACACCGAGACGCCGAGCGAACTGTGGCGCACGGACAAGTACGGCTTCGACGAGGTCCCGTACCCGGTCTCGCGGTGGGTCCAGCGGGAACTGCTCGCGGCGCTACACGACGACGAGCCGTGGCTCGCGGCGTACCCGCACGTCTCGTGGTTCTTCCTCCCCGTCTTCTGCTCGAAGGACGGATCGGAGACGACCCGGGCGTTCTTCCGCGACCACGCGGCGGGGTTCCCGGAGGCGACGCGCGAGGAGGGGACCGGGTTCGTCGAGGAGACGCTCCGACCGGGGATCCTCGACGACTACCGCGAGACGATGGCGGGCAAGCTCGGCACGTCGGCGTCGCTGGACCTCGTGCGGATGAGCGCGACGATGGCGGAGTTCACCGCGGCGCGGATCCTCACCGACTCCGGCTACGACGTGACCCCGGAGATCGAGGTGACGACCGGGCACTCGCTCGACTTCCGCGCGACCGACCCGGACACCGGGCGCGCGTTTCTTGTCGAGGTGACCCGCCCGCAGCCCGCCTCGAACCGGTCCGCGAGCGGTCCCGTCGCGGCGGTCCGCGACACCGCGGAGACGAAGACGAGCGGCCAGCTGGAGGCGCACGGCGGCGGCGTCACCCTGCTCGTCGACTGCACCTCGTTCCCCGCGGACGACTGGGCCGCGGTCCGGGACGCCAAGCCGGACGTCCGGCACCGCCCGGCGGTCGTCCTCCGCGCGCGCCCGGACGGACGCGTCGAGGGATACCGAAAGGGGTCGGTGCCGGTCGACCTGTCGCCGGCTATCGACTGGATCTGAGTCGGATCGTCACGTGGGTGACGGTCGAAAAAGTCGAAAAAAGCGGTCGAACCGCGGTTCCGTTCAGAACGAGACCGGCGAGGGCCCGTCCTCGGCGTCGGTCGTCGGGTCGCGGTCCGAGTAGAACCGCCGACCGACTCCGCGGTGGCAGACGCCGGCGCGGAGGGTGGTGAACACGTCCTCCGCGTCGTCGAACGTCTGGTCCCCGAACCGCTCCAGCACGTCGCCGAGACGCTCGGAGCCCTCCGCGAGCTCTACGGTCGCGTTCCCGTGGGCCGCGATCAGTTCCTCCGAGGTCGTCGGATATTGGTGCCGTTCGAGTCGGTCGTCGACGCCGTTCAAGCGCATCAACAGACGGGAATCGCTGACGGTTCTTAATGATTGTCCATGTACAACCTTAATCGGAGATATCTAATTATATTTCCTTATATTGGTGTGCGTTCACGTGCAACTATCGTCGGCGCTTAGTACGGGGTCGCCGAACGGGACCCATGGACACGGACCGGCTCGTCGCCGACCTCCACGCGCACACCACCGTCTCGGACGGGACCATGACGGTCGCGGAGCTCGCGACGACCGCGGTCGACGCTGGGCTCGACTGGGTCGCCGTCACCGACCACGACCGCGTTCACCCCGACCTCGACGCCCCCGTCGTCGAGCGCGAGGGGGTCCGGCTCGTCCGGGGGATCGAGCTGCGCGTCGACGCCGGCTTCGAGCGGCTCGACCTGCTCGGGTACGCGGTCGAACGCACCGCGGCGCTCGACGACGAGATCGAGCGCCTCCAGGCCGACCGCCAGCAACGGGGCGCCGCGATCCTCGAGGCGGTCGAGGAGCGGCTCGGCGTCGACCTCGGCGTCGAGCCCCGCCCCGGTCTCGGGCGACCCCACATCGCTCGCGCGATCGAGGAATCGGGGGCGCCGTACGACTACGCGGGCGCCTTCGACGAGCTGATCGGGAACGACGGCCCCTGCTACGTCGCCCGCGACGTGACCGAGCTGGACCGGGGGGTCGAGCTCCTCCGAGACGCGTGCGCGTTCGTCGGGCTCGCGCACCCGTTCCGGTACGACGACGTCGACGCCGCGCTCGACGTCGCCCGCGAGCTGGACGCGGTGGAGCGATTCTACCCGTACGGCCGCCCGGTCGGCGACGCTCGCGTCGAGCGGGTCGCCGCCGAGAGCGACCTCCTCCTGACGGGCGGGAGCGACGCCCACGAGCGGACCCTCGCCGAGGCGGGGCTCACCGCCGAGGCGTTCGAGCCCGTCCGCGACCGGCTGCCGGACCCGACGGCGACCCAGTCGTGAGGAGCTCCGGATCCTCCCCGATCGACGAACAGGATTAAGCCCGACGCCGATAGAGTAGCGACCATGCGGTGTCACTACTGCGAGCGGGAGGCCACGTACGAGGCCGAGCAGAGCGGCGTGGTCGTCGGCCTCTGCGAGGAGCACTTCAAGCAACGCGTCGAGGAGCTCGCGGAGTCGGACGAGCTCGCGTCGCTCCGCGACCGGATCGACGTCGAGTCGTCGGAGTAGCGCCCCTCGCACACTCCGACCCGCCGCTTTTCGTCGACCTCGGCCGGCGCTCCCGTTCCTCCCGCGCCGGCTCGCCGCGGACGGATCATAAAAGACCGCCCGGAGCCAACGCTCCGGTATGCACCCCACCGACCGGCCGCGGCGGCTCCGGACCGACGGCGTCCGCCCCCTCGTCAGCGAGCACTCGCTGTCGGCGTCGGACCTCGTCGCGCCCGTCTTCGTCGACGCGACGACCGACGAGCGCGTCCCGATCGAGACGATGCCGGGCCACGAGCGCGTCCCGGTGAGCGAGGCCGTCGCCCGCGTCGAGGAGGTCCGCGAGACCGGCGTCGAGGCCGTGATCCTCTTCGGCGTCCCCGAGTCGAAGGACCCGGCTGGCACGCGCGCGTACGCCGAGGACGGCGTCGTCCAGCGCGCGATCCGCCGCATCGACGCCGAGACCGACGCCTACGTGATCGGCGACGTCTGCCTCTGCGAGTACACCGACCACGGTCACTGCGGCGTGATCGAGGAGTCGGCGGAGACGGACCCGACGCTGACGGTGAAGAACGACGAGACCCTCGATCTGCTCGCGGAGACCGCCGTCTCGCAGGCGGACGCGGGCGCGGACATGGTCGCGCCCTCCGCGATGACGGACGGGCAGGTGCGGGCGATCCGCGAGGCGCTCGACGCCGCCGGCCACGAGGAGGTGGCGCTCATGAGCTACGCCGCGAAGTACGAGTCGTCGTTCTACGGCCCGTTCCGCGACGCGGCCGACGGCGCCCCCGCCTTCGGCGACCGCCGCCACTACCAGATGGACCCCGCGAACCGCCGCGAGGCGCTCCGCGAGGCCCGGATCGACGCCGAGGAGGGCGCCGACGTGCTGATGGTGAAGCCCGGGCTTCCCTACCTCGACGTCGTCGCCGACCTCCGGCGGGAGTTCGACCGGCCGATCGCCGCGTACAACGTCTCCGGCGAGTACGCGATGTTACACGCGGCCGCGGAGAAGGGGTGGCTCGACCTGGAGGCGACCGCCGGCGAGTCGCTGCTGTCGCTCAAGCGCGCGGGCGCGGACCTGATACTCACGTACTTCGCCGAGGACCTCGCCGAGCGCTTATAACCGAACGCGACCGACGTCCGGCCGACCATGCGAGCGTTCTTCGCCGTCGACCTGCCCGACGAGCTCTCGGATCCCCTCGCCGACGCGCAGGCCGCGTTCGAGAGCGCCGAGGGCCTGCGGTTCGTCGACCCGGAGCAGGCGCACGTGACGCTGAAGTTCCTCGGCGAGATCGGCGAGGGAGACGCCGCCGAGACCGACGCGCCCGCCCTCGACGACGTGATCGCGGCCGGGGAGCGCGCGGTCGCGGACGCCGGCGTCGACCCCTTCGAGTGCGCGATCGAGGGGTTCGGCGTCTTCCCGAGCCTCGACTACGTCTCGGTCGTCTGGGCGGGAGTCGGCGCGGGGAGCACGGAGCTGACCGCGCTCCACGAGTCGCTGGAGGCCGAGACGACCGCGCTCGGCGTCGATCCTGAAGACCACGCATTCACCCCGCACGTCACGCTCGCTCGGATGGACGACGCCCGCGGGAAGGAACTGGTGCGGGAGGTCGTCCGCGATCGCGAGCCCGAGGTCGGCCGGTTCGAGGTCGACGACGTCCGGCTCGTGAAGTCGACGCTGACGGACGACGGGCCCGTCTACGAGTCCGTCGCGTCGCTCGAACTCTGACCGCCGTCGGTCTCGCCTTCGCTCCCCGCTCCCGGGTGCTCGACCCGGACCCGCGTCACCCGCGTCGGGGTCGCGCCGGTGACGGTGAGCGTCACGTCGCCGACGGCGACGCGATCGCCCTCGGCGGCGACGCGGCCCATCCGCTGGGTGATCAGCCCCGCGACCGTCTCCACGCTTCCGTCGACCGGGAGCTCCAGCCCGAGCGTCTCGTTGAGGTGCGCGACGGTGGTCCACCCGCGGACGACCGCGGCGTCGGGCGCCACCACGTCGACGTGGTCCGTCTCCCACCGGCCGACCAGCTCGCCGACGACCTCCTCCACCACGTCCTCTAACGTGACGATCCCGACGACCGCGCCGAACTCGTCGACGACGATCGCCATCCGCCGCCCGCTCGACCGCAGCTCGTCGAACAGCTCGTCGACGGGCTGGGTCTCCGGGACGAACGTCGGTTCGCGGAGGGCGCTCGCGAGGGGCTCGCCCCGCTCGTGGGCGCCGATGGCGTCGCGCACGTCGACGGTCCCGACCACGTCGTCGCGGTTCTCGCCGTAGACGGGCATCCGGGTGACGCCCTCGCGACCGGCGGTCGAGAGCACGTCGGCAGGGGTCGCGGTGTCCGGGAGCGCCACCATGTCGGTGCGCGGGACCATCACCGCGGAGACGCGCGTCGACTCCAGGTCGAGGACGCCGCGGATCATCGCGCTCTCCTCGGGGTCGATCGCGCCCGCGGCCTGCCCCGAGAGCACGAGCGTCTCGATCTCCTCGCGGGTGAGGTACGACTCGATGGCGGACTCGCCGCCCGTGAACCGGTTGACGACGCCGGAGAGCGCCTCGAAGACGTAGAGCACGGGTCGGATGATCCGCTGGATCGCGACGACCGGCCGGGAGACGCGGAGCGCGTGCTTCTCGGCGTTCGCCACCGCGTACGACTTCGGCGCGATCTCCCCGAAGACGATGACGAAGACGCTCGTGACGAGCGTCGAACCGGTCGCGGCCTGCCCACCGGAGAAGCCGAACCGGACGAAGACGGCGGTCGCGACCGAGGCGGCCGCGATGTTGGCGACGTTGTTGCTCACGAGGGCCGTGACGAGGAACCGGTGCGAGTCCTCCCGGAGCGCCGAGAGCGCCCGCGCGCCGGGCACGTCGGCGGCGAGAAGCGAGTCGATCCGGTGTGTCGGCACCGAGAAGACGGCCAGCTCCGAGCTGGAGAAGAAGGCGCTGATCCCCGTCAACACGAGGATGGCGGCGACGCCGACGAACGCGATCGTGATGTCCATGTGTGCCCGTGCGGCCGAATATAAAAGGCAGTACCGCCGCGGTCTCGCCCCGGTCCCGGATCGGACCGGTGCCCTCGACCGCGATCGGGTAAGCACGAACGAGGAGGTTCCACCGGAAACAGAGGGGTTAGATACGCACGATTGCGGATCATACCGGACGGCAAAACGGCGCGATGAGGAAAGCGTTAACCTCGCCCCGCCGGAGGATACGGGTATGAAGGTACTCGTGACCGACCCCATCGCGGACGCGGGGTTGGACCGACTCCGAGACGCCGGCCACGAGGTCGAAACGGACTACGAGGTCGAGGGCGAGGCCCTCCTCGACGCCGTGAGCGACGCCAACGCGCTCATCGTCCGCTCCGGGACCGACGTGAACGAGGCCGTCTTCGAGGCCGCCTCCGAGCTCGTCATCGTCGGCCGCGCCGGCATCGGCGTCGACAACATCGACATCGAGGCCGCCACCGACCACGGGGTCATCGTCGCCAACGCGCCCGAGGGCAACGTCCGGGCCGCCGCCGAGCACACGGTCGCGATGACGTTCGCCGTCGCGCGCTCGATCCCGCAGGCGCACGGCCGCCTCCTCGGCGGCGAGTGGGCGAAAGGCGAGTTCCTCGGCACCGAGGTTAACAACAAGACGCTCACCATCGTCGGGCTCGGCCGCGTCGGCCAGGAGGTCGCCAAGCGGCTCGACTCGCTCGGGATGGATCTCGTCGTCTACGACCCGTACATCTCCGAGGAGCGCGCCGACCGGCTCGGCGCCGAGCTCGTCGAGGACCTCCACGAGGCGCTCGCGCGCGGCGACTTCGCCACGGTCCACACCCCGCTCCTCCCCGAGACCGAGGGGATGATCGGCGAGGACGAGCTGGCGCAGCTCGAGGGCGGTTACCTCATCAACTGCGCCCGCGGCGGCATCGTCGACGAGGCCGCGCTCGCCGAGGCGGTCGAGGACGGCGTCCTCGCCGGCGCCGCGCTCGACTCCTTCGCCGAGGAGCCGCTCCCGAAGGACTCGCCGCTGCTCGACGTCGAGGAGATCGTCTTGACGCCGCACCTCGGCGCATCGACCGAGGCGGCCCAAGAGAACGTCGCGGTCGACACCGCGGAGGCCGTGCTCGCCGCGTTCGAGGACGAGCCGGTGCTCACCGCGCTCAACGCGCCCTCCGTCGACGAGACGGCGTTCCCGCGGATCAAGCCGTACATCGCCGTCGCGGAGACCGCCGGGAAGGTCGCCGCCCAACTGCTCGACGGCCGCATCACGAGCGTTGAGGCGACCTACGAGGGCGACATCGCCGCGGAGGACGTCGAGCTCGTCACCGCGAGCGCGCTAAAGGGCGTCTTCGAGCCGCTGGAGTGGCAGGTGAACGCGGTGAACGCGCCGCGGCTCGCCGAGGAGCGCGGCATCGACGTGACCGAGTCGAAGACCCGCCAGACGGAGGACTTCCAGAGCCTGGTGCGCGTCACCGTCCACAACGGCGAGGACTCCATCGCGGTCGAGGGCACCCTGTTCGCCGGCGAGGACCCGCGGATCGTCCGGATCGACGGGTTCCGTGTCGACGCGGTCCCGTACGGCCACATGCTGGTCGCGCGCAACACCGACGAGCCAGGCGTCATCGGGCTCATCGGCACGGTCCTCGGCGACCACGACGTCAACATCGCCGGGATGTACAACGCCCGCGAGACGCAGGGCGGCGAGGCGCTCACCGTCTACAACCTCGACCACGACGTCCCCGACGCCGCGATCGAGACGCTGCTCGGCGACGACCGGATCGTCGAGGTCACCGAGATCACGCTGGACGACGCAGACGAGCGACAGGCGGAGTGAGGGTTCGGTAGCGACTTTTCCCGTCGACGCCGCCGCGATCCGCGGGGAGTCACTCGGCTCGCCTCGCGGCGCCTCCACTGCGAACGGCCGAAGTTCCGAATCGGACATTTACGCGGCGTATCGGGCACTCATCGCGGCCGATACGCCCTCGAACGGGTCCGTTGCGATCCCACATCCGCCGAATGAGCGACAAGTTTATTTCAATCAGTTGGTGACTAGGGCAGTGACAGAGTCGTATCAATCGCTCAATGACCACATCACCAAGTCGTCGACGATTCTCCTCCTCGCGCCGTTAGACGGTTCTCCGGACGACCGCGCCTGTATCGATCTGCTGACTCGGGAACCGCCCGGCGAAACCAACGCGCTGGGCGTTACGCTCTCCGCGTCTCCCGCCGAGCGGCTATCGATCTGGCGGCGCGAGTCCGGCGGCGAGCTCCCGGCGCAGACGGCGATCGTCGCCGGGAGCGGAGAGACGGCGGACACGGGGTCGATCTCCGTACGCGGACTCCCTGAAAACCCGGATATACACGATATCGGCCTCGCCATCGCCAACCAGCTCGGCGCCTGGCGGAACGCCGACGAGACGACGGCCATGTGTCTCCACTCGCTGACGACGCTGTTCGCCGCGTACGACGCCGATCAGGTACTCGGTCTGATCACCGCTCTCAATCACCTCTGCGACGAACACGACGTGATCGCTCACCACCACGTCGACCCGGAGGAGCTCGACGACGAGACGGTGACGACGCTTCGCCCGCTGTACGACGCGGTGCTCGAGTACACCCCGGAAGGCGGCTGGATCCCGACGGAGAGCGAGGTACGGGGATCGACGCTGTCGTTCGGCTCGACGACGCCGGCACCGGGCGGACGGGCGAAGACGGACCCCGACCGCCCCGAGACGGTGCCGATGCGGTACTCCTTCGACACCCTCCTGGATCTGCTGTCGTTCCCGCGTCGGCGGACGCTGCTGTACTACCTGAAGAACCAATCGGCCGACGAGATCCCGCTCGAGGAGCTCGTCGAGGCGGTCCACGACATCGAGCGATCGCTGCCGGTTCGCGATTCGTCCCCGCGCGAGGTGGTTCGGACCGAGCTCCTCCACACCCACCTCCCGAAGCTCCAAGAGGTTGGAATCGTCCGGTACGACGCCGACTCCCAGACGGTTCATTACACCGTGAATCAGGGGCTCGAATCCTATCTCAACTACATCGAGACGGTCGAGTTAGGCTGATCGGGGCCCGCGAACGGCTCGTTCGGCGACCGGACCGGGCGTTTCCGCCGGGAAAACGGCGCTTCAGCCGTGCAGGTGATCGAGCACCGCGTCCACGTCGTTCGGGACGGGCTCGGGGTCGCCGCCGGCCTCGTAGGCCGCTTCGGGGTCCTTCAGGAGGTGCCCCGTCGTCAGGCAGACGACGCGCTCGTCGTCGTCGACGACGCCGGAGCGCCGGAGCTTCTTCAGGCCGGCGAGGCTCGCCGCGGAGGCGGGCTCGACGCCGACGCCCTCGGCGGCGAGGTGGCGCTGCGCCGCGGTGATCTCCGCGTCGCTGACGGCGACGGCGGTGCCGCCGGTGTTGCGGATGCCGGGGATCGCCTTCGGCGCGTTGACCGGGTTGCCGATGCGGATGGCGGTCGCGCGCGTCTCGACCTCCTCCCACCGGCGGATCTCGTCGTTCCCCTCCTCGATCGCCTCGACCATCGGCGCGGCGCCCTCGGCCTGCACCCCGGTGAGTTTGGGCACCTCGCCGACGTCGAGCGCGCCCGCCTGGACGAGCTCGCGGAACCCCTTGTAGAGGGCCGAGGTGTTGCCCGCGTTGCCGACGGGGAGGACGATCCGGTCCGGGAACGTCCCGTAGTCGGCGTAGAACTCCTCTAAGATCTCGAAGCCGATCGTCTTCTGGCCCTCCAAGCGGAACGGGTTCAGGGAGTTGAGCAGGTACGCCTCGCCGCGGGCGGCCAGCTCTTGGACGATGTCGAGACAGGAGTCGAAGTTGCCGTCGACCTCCAGGATGCGGGCGCCGTGGAGGCTCGCCTGCGCGACCTTCCCCGCGGCGACCTTCCCCTCCGGGAGGAGCACGAGCGTCTGCATGTCGCCGCGCCCGCCGTAGGCGGCGAGCGCGGCCGAGGTGTTCCCGGTGGAGGCGCAGGCGAGCGCGCCGACGCCGAGCTCCTTCGCGACGCGGACGCCGACGGTCATCCCGCGGTCCTTGAACGAGCCGGTCGGGTTCATCCCCTCGTGTTTGATCCGGAGCGCGTCGACGCCGACCGACTCCTCGATCCGCGGGACGCGGTGGAGCGGGGTGTCGCCCTCGGGGAGCGTGACGCCCAGGTCGAAGGGGAGCGCCTCGCGGTAGCGCCAGACGCCGCGCTCGGGGCCGTCGGAGGAGGCGCCCGACCCGAACTCGTCGAACGTCGGCGGATCGGCGTAGCGAACCTCCAGGAGCCCGTCGCACGCGTCGCAGGTGTACCGGACGTCCTCGAAGGGGCCGAACGTCTCGTCGCACTCGATGCAGGCGAGCCACGTCCCGTCGGCGGCGCAGTCGGGCGCCGCCGGGGCCGGGGCGTCGATGGCGAGGTCCATTACGTCGCCGTCCGTGCCGCCGCGGCTTAAGACGGGCGGTCCAGACGGACGTTGCCGTCCGCGCGCACCGAGGCGAACCGGTTCGGCGGCGGCCTCTCGCCCTCACCGCGGGGCGGTCGCGCGGCGGCTCGCTCCCGGGGCTCAGTCGACGATGATCTCGGAGCTCTCGTCGGACGCGTCGGGGCCGGAGCCGAGCCGGTCCTGATAGCGCTGGATCCAGTCGGCGAAGCAGTCGGGACAGAGCCGCTGGGTGTCGATGTTCGCCCGGTCGACGCTCAGCCGGACGGTCCGCGCGAGCGCGTCCGTCGTCGGCTCGCCGCAGTCGTCGCACGGCTCGGTCGTCGGCGCGTTGCTCATACCGATCGGTCGCGGGGACGGCTCTTAAAAGTACGTCGGCCCGCGGAGGCCGAGTGCGAGCGTCGAGGTCGCCGGCGTCCGGCTCAGACCGTCCGGAACGCGCGGTCGCCGGCGTCGCCGAGCCCGGGGACGATGAACCCGTCGTCGTCGAGGTAGTCGTCGATCGCGACGGTCAGCAGCTTCGCCTCGGGCACCTGCTCGCTCACGCGGACGAGCCCGTCGGGCGCGGAGACCGCCGAGAGGACGAACAGGTCCTCGAAGTCGTCGGCGTCCCCGAGGACGTGGTCGAGCACCGCGCACATCGTCGAGCCGGTCGCGAGCATCGGGTCGGCGACGATGACGGTATCGTCGGGGCCGATCTCGGGCAGCTTCACGTAGTCGATGGTGATCGGGAACTCCCCGTCGGTCATCCCGGCCTCCTCGTCGCGGCCGGCGGAGATGACGCCCTGTTTCGCCCGGGGGAACGCCTTCAGGAGCCCCTCGACGAACGGGGTCGCGGCCCGGAGGACGTTGATGATGACCACGTCGTCGAGCCCCTTCACGCGCTCGCCGGTGGTCTCCTGCAGCGGGGTCTCCACCGGGACGTACTCCGTCTCCATCGCGCCGTCGATGATCTCGTAGCCGCAGATGCGGCCGAGCTTCACGAGCCCCTTCCGGAAGGCGACCTGCTCGGTCTCGACGTCCCGGAGCCGCGAGAGGGTGTCCTTCGCCAGCGCGTGCGTGATGAGGTACGCGTCGTCGCGGTCTTCGATCGTCATTGTCGGGAGAGGGACCGCAGTCGGCTTAAAACGTGGCGACCCCCGTCCGCCGGCGCGTTCGCGTCCGCCTCGGCGTCCCCCTCGTCGCCTCCCGACCGACTCACCGCAACACCGCGACGTACGTCACCCCGAAGATGACCAGCGCGAGCGCCGCGACGTTCGGCGCGTTCAGCGCGGCCATGCCGAGCCGGTCGAGCCCCCAGACGACGGTCCATCCGAACCACGCGGACAGGACCGCGTTCATCAGGAGGATCAGCCGCGGGTCCCCCTTCGAGTCCTCGACGCCCTCGCGGATCCCCCTCGGCTCCTCGCTCATACGGAACCTCGTGGGAGACCGGCACTTAGCTCTTTGTCCGTGGGGCCCGTACGTCCGCCATGGGCGTCGAGGCACTCGTTCACAACCGACACGGAGACCGGGTGGACCCGGTCCCGTTCCTCGTCACCGCCGGGCTCGCGTTCACGTTCGCGCTCTCGTTCGGCCCGATATACGGCCTCTCGTACGGGCTCACGCTCGCGGCGTCGCTGGCGCTGTCGACGCTGGCGTTCGCGGCCGCGACGGGGATCGCCTACCAGCAGCTCGTCCGGTGTGCGCCGCCGCTCGACGCCGGCCCGCTCCCGCCGGGCCCGCGGTTCGAACGGCTCCTGTACGCCGGGATGGCGCTCGGCGTCCTGATCGTCGCGCTCACCGTTCCGCTGCTCTGACTCCCGCTCCGGCCGCGACGTCCGCCGGGAACGCGGCTGTGCGTACCGTTCACACATCACCGGGAGACTAAGATGGCGAAACTCGTACGATCGTTCATGGGAATCTTCGACACCGTGACGGACGTGATGGCGGGATCGACGCAGCGCGCCCCCGGAAACGCGGGCAACGACGGCTCGGAGGGGTCGTACTGGTGCGACGACTGCGGCGTGCGGGTCCGGGACGTCGACGTCGACGCGGAGGGGCTCGACCGCGACGGCGACGGGACCCCGACCTGTCCCGACTGCGGGGATTCGATGCGGTTCGAGCGCGCGAGCGGGACCGGCTGCGCCTGCTGAGCTCGCCGACTCAGTCCGGCGATTCGACGCTCCTCCTCACGTCCCTCCTCACGGCTCCCGGAGCGCCAGCTCCTCGCCCTGCTCGGTCGCGAAGGGGAACTCGTCGTCGGCTTCGCTCTCGCCCTCCCCGACGGCCGCCCACTCCTCGTCGGTGACGAGCGCGTCGTCGAGGCGCTCGCGGATCGCCGCCTCGTCGATGCCCGTGCCGATGACGACGTACTCCGTCAGGCGGTCGCCGTGTTCGTCGTCCCAGTCGAGGTTCGGTCGGTTCGACCGAAGCATGTCGCGCTCGACCTCGGGGAGGCTCGCGATCCAGGGCCCGAGCGCTTTGACCCGCACCGACGCGCCGGCCTGCCCGACCTGCTGGCGCTGGTCCGTGCCCGCGACCCACAGCGTCCCCTTCGAGCGGACGACCTCGGGGGGGAGGTCGCGGAGGACGCCGGCGATCCGGTCCGGATGGAACGGCCGGCGGCGGCGGTAGGTGAAGGAGCCGACGCCGTACACCTCGTCCGGGTGGCGGTGGGCGTGGTCGCTTCCGTGTTCTCCGCCGTCGTGATCGGCGTGGTCGCCGTGACCCGCCGCCAGCGCCCGCTTCCACCCCGGCAGGTCGCCGAGCTCGCCCGCGTCGAACAGCCCGACGTCGAGGACCCGGTCGGGGTCGACCGCGGAGAACTCCGCGACGACCGTCTCCGCGCCCGGCTGCAGCGCGCCCACGAGCCCGATCGCCTCGTCCGTCTCCGCGTCGGTACAGAGGTCGGCCTTGTTACAGACCACCAGATTCGACACCTCGACCTGCTCGACGAGGAGGTCCGAGAGCGGTCGGTCCGCCTCCTCGTCGTCCGCGGCGACGCGGCGCTCGGGGACGTCGTCGCCGGCGAAGGCGTCGAGGAACCGGCGCGTGTCGATCACGGTCACCAGCGCGTCGACCCGGTAGCGGGCCGCCGCGCGCGACTCGGTCGTGAACAGCCGCGCGACCGGCGCGGGCTCGGAGATGCCCGACGACTCGACGACCAGGTTGTCGAAGGAGCGCTCGTTCGCGAGCCGCACCACGGCGGTCTCCAAGTCGTCCTGGAGCTCGCAGCAGATACAGCCGTTCGACAGCTCCGTGACGCCCTCGACGTCGACCTCGGACTCCTCGGCGATCAGCTCGGCGTCGACGTTGACGTCGCCCATGTCGTTGACCAGCACCGCGATGTCGCGATCGCCGGCGTTCCGCAGGAGGTGGTTCAACAGCGTCGTCTTCCCCGCCCCGAGGCTCCCCGAGAGCACGGTCACCGGGATCCGGTCGTCGTCCATGCGAGGCGGTCGGTGTGCGGGGCCCTTCAACGTCGCGGCGGCGGAAGCGGTCGCGCTCGCCGGATGCGAGAACGGTCGCGCTCGCCGGACGCGGGAACGTCGCGCTCGCCGGGGTCGGGGCCCGTCTCTCCCTTCGTTCGTCGGAAGCCGATACGTTGATACGTCGCGCCCCCGCACCGGCGACCATGTTCCAGTACGTGTCGGCGGCAGGGATCGCGGCGATCGTGGTGACCGTCCTGATGGTCGTCGCGATGCTGTACCTCGTCTGGGGCGCGCTCGGTGGGGAGGCGCACTCGCCGACTCCGGACGTGGACGAACAGCCGGAGCTCGACGACGGGGAGGAGGCGGGCGAGTCCGACGAGCCGCAGACTGAACTGGCCGCCGACGGCAACTCGGCCTGATCGCCCGACGCGCGACCCGCTCCCGATCGCCCGACGCGCGACCCGCTCCCGATCGCCCGACGCGCGACCGCGACAGCTTTTAACACGCCCCGACCGTCACGACCGATAATGACAGTCGCCGATCGGATCGAAACGTTCCGAGCCGCGCTCGAGGAGTGGCTCGCCGGCCTCTACCACGGGATGATCACGCACCCGGCCTACGAGAAGATCGAGAAGGAGGCCGAGGACGTGGAAGACGAGTTCATGCTCGCGTGTTTCCCGGACGCGTTCGGCATCCCCTCGCCGGTCTCGTACTACACCGCCGAGCTGCTCCCGTACCTCGAAGACGAGTTCGAGGCGTGGGAGCGGCGGCTGTGGGACCGCGAGAGCCTCATGGAACGGAAGGGCCAGCAGTACCACTTCTGATGGAGCAGTTCGTCTTCTTCGGCGGGAAGGGCGGCGTCGGCAAGACCACCGTCTCCTGCGCGTACGCCTACCGCTGTGCGAACGCCGGGCTGCGGACCCTCGTCGTCTCGACCGACCCCGCGCACTCGGTGTCCGACGTGTTCGGCCAGCAGTTCGGCGACGACCCCGAGTCGGTCGACGGCGTCGAGGGGCTCGACGCGATGGAGATCGACCCCGACGACGAGATGCAGCGGCACCTCCAGGAGATCCGCGAGGGGCTCTCCGAGCAGGTGTCGGCGGCGATGGTCTCGGAGATCAACCGGCAGCTGGAGATGTCGCACGGGACGCCGGGCGCGTACGAGGCCGCCCTCTTCGACGCGTTCGTGGGCGTGATGCGCGACGAGAGCGAGCCGTACGACCGGGTCGTCTTCGACACCGCGCCGACCGGGTCGACGCTGCGGCTGCTCGGGCTCCCGGAGTTCCTCGGCGACTGGATCGACCGGCTGCTGTACAAGCGCAAGCAGTCGATCGACCTGTTCGAGAAGGCCGCGATCGGCGACATGGAGCCGCGACGCCTGATGGACGGCGACCCCGTCCTCGAACGCCTCCAGCGCCGCAAGGAGTTCTTCGAGTTTGCGGGCGACACGATGCGGTCCGACGCCGCCTTCTTCCTCGTGTTGAACCCCGACCAGCTGTCGGTCAACGAGACGGGCCGAGCGATCGAGGGGTTCACCGAGCGCGACCTGCACGTCCGGGGGCTCGTGGCGAACAAGCTCACTCCGTCTCCGGACGACGACGAGGAGGGACGCGGCGCGAGCTACCTCCGCGAGAAGGTCGCGACCGAGCGCGATCGTCTCGACCAGGTCCGCGAGGAGTTCGACCCGCCGCTGGTCGCCGAGATCGAGTCGCGAACGCGGGAGGTGCGCGGCGACGTGCTCTCGGAGGTCGCGGCCGCGCTCGACGTCGAGACGGGGCCGCCCGTGGGCGCGCGCGAGTAAGAACCGTTCCGGTCGGGGTGTAATCAAAGTACACTCAGGCGAAACGAACCGCTGTGGCCCCCCTTCGTCGGTGTTTCTTCCGCTGAATCGCGTTTCTATCACGTTTGAAGATAATACTTAATACGCTGTTTCCAAACCGCGTTTGTGAGGCAGGGTTACTCATGACAAACGTAATATGGATAATGGTCGCGGTCCTCGGAACGTTCACCGTCGGATACATGGGGTATTCGCGGTACCTCTCGCGGTTCGTCGAGCTCGACGACGAGCGAGAGACGCCGGCGCACAAGTACGAGGACGGACAGGAGTACGTACCGTCGAAGAAACCGGTACTACTGGGGCATCACTTCTCGAGTATCGCGGGCGGCGCGCCGATCGTCGGTCCGATCACGGCGGGGGCGATCTGGGGGTGGGTCCCGGCGATGCTGTGGATCGCGATCGGCAACCCGCTGATGGGCGCGGTCCACGACTTCATCTCGCTGTCGAGCTCGATCCGCCACGAGGGGCGCTCGATCGGATACATCGTGGGGCAGTACGTCGGGGAGCGGGGGAAGAACCTGCTGCTGTGGTTCGCGTTCCTCACCATCATCCTCGTCGTCGCCGTGTTCGCCTTGGTCGTGGGGATCGTGTTCAACGCGTTCCCGCAGGTGACGACCGCGAGCACGATCTACGTCCTGCTCGCGCTCGCGTTCGGGGTGTACCTCTACCAGCTGAACGGGCCGTTCGTCCCGGGGACGGTCCTGTTCGTCGCCGGCGTGTTCGCCGGCGTCTGGGTCGGCATCCAGTACCCGTTCGCGCTGTTCGAGCTCGCCGAGGGGAGCCACCCCGCGGGGACGTTCGTCCTGTTCAGCGGGAGCACGGGGAGCTGGGTCCCCGGCGCGGCGGCGCTGGGCGGTAACGCCGCCGGCTGGGTCCCGATCGTGATGGTGTACGCCGGCATCGCGAGCGCGCTCCCGGTGTGGGTGCTGCTCCAACCGCGCGACTACCTCTCGTCGTTCCTGCTGTACACCGGCGTCGGCGGGGGCGTGCTGGCGGTCATCGTCGGCACGATCCTCGGCACGTCGAGCCAGCCGCTCGTCATCGACTCCTCGATCGGCGTCTTCGAGGGGTTCTGGGGGATCGAGGCGGCGGGCCTGTTCCCGCTGTTCCCGCTGCTTTTCATCACCATCGCGTGCGGGACGATCAGCGGGTTCCACTCGCTCGTCTCGTCGGGGACGACCTCGAAACAGCTCAACAAGGAGAGCGACGCCCGCCTGATCGGCTACGGCGGGATGCTCGGCGAGGGGCTGCTCGGCGCCCTCGCGCTGTCGACGCTCGCGGTCGCCGGCTTCGCCGGTGACGCGGCCGCCGGCGGCATCGGCGGCGCGCTGCCGAACTTCGCGACCGGCGGCGGGATCATCCTCACCAGCTTCGGAATCCCGCAGGCCATCGGCAGCGTCTTCATGGCGCTCGTCCTGGTGAGCTTCCTCCTCACCTCCACGGACACGGCGGTCCGCCTCGGTCGGTACATGATGGAGGAGATCGTCGGCATGGACGACGGCATGACCGTCTCCGGGCTCTCCGGCGGTATCGGAGCGGCCGCCCGCGGGCGGTACACGAACCCGGTCATCCAGATCGGCATCGCGTACGTCCTCGTCATCTCGGGGCAGTGGCAGACGCTGTGGGGGCTGTTCGGCGGCGCGAACCAGCTGCTCGCGGCGCTCGCGCTACTGACCGCGACGGTGTGGCTCGCCAACTGGGACGAGTCGAAGCAGCTCGTCTCCACCGGCGTGCCGATGGCGATCATGGTGACGATCACCGTGCTCGGGCTGACGTGGGTGGCGCTGTACAACAACCTCTACGTCAACCTCATCCAGGGCGGCGCCGGCACGCTCGGCGCGCAGCTCTCGTCCGCGGCGCAGATGATCCTCGGGCTCGCGCTGATCTACATCGCCCTGTCGCTCGTCCGGATCGGGGTCGGGAACCTCCGGTCGGTGCGGAGCGGCGAGGCGCCCGCGGCCGAGCCGAGCGACGACTGAGGGCGACGCCGCTCCGCGGTACCGTTTCGCCTTTCGAAATCTCTTTTTTGCTCCGATTACCGCCAGAACCGCTTCGCGAACTTGGAGAAGATCCCGTCGTCCGGCTTCTCGACCGGTTCCCACAGCCGGAGCGCCTCGGCGCTGCTCGCGGCCTCGCTGGCGACGAGCCGCTCCTCGTCGGGCGCGACGACGACGAGGTTCACCTCGTAGTGGCCGTAGTAGCCGAACTTCAGCAGCGTCCGGTCGCGGAACCCGCCGACGAACTCGGCGACGTCCTTCGCGATCCGGTCGGCGACGAGCACGACCGTGACGTCGGTGCCGTAGTGCTGTTCGTTCCCATCGACGCGCTCGTCGGCGACGCCGTGAGCGAACTCGACGAGCCGCTCCAGTTCCCCGACCGTCGGGGCGGCGACGCGCCGGGCGAACAGGTACTCCATCACGTCGTGGTCCGCGTAGCTCAGCGCGGGGTGGAGGAACTGCTTCTGGTTGCGCATCCGCATCTCGGCGGTCAGCTCGAACCGCTCGCCGTCGACGACGACGTCTTCGTCGAGGTCGTAGCTGTACATCAGCCGGTCTGAGACCCGGTCGAGGTACTCGTCGTCGTAGTCGGGGACCGCCTCGCGGATCTCGGCCGGCAGCTCCTCGGGATCGAGGCGGTCGTCCCCCCCGCCGCCGGCCGCGTCACTCATCGTTCGGATCGTACGCGACCGCGTCGCCGTCGGCGGGCGGCGCGCCGATCGCGAGCACGGTCACGGGGCCGTCGGCGTCGGCCGCGTTGTACGCGCGCTGCGGGCTCTCGGGGTCGACGACGAACAGGTCGTCCGCGGGCACCTCGTAGGTCCCCTCCGGGGTCTCGATCGAGAGCCTCCCGTCGAGGACGTAGAACGCCTCCTGTTGGGTCTCGTGGTAGTGATACGCGAGCGGGAGCTGCTCGCCCGGCTCGGCGCGGAACCGGTTGATCGCCGTGAAGTCCAGCCCGCCCGGCTCGGAGAGCTTCCGGCACTCGCAGGGGCGATCGGGCTTCGGCTCCACGGAGTCCGTGTCGACGACGCGGTATCCCATGTGAACTCATTCCACGGAGCGATTAAAAAGGTCGTCGGGCCGGCGTCGGTCGGTTCCGGAGGAACACTACCGGTCGAGGACGTGGCGTAGCGGTTCCGACGCCGGGTTTTAAGCCGGTCGAACACGATCGTTATCCAGAGAGTCCCATGTCCGACGAGGAGA
Organism: Halorubrum depositum; assembly: GCF_007671725.1. NCBI lineage: Archaea > Methanobacteriati > Methanobacteriota > Halobacteria > Halobacteriales > Haloferacaceae > Halorubrum > Halorubrum depositum. Next base: position 1,419,819 of record NZ_VCNM01000001.1, on the reverse strand, counting down.
TCCAAGCGGAGGCGTGCGGACGGTGTTCGATGTCGACCGTCGTGGGCGCGGTGAACGGCGGCAAGGAGCCGGAAGAGCGCGCCGACCACGACCCGTTCGTCGGCGAGCGCATCGAGGTCGACGAGTCGTCGTTCCGGAAGATCTCGCCGGGAGGGTTCCTCAGCGACCTCAAAGACCGGGTCGACGCGCTCGGCCGCCGGCTCTCGTACGGGAAGTAGGCCGGGAGAGCGCCGGCCGCGGACCATCGCCGGCGTGCGCGGGCTCACGTCAGGTCGGAGAGACTTATACGCGTTCGTTTCGTATGGGCGTCCACGCGATGGAAGAGAGCATCTCCGGCTTCAAGGTGCGCGGGGACTGGGGCGACGTGGTCGAACACGGCGAGCGAATCGCGTTGGCGCTCCGCGAGACGGGCGCCGACGGCGACGCGTTCTACGAGTTCGACGACTGGCGCCCGAAGTCCCACGAGCGCATCGACGAGGACGTGTCGGCGAAGACCGCCGAGCAGGCGTCCGTCGCCGAGGGCGAGGGCGAACAGGCCGGCAAGACGCCGGGCGACGACCTCCAGACGGCCGGCGAGAAGCTCACCGAGTCCTACGAGAAGGTCGAGGAAAACGACACCGAGAGCGCGATGGAGAGCTGGGGCGAGTCGATCGGCCACGTCGCCCGCGCGGCCGACTCGGCCAGCCGCAAGGCGCTCCGAAAGGTGGAGGACACGGTGTACCGCAAGGTGATGACGCAGATGGCGCCGTACTACTTCGACAACGAGCTCGTCAGCGCCAACATCCAGGAGGTCGGCCGCGGCGAGGACGGCGAGACGTTCGAGTTCGAGGTGAACGTCAACGACGACGAGCTGAAGGCCGAAGTGAGCGGGATCCTCGACGAGTACGAGTCGGAGATCGACCGCTGGCACGTCGAGACCGAGAAGCGCACGGACGACGTCGCCGCCGCGGAGGGCGTCGAACCCCCGGAGACGGAGGGCGGTCCCGACTCGACGATGACGTGACCCCCGCGAGCGACACGCACGGTTTTAATTCGGTGACCCGCGAAGGAGGCCCATGAGCGAGGTACTCCGGGTCGAGGCCGGCGAACTGTCGGCCGACGAGATAATCGACGCGCTCAACGACGGCCGTCGGATCCTCGTCGACGTCGAGCTCGCGGGCGGCCGCCACGAGGTCGTGCTCCGCTACGACGGTGAGACGTACCACTGCGACACGCCGACGAACCTCCACCGGCACGCGGAGGAAGACGAGATGCGCGGCTGTATCGACCGGATGGGGTACGCCGACCCCGACGCCTGAGCGCTCGGCCGGGTCCGCTCGCCGCATCCGCCGCTCGACGCCGACTGCCGCCGATGACGACTTTTAACCCGACCGCAGTCGAACGGCGCCCATGAGCGACCCCGAGATCGAGGACCTCGTCGGCGACGTCTCCCCCTCGTTCGAGCACGTGCTCTCCTGCGTGTTCGGCGTCCGCGACCACGAGAGCCGCACGTACCTGACGCTGCTCGATCACCCGGGGAGCACCGTCGCCGAGCTCGCCGAGACGCTCGACCGAGACCGATCGAACGTGAACCGCTCGCTGTCGACGCTGCGGGACAAGGGGCTCGTCGAGCGTCGCCGCCGGCTGCTCGACTCGGGCGGATACGTCTACCAGTACACCGCGATCCCGGTCCCGGAGGCGAAAGAGCGGCTCCACGACGCGCTCGACGAGTGGGTCGAAGGCGTCCACGCGGCGATCGACGCGTTCGACCCGGACGACCGGGAGTGAGGGCTTACTCGCCGTCGCTGTCAGCCTTTCCTACCTCCTCGCTATCCCCGTCGCCCCCGGCGCTCAGCCCCTCCTCGTCGGAGCGGTCGAGCGCCCGCGGCGCGTCGTGGTGCTCGGAGTAGCCGTCGAACCAGCGGGCGATCCGCTCGATGCGGTCGACGATATGACCGGGCTCACCGGAGCGCGAGAGCTCGTGGCCCTCGCGCGGATAGCGCACGAACCGCGTGTCGACGCCGTTCTTCCGGAGGATACGGTGGTACAGCTCCGCCGTGCAGATCGGCGTTCGCGTGTCGTCCTCGCTGTGGATCAAGAGCGTGGGCGTGTCGACGTCGTCGGCGTGGCCCGTCGGCGACCGCTCCCACAGCCAGCCGGGCTCCTCGGAGGGCACCGTGTCGAAATCGCCCTCGACGAGCTTGTACGCCCGGTCGGTCGAGCCGTAGAAGCCGGTGAGGTCGTAGACGCCGCGCTGGGAGACGGCCGCGCGGAAGTAGTCCGTCTGTCCCACCGTCCACGCCGTCATGAACCCGCCGAAGGAGCCGCCGGTGAGGAAGGCGTTCGTCTCGTCGACGTACGGGCGCTCCGCGACCGTCTCCACGCCGGCCATCACGTCCGAGAGCGTCACCTCGCCCCAGTCGCGCTCGATCGCCTGCATGAACGCCTCGCCGTAGCCGGTCGAGCCGCGCGGATTCGACCAGAAGACGACGTAGCCGCGGGCCGCGAGCGTCTGGAACTCGTGCCACATCGTCCCCGCGGTCGACCACATCGCGTGGGGGCCGCCGTGGACCTCGACCGCGAGGGGGTACTCGTCGTCCGTCTCGCCGTTCGCCCCGTCGACCGCCTCGCCGTCCGGATCGAACCCCGACGGCGTCAACACCCACCCCTGGATCTCCGTCCCGTCCGACTCGAACCGTATCTCCTCCGGCTCGCCGATCTCGCGTCCCGCGAGGTACTCCGCGTTCAGTTCGGTGAGCCGCGCCGTCTCGCCGCGCCACGCGTCGTGCGCGAAGACGTCGCCCGGGTGGTCCGACTCGCTGGCGGCGAACGCGACGGTCACCTCCCCCGGGCCGGCGCCGTCGTCGCCGCCGACGGTCGCGCCGGAGACGGTCCCCGGCCGGACGAGTCGCTCGGGGGCCGCGCTCCCGTCGGCCGGGACGTGCCACAGCGCCGTCCTCCCCTCGTCGGGGGTCGCGAAGTACAGCGTCGCGTCGTCGGGGCCCCACTGCGGCGCGGCCTCGCCGCCGAGCCCGCGGTCGATCTCGCCGGTGAGGTCGGTCACCGCGCCCGTCTCGCGGTCGACGACGCGGAGGTCGACCGGCCGCATCGACACCCGCTCGGGCTCCGCGTGGGTGAAGGCCACTCGCCCGTCCGCGGTCGCCGCGATCGCGGCGCCCCAGCCGGTCGTCGTGTGGACGCGCTCCGTCTCGCCGGTCTCGAAGTCGTGCGCGAGGATCGCGATCTCCGACGAGTCGTCCGGATCGTCGCCGACCTCCTCGGCGAAGTAGAGCGTGTCGGCGTCCCCCCAGTCGGGCGCGGCGAAGTCGGCGTCGCGGTCGGTCACCCGCTCGACGCCCTCGGCGGCGCCGGACGCCGCCGCGCCCTCGACCGCCGCGTCCGCGTCGACGACGTAGACGCCGGAGCGCCGACCGTCGAAGAACCGCTGGCCGGAGCGGTAGACGGTCCGGTCGATCACGCGAGGATTGGGGTGCTCCTCGGGCTCGTACTCCTCCGGGACCGAAAGGTCCCGATCTTCCTCGCGGTCCTCGGCGGTCACCGACTGCGTGAAAGCGATCCGCTCCCCGTCGGGCGACCAGGCGATCTCCGAGACGCCGCCGACGACGTCGGTGACCCGTCGGGCCTCGCCGCCGTCGACCGGGAGCACCCACAGCTGCTGGCGGTCGTCGGCGGCGCCCCGCGTCGAGGTGAACGCGATCCGGTCGCCCGAGGGGCTCCAGCGCGGCTCCGCGTCGGAGCCCTCGGCCAGCGTGAGCCGGCGGGGGTCGCCGCCCGCGACGTCGACGAGGTACACCGTCGACTCGTACGCCTCGTCGTCGGTCGGCTGGCGTCGCAGGAAGGCGACCCGGTCCCCGTCGGGCGAGATCCGCGGGTCGGCGGGCTTCGCGATGTCGTGGTAGTCGGCCGCGGTGACGCGCTCCATGGGAAGGGGTCGACCGCCGCGGGCAAAAGGCGTCGGGAGTCGGAAAGGCGGTCGGTGCGGGTGTCGGGAGGCGGGAGTGGGGGAGCGGCGGGGGCGGCTCCGCCGCCCCCGTCGCGGCCGCCCCTACTCGTCGCCGTTGTCGAACGCCAGCGTCACGCCGTCGCCGTCGACGGTCGCGCCCGCGGCGCACACCGGGTGCTCGAAGTCGGCGCCGAGGAGTTCGCTCGCCGCCGCGCCCGCGTCCGGCGCGTCGGCCTCCACCGCTTCGAGCGCGTACGGCTCCGGGCTGTCGGTCTCGTAGGTGGCGACGATCGTCGGCTCGTCGACGGCCTCGACGAGCAGCGCGTCGCGGCGGACGACGCCGATCGTCGCCGTCTCGCTCCCGACGACGCCGGCGATCCGCGGCGTGTCGTAGTCGTCCTTCTCGAAGTCGAGCGCGAGCAGCGGGGTCGCCAGCGCGTCGCGCGCCGGGTACCCGAGCTCCAGCTTCTCCGCGATCGGGTCGACGTGCGAGCCGTTGCCGACGACCGCCAGCGGCTCGTCCGTCGGCGTCCGAACCGCTCGCGCGCAGTTGTACGAGACGTACGGGTTGTCGGTCTCCGGGGCGTCCGGCGTCGGCCCCACCGTGAGCGTCCCGTCGCGGTCGAGCACGCGCCGATTCGGGAACGAGCGGGAGGAGACGCGGTAGGCACCGATTCCGGGAGCGACGACGACGAATCGTCCGACGTACATACAGCTTCGTGGCTATTCAGTCGAGTAAAACGCATCGATATACGCACGTTCGTCGATCAACGCCGACTCGATCGACGCCGCCGGCGGGGGCGGACCCGGACCGGCCCGTGGACTCGGCGGTGTCCGTCGCTCCGTCTCCGCCTGTGAACGCGTGACAGAGGGCCGGCGACGCGCAACGCTTACAAACACGCATAGGCTATCGGTGAGTGCGCACAGTCCATTGGGGTAGTGGCCAATCCTGTTGCCTTCTGGGGGCAACGACCCTGGTTCGAATCCAGGATGGACTATTCTCGCGGTTCGCCCTCCTTCGACCGTGGCGGCCCGCTCCGTTTCGTTTGCGGGGGTCCGTTTCGCGTGGATCGCCACGTTCCCTTCGATGCGTTCCTTCGCCTGGAATCAAACGCCGCTCACGTACTGCGGTTTCCAGTAGAAACGAAGGGGTATGCGAACCGTTCACCCGTGTTCCCGATCACTTCTCGACGTCGAGCAGCGCGACGCGCTCGCGGACCACGTCGGCCAGGTCGCCGGCGGTCGCCGCGAGCTCGCGGTCGGAGACGTCGAAGAACTCCCTGACTCGGTCCGCGTCGAACCCGTCGTCGTCGGCGCCCGCGTCGGTCGTCAGCTCCGCGACCGCGCGCTCGGCCGCGTCGAGGTCCGCGGCGGGTCGGCCCGCCCCGGGGACGCCGCCGAAGTCGGCGACGAGCACGACCGCGCGCTGATCCCCCTCGGAGACGCCGAGCGTCAGCGCGCGGTCGATCTGCCGGCGGCCGGCCGCGTACAGCATGACCTCGACGCCCGGGTCGCGCGCGACGGCCTCGTCGCGGGCGATCGCCCGGGCGGCGAGGCGGGTCGCGGCGCCGAGGTGGGCGTCGGAGACGACGAGGTCGGCGTCGAACGCCTGCACGACCGTGCCGGTCTCGGCATCGATGGCGTCGAGCCGAGCGAGGAAGGCGTCGAGGTCGTCGATGGCGACCGTTCCGCGGACGAGGCGGTGCGGCGGCGTCGGCGGGTCGGGGGGTGTACCGTCGCTTCCGTCGTCGCCGAGGGCCTCAGCGTCGCTCACTCGAAATCACCCAGGCTCGCCTGCCCGTCGCCGCTCTCGTCGCTCGCGGAGCCGGCGGTCGCCGCCGCCGAGGCCGACTTGTCCGGCCGCACGTCGTCCATCGACGGGTCCTCGCGTCCCGCGTGTTCGAGGATGCGCTCGGCGGTGCGCTCGCGGCCGCGGAGCGCGCCGAGCACGACCGCCTTATCGGCCTCGCGGAGGTCGGTGCGGCCCTCGACGCCGGCCTCGTACAGCCTGCGGGCGCGCTTCCGGCCGACGTTCCGGACGCCGGCCAGGTCGAGCAGCTCCTCGCGGACGCCGTACTCGATCCGCTTGCGGGCCTCGCGGACCGCGACGACGACGTCACCGTCGACGCCCTCCACGTCGCGCGCGAGGGTCTCGGCCGCGCGCAGCAGCCACTCGGCGGTGTCGACCTTCCCGCGGATGTCGCCCGGGCCGACGCCGTACCGCTCGGTGATGCGGTCCTCGTCGACCTCGTTCGCCCAGTCCTCCAGCAGGCGGGCCGTCTTCAGCGACGCGAGCCAGTCCTCGAAGCGCACGTCCTCGTACTCGGAGGGCACGTCGCCGAGGAACTCGGTCTCGCGCTCGTAGCAGAGCTCGGTGTACTCCTCGCGGTCGCCCGACTTCAGGTAGAGCTCGTACATGTCGGGAGTGCGGCTGACGAGGTGGTAGAGGCCGAGCGGGGTGACTTCGGGAGCGGCGTCGGCGTCGTCGCTGGACTCGTCGAAATCGCTCGCGGCGTCGGAGTCGTCGTTCGCCCCGCCCTCCTTGCCGGCCCGCGTGTACGTCCCGAACCCGGGCTCGTCGGTGTCTCCGTCGCCCTCGGCGGTCATGACGAACTCCCCCTCGTCGTCGCCTCCCGCACCGACGCTCCCGGCGCTCCCGGACGCCCCGACCGAGCGGAGCCCGTCGATCATCTCCGCGGCGCTCATCGGGTCGAGGTAGAGCCGCGAGACGGTGTGGCCGATGCCGGTCGCGGTCAGGCCCTCGCTCCCGCCGTCGCGGTCGCGGTCGACGAAGCCGTTGACGGCGAGGTAGTCGAGGACGGTGTCGGTGACCGCCGCGAGCCGTCCCTCGTCGTCGGTCTGCGTCGCGTAGAGGGTGTTGTCGAGGAAGGAGAGCAGCCCGTCGCGGGTGGAGGCGAACCCGGAGGCGACGGTGGCGAGCACGTGGGTTCTGAGGGCCGGCTCGGCGGCGAGCTTCGACCGGACCGGCTCGGGGTCGGCCCAGAGGTACCGCTCGAACAGCTCCTCTTTGGTGTCCGCGTCGTTCGCGAGCAGCACCGCCTCGCCGTACGGGTCGAGCCCGGGCCGCCCGGCGCGGCCGCACATCTGGTGGACCTCCAGCACGTCGAGGGGTTTCATGCCGCCGAACTCCCCGTCGTAGCGGCGCCAGTCGCGGACGATCACCCGGCGGGCGGGGGTGTTGACGCCGGCGGCGAGGGTGGGCGTCGCGGAGATGCATTTGATGAGCCGGTCGCGGAACGCGTCCTCGACGAGCGACCGGTGCTCGCTCGCGAGCCCGGCGTGGTGGAACGCCGACCCCTGCTCGACGGCGTCGGCGAGGTCCTCCGACGTGTCCGTGTCGGAGACGCCCCGGATCTCCTCGGCGAGTTCGCGGAGGCGGTCGCGCTCGTCGTCGGTGAGTCGCGACCCGGTGACGTCGGTGAGCTTCCGGGCCGACGACTCCGCGTTGCGCCGGGAGTTGACGAAGACGAGCGAGGAGCCGCCCTGCCCGTCCTCCTCGGTGTCGAGCGCGTCGGCGACGAGCCGGGCGGTCTGGTCCTCACCGCGCTCGACGGGGACCTCCCGTTTGCTCCCGTCGGCGAAGTCGACCGCGTTGCCGAAGTGGACGCCCATCCGGAGGTCGATGGGTCGCCAGTCGGACTCGACGAGCCCGGCGTCGAGCCAGTCGGCGATGACGTCGGCGTTGCCGACGGTCGCCGAGAGCGCGACCGTCTGGAGCCCGGGGTTCACCTTCCGGAGCTTCGCGAGGGTCACTTCGAGGGTCGGGCCGCGGTTCGGGTCGTCGACGAGGTGGACCTCGTCGCTCACGACGCAGGTGAGGTCGTCGATCCACGGCGCGCCGTTGCGGATCAGCGAGTCGACCTTCTCCGAGGTGGCGACGATGATGTCCCGGGTAGCCAGCCACTCGCCGTCCGACTCGTAGTTGCCGGTGGAGACGCCGACCGTGACGCCGTGGTCCTCCCAGCGCTCGAACTCGGTCTTCTTCTCGCTGGCAAGCGCGCGCAGCGGGACGATGTACAGCGCCTTTCCGCCGCGCTCGATCGCCGACAGCATGGCGAGCTCGGCGATCAGGGTCTTCCCGGAGGCCGTCGGCACCGCGGCGACGAGGCTCTCGCCGTCGACGACGCCGGCCTCGACCGCGGCCGCCTGGGGCGGGTACAGCTCGGCGACGCCCTCCGCTTCGAGCGCCTCGCCGACGCCCGCGGGGAGCCCGGAGAGCGAACTCGGTTGCATTGGTGGAGGGTGGGTCCCGACCCGATTTAAACCGTCGGAACGGGGCGGTGGCGGGGGTCGGCCGCCGGTCGACCGCGCGGGGCGGGCGCTTCGCTACAGCTCCCCTTTCGTGCTCGGCGTGTCGCTGCGGCGCTCGTCGAGCCGCGTCGCGTCGTCGAGCGCCCGCGCGAGCGCCTTGAACAGCGCCTCGACCTCGTGGTGGGCGTTGTCGCCGCGCTCGACCGCGGCGTGGAGCGTCAGGCCGGCGTTGTGCGCCAACGACAGCGCGAAGTGGTCGGCCATGACGCTGGTGAACTCGCCGACCGACTCCTGGGAGAACTCGCCCGAGAACTCGTAGTACGGGCGCCCGGCCACGTCGACGACGACGCTCGCGACCGCCTCGTCGAGCGGGACCCGTCGGTCGGCGTACCGTCGGATGCCGCGCTTCTCGCCGAGCGCCTCGTCGAACGCCTCGCCGAGGCAGATCGCCACGTCCTCGACGGTGTGGTGGTCGTCGATCTCGGTGTCGCCGTCGCAGCGGACCGTCAGGTCGAAGAGACCGTGCTTGGCGAACGACGCCAGCATGTGGTCGAAAAAGCCGATCCCGGTGTCGACCTCGCCGTCGCCGTCGCCGTCGACCGCGAGGGTGAGCTCGATCGTCGTCTCGCTCGTCTCGCGGGTGACCGCGGCCGTCCGGTCGTGCTCGCTCATACCGGCCCGTCGCGGCCGATTCGTAAGTCGGTTGCGGGTGTGGCGGGGTCCGAGCCGGAGGGAGCGCACGTCTCGGCCGGAGCGGTGGAGGCGTTCGCCGCGCCGTCGCCGACAGCGACCTCCCCGTTCGGTCGGCGACGCAACCCTTACGCGTCGTGACCGTCAAAACCGGGTATATGACCGACGAACGCGACGGCGACCGCCACGAGTTCTCCGCGGGGCAGGGCGTCGACGCCGACTACGAGGAGTTCACCCTCGACCCCGAGGAGATCGACGCCGACCCGAACACGGTCGACCCCGTCGACTCCCGCGTGCTGACCGACATCCTCGACCGGCGCAACGTCGAGAGCGACGCGATCGACGTCGAGCGGCTCATCGACGTCGGCCTCTCGTACATGGGGATCAACCGCTTCGAAGAGGCGACGGAGACGTTCGAGCGCGCCGCCCACTTCGCCGAGGAGGACTCGCTGGAGGCCCAGGAGGCGTGGGTGAACAAGGGCGCGGCCCACGCGGAGTTAGAGGAGTACGACGAGGCGATCGGCGCCTACGAGGAGGCGCTGCGGATCGACGACGACTCCGAGCACGCCGCGACCGCCGAGACCAACCTCGCGTACGCGCTGTGGGAGTTCGGCCGCACCGAGCAGGCGCTCGAGCACGCCGAGCGCGCCGTCGAGACCGACCCGCGCTTCGCCGAGGCGTGGTACAACCGGGGGTTCCTGCTGGTCGAGCGCGGGCTCGCCGAGGACGCCGTCACCTGCTTCGACAACGCGATCCGCCTCGGCTACCGGAGCGCGGGCGTCTTAGAGGAGAAGGCGCGCGCCCTCGAAGAGGCCGGCGAGCACGAGCAGGCCGAGGAGGTCGCCGACCGCGCCGACGAGATCCGCCGCGAGGCCGAAGAGCAGATGGTCGAGGAACAGACCGGACAGGCGCCCGGACCGGGCGGGCGGGGCGGGCAGGGCGGTCGCGGTGGCGCCGGCGGTCCGGGGGGACAGGCGGGCGGCCGCGGCGGCCGGGGCGGCCGCGGCGGACAGCCGGGCGAGCGCGGCGAGTCGGCCGACGCCCCGGAGCGCGAGCTCCAGGGCGAGGGGCCCGAGGGCTTCTGAGATGGGCGACCGGGCCCCGAGGATGCTCCTCCGCGAGCGCGAGACCGCGGAGGGGAGGCTCGTCTCGGTCTGCGACGCGGACTGCCTCGGCGAGACGTACGAGGACGGCGCCGTGACGCTCGACGTCACCGAGGAGTTCTACGGCGGCGAGGAGGCCGTCGAGGCGAGCGCCGAGGAGGTCGTCGCCGGGCTCGGCCGCGCGCAGGTCGCGAACATCGTCGGGAGCGAGGCCGTCGGCGTCGCGGTCGAGGCCGGGCTCGTCGACGAGGAGACGGTGCTCGAGGTCGGCGAAACCCGACACGCACAACTGCTCTGGCTGTGACCCGGCCCGTATGAAGCGACTCGGGAGGGAGGAGCTCGCGGCGCTGTTGGAACCGCAGCCGCCGTCGGACGCGTTCTGGACCCGCGCGGTCGCCGCCGAGCGCGCCGTCATCGGCGTCGGACCAGCCGCGGTGGACGGCGAGCGGGAGGGCGAGGACGGGAGGCGGGCGCGTCGGAACCGTCGACGGCGCGGCGAGCCCGGACCGGACGGCCCGCTCTCGCCGGGCGACATCGTCGACGTCGGCGACCACTCGTTCGTCGTCGTCGGGGTCGAGGAGACGGACGCCGGCGGGCGACGGTACCGGATCGACCTCGTCGAGCCGCGGTCGGACGAGTAACCGCGTTTATGTAAAAGCGTCCGGCCGCGCTACAGCCCGGCGACGTCCTCGATCGCGTCCGTGAGCTCCTTCACGCTCTCGACCGTGTGCTCGCCCATGTGACCGATGCGGAACGTCTCCTCGCCGAGCTGCGACCCGTACCCGTTCGAGAACGCCATGTCGTACTCTTCGCTGACTTCCTCGATCGTCGCCGCGACGTCGATCCCCCGGGTGTTCTCGATGCAGGCGACCGTCTGGGACTCGTACCCCTCCTCGGGGAACATCGCGAAGTGCTCGGCGGCCCAGTCGTGGACGTACTCCGTCATCTCGCGGTGACGCTCGTCGCGGGCGCGGTGGCCCTCCTCGAGCATGTGTTTCATCTGCTTGCGGTACGCTAACATGATCGGGATCGCGGGCGTCGAGTGGGTCTGGCCCTTGCGCTCGTAGTAGTCGATCGTGCGCCGGAAGCCGCCGTACCACGAGGAGGTCCCTTTCTCGACCTCGCGCTCGTAGGCGTCGTCGCTGACGACGCACACGGCGAGCCCCGGCGGCATCGCGAACGCCTTCTGGGTGGACGCGAAGATGACGTCGATGTCGTGTTCGTCGATGTCGACGTAGTCCCCGCCGAGCGCGGAGACGGCGTCGACGACGAAGTACGTGTCCGGGTAGTCGGCGACGACGTCGCCGATCTCCTCGATCGGGTTGCGGACGCCCGTGGAGCTCTCGTTCATCACGGTCGCGACCACGTCGTAGTGCTTGTCGGTCGATTCGAGGACCTCGCGGATGTCCTCGGGTTTGACCGCCTCGCCCCACTCGTACTCCAGCCGGTCGACGTCCTTCCCGAGCCGCTCGGCGACGTTGGCGTGGCGCTCGCTGAAGCTCCCGCAGGTCGGCACCAGGATGTTCTCGTCGACGAGGTTCAGCGTCGACGCCTCCCAGAACTCCGTGCCGGAGGCGGTGAGAATGACGACGTCGTTGTCGGTTCCGAGGAACTCCTTCGTGTCCTCGACGATGGTCGTGTACAGGTCGGTCATCCGGTCCATGCGGTGGCCGAACGGCGACTCCGTCATCGCCTCGATGACGTCGTCGCGGACCTCCGTCGGGCCGGGGATGTACAGCGTCTTGTCGTCGTAGTCGTCTCGGTATTCGCGTTTCTTCGTCACGGGATCCACCTGATGGATCGTATCGGGTCGCGAGGCAGTATGTTCCTTGTGGTACGCTCGAAAACGAGGTGTGGCGTCCGCGCGTCGGATCGCGCCCTATCGCCAGTGCCAGAAGTCGTTCCCGTCCTCCTCGACGGGATCGGTGCGCTCGCGGAGGTCGGCGACGTCCGCCTCGGTGGGCTCGTGGTCGTCAGGGAGCGCCTCCATGCACTCGAAACAGAGGAAGAACTCGGTGCCGTCGGTCAGTTCGAGCGTCATCCCCTGCGTCGACTCGAACGCGAAGTTCCACAGGTCGCCGATCCCGCCGGCAATTCTGACGGACCGCTCGCAGACGAAACACGACTCCGAGGCCATACGCGGGGTAGGGGTTCGGGCCGGTAATGGGTGTCGCCGCTATACTTGGTTGACGCGAGCGGCGGCGATAGGGAGATTGACGACGGGTCGACGGGAGACGCCTCCAAAGCCCCAGCCGTGAGGCTGTACGTGAGCGATGAATCCGCAGATAACACCTCCAAAGCCCCAGCCGTGGGGCGGGCGCACGCTCGCTGTCGTTCGAAAGGCGCTCCGCGCCTTTCGTGATGACGAGACGCCTCCGGCGTCTCGAACCACGCTCCTCGATCGCTCACTTCGTTCGCTCCTGCGGTGCTTGCGTCCCCTGCGCCCGCCCCACGGCTGCCCCTTTGAGTCCCGGCCCCGCACAGCACCGCACCGCAGCCTCACGCCTCCCCAACCTCGCCGCGGCCGCCAGCGGCGGCCGCGGGCTCCCTCGCACGCGCTCCTCGCGGCCGCCAAAGGCGGCCGCTCAGAGGCGCGCGCCACCGCAGATTTAGTTATAACTAATCCTCGTCACGCCCCGTCGACGCCGATCACGTGCGCGTCCCCGGGGTCGAAGCCGACGACGACTTCCCCGGAGAGGGGGTCCCGCGTCCGGACGACGAGGTCGCGCCCGCCCCAGTCGAGGGTCACCCGCGTCGTCTCGCCGAGGAACTCCGCGCTGGCGACGGTCGCCCGAATCCGGCTCTCGCCGCCGTCGATCCGCAGGTACTCCGGGCGGACGCAGAAGGCGAGGCGGTCGCCGACGGCGACGCGGGAAGCGTCATCGACCGCGACCCGGAGCGTCTCGCCGCCGGCGTCGACGGCGGCGACCGCGGGGGCACCGTCGGCCGCATCCTCCTCCTCGACGGCCGTGACAGGGCCCGCGAAGACGTTGTTGTCGCCGACGAACTCGGCGACGAACCGGGTCGCCGGCTCGCGGTACACCGTCCGCGGGGGCGCGACCTGCTCGGGCGCCCCGTCGCGCATCACCGCGACCCGGTCGGAGATCGCCAGCGCCTCCTCCTGGTCGTGGGTGACGTAGACGGTCGTGATCCCGAGTTCGGACTGAATCTTCCGGACCTGCACCCGAAGCCGCTCGCGGAGCTGCGCGTCGAGCGCGCTCATCGGCTCGTCTAAGAGGAGGAGGTCGGGGCCGGGCGCGAGCGCCCGCGCCATCGCGACGCGCTGCTGTTGCCCGCCGGAGAGGCTCTCTGGCTCGCGGTCGGCGGTGTCCGGGAGGTCGACCAGTTCGAGCAGCTCCGTCACGCGCTCCTCGCGGGTGATCCCCTCGGGCGGGTCGGCGAAGTTGAGCCCGTAGCCCACGTTCTCGCCGACGGTCATGTGCGGGAACAGCGCGTAGTTCTGGAAGACGACGCCCACGTCGCGGTCCTCCGGCGGCACGCCGGCGACCGACTCGCCGCCGAAGCGGACCGTTCCGGCGGTCGGCTCCTCGAACCCCGCGATCAGCCGGAGCGTCGTCGTCTTCCCGCAGCCCGAGGGGCCGACCAGGGTGAAGAACTCCCCCTCGCGCACCCGGAGGCTCACGTCGTCGACGGCGGCCGCGTCGCCGTAGCGCTTCGTCACGCCGTCGAGATCGACGGCGGGCGGAGCGTCGGGATCGCCCGCCGACGATCCGGCGGACGTCGCCTCGGCCGCGGCGTCGGTGGCCGACCGCTCAAAGTCCACGGTGCTCACCTCCGAGCCGCTCGATGACGACGAAGCTGAGCCCGGTGACGACGAGGAGGACGACGCCCATTGCGGTCGCCGGTCCGAGCCGACGCCCGATGAACCGTTCGATGGCGACCGGCATCGTGTACGCGTCGGCGCCGGTCGCGAGCACCACCGTCGCGGTGAACTCGCCGATCGAGATGGCGAACGCGAACGCCGCGCCCGCGACGACGCCGGGCCACACGAGCGGGAGCTCCACGTCGCGGATCACCCGCGCCCGCGACGCGCCGAGCGCTCGCGCCGACTCGACCAGCGAGCGGTCCAGTCCCTCCAGCCCGGGCGCGACCGTCCGGACGACGAAGGGGTAGCCCGCGACCGCGTGCGCGACCACGATGGCGACCGCGCCCGACGCCGCGATCCGCCACCCCGCGACCTCGACGCCGAAGACGAGCCCGCGGAGGAGTCCGAGACCGACGACGATTCCGGAGACGGCGAGCGGCGCCATCGCGGCCGCGTCGACCAGCTTCCGCCCGCGGTACCGCCGCGTCGTCAGCACGGCGACGACGACCCCCATCGGGAGGGCGATCAGCGTCGACGCCGACGCGAACGCGAGCGAGTTGCGGATCGCGGGCCACGGTCGCACCTGAAACGCCGCCCCCGTCTGCTGGCGGTCGACGAGGAACCGGTAGTGATCCAGCGTGAGCGCGCCGTCGCCGCCCGTGACGCTCGCGAGGACCATCGAGGCGATCGGCGCGAGGAAGAGGACCCCCACGGCGACGCCGTAGGCGGCGAGGCCGACGCGGGGAAGCACCTCCCGCGCGCTCGGCGCCGCGGGGAGCAGGCGCTTGCGCGGGAGCGGGCGGGCGCCGCGCGCGCTGACCGTGTTCCGCGCCTCGTAGCGCAGGTACGCGAGGAGGACCCCGAGCGAGATCAGGAGCTCGACGATCGCCAGCGCGGCCGCCTCGGCGTAGCTCAGGTCGCGGACGAGCCGGTAGACGAACACCTCGATCGTCGCCAGCTCGAACCCGCCGAGCGCGAGGACGATGGGGAAGGTGCCGAACGTGAACACGAAGGTGAGCGCCGCGCCCGTCAGGACGGCGGGGTACACCTGCGGCGCGACCACGTCGTAGAACGCCCGGGTCGGCCCCGCGCCGAGGCTCCGGGCGGTCTCGACCGCGCGCGCGTCGACCGACTCCCACGCCGCGGTCGTCACCCGGGCGACGAGCGGCGCGTTGTAGAAGGCGTGGGCGATCACGATCGCCTGAAGGGTGAACATCAGGTCCACGGGCGGGAGCCCGAGCGCCGACAGGACGGCGTTCAGGGTCCCGTTGGTGCCGAACGTGGCGACGAAGCCGACCGCGACCATGATCGACGGGAGGACGAACGGGACGATCGTCAGCGACCGCAGCGTCCGGCGGCCGGGGAACTCGAAGCGCGCGAGCAGGTAGGCGGCGGGGAGCCCCAGCGCGACGCTGGCGACCGTCGACAGCGCGGCCTGATACGCGGTGAAGCCGACGATCCCGAGCCGGCGGTCGGGCCCGAGATAGGCTTGCGCGACCGCGAGCGGCGACTCCCCCGCGAACAGCCGGGCGAGCTCGCCGAAGTAGAAGGGGTCGCGCAGCAGCGCGGCGAACACCGAGAGCGTGGCCGCCCCGTCGACGACGACCGCCTCGATCAGGACCGTGCCGACCGGGTAGTAGAAGGCGGCGACGAGCGTGAGGCTCGTGGCGACCGCGAGCGCGGTCAGGAGGCGCCCCTCGAGCCGGTCGCGGAGAGCGCGCGTGCGACGGCGATTCGCGCCGCCGTCGCTGCGACGGTCCGTCACGCGGTCGCCCTCAGTTCCCGGCGTACTGCCGCTCCCAGGCGTCGATCCACTCACTGACCGAGCCTTGGAGCTCGTCGTACGTGAACGTCACCGGTTCGGCCGGCTCCTTCGCGAGCTCGGCGTAGTCCTCGGGGAGCGTCGCGGTGTCGGTCGCGGGGAAGGCGACGTTGCGCTGGGCGATCTCCCCTTGCACCTCCGGCTCCAGCATGAACGACATGAACTCGCGGGCGAGCTCGGGCTCGTCGGCGCCGGCGAAGACGGCCATCCCCTCGGGGGTCGCGTACGCCTGGTCGTTCAGGAATCGGATCCGGTGTTCCTCTAAGTTCGCGCCCTCCATGTCCGCGAACACCTGGTCGGTCGAGTAGGAGACGACCATCGGCGCCTCGCCGTTGCTCCAGGCGGTGTACGCGTCGTCCCACGAGCCGAGCACCCGCACGTCGTTGGCCTGGAGGTCCGCCCAGTAGTCGAGGTAGTCGTAGTCGGGGTCGCCGTCGCCGCCCTCGACAGCCTCGCCGTCACCGTCGCTCGCGACGCCGCCGTCGCCGAAGCGGTGGATCGTGTGCAGCAGGAACGAGCGCCCCGTCGAGGAGCCGCCGGGGTTCTGCGCGATGAGCGCGCCCGAGTGCTCGTCGGCGAGCAGCCCGTCGAACGTCTCCGGGGCCTCTATCGACGTGCCGTCGTAGACGAGGCTCACGTAGCCGGTGTCGAAGGGGACCGCGCGGTCGAACGGGTCGAAGAGGAGCCCCTCGCGGACGTCGCCGAACCCGCTCACCTCGCCCCGCTCGGCGAACAGGTCGTCGTCGAGCCGGTCGTCGACGCGCACGAGGTCGTCCGTGGTGAGCCCGACGTAGAGGTCGGCGTCGACCGACACTCCCGAGGCGGCGCGCTCGACGTAGTAGTTCAGCTCGTTGTCGGGCGTCGCCCACTCCAGTTCGGCGTCGAACCGCGACTCGAACTCCTCTTTGAGCCACTCGCCCGGGCTCACCGAGGGGGCGTCGATGAAGCTGGTGTACGTCGCGACCGTCAGCGTGGGGGTCTCCTCGTCGTCTCCCCCGTCGTCCGACCCGTCGTCGCCGTCGGACTCGTTCGCTCCGTCCTCGCCGTCGCTCCCGTCGTCGGAGCCGCCGTCGCTCCCGTCGTCGCCGGTCCGCTGCGCGCTGCAGCCGGCGAGCGCGAGCGCGCCGGCTGCGCCGCCGAGCGCGAGGAACCGTCGACGCGTCCGCCGGTCGGCCCCCGGTCGCGTCCGCGGCGCGCTCGGGCCGTCGTCGAGAGCCGCGTCACCGTCGGTCGCCGCGCCTTCGTCGATGACCGCGTTCGGACCGGTGGCCGAGTCCGTGTCGTCTGTCATTACTGGGTTGTCACACCGAGTAGTTATAAGGGATCCGTGTCGGTGGCGACGGGAAGGACCGAGCGGAGGGGCCGGCGGTATCACGCGCGATACCGCCGTCGACACCGATTTACGAGGGCGCGCGTTCCGGGGAGGTATGACCGAACCGACGACGGGAGACGCGACCGGAACCACGCGCCGTCGACTGCTCGCCGCGGGCGCGAGCGCCGCGGCCGTCGGCCTCGCGGGCTGTCTCGGCACCCGCGACGGGCCGGTGCCGGAGCCGACCGTGACGAGCGACCGGATCGACGACGGCTGGCGGCTCCTCGACGAGTCGGAGAGCACGGTGTTCGAGCAGGCGTACGGCCCGGTGACCGTGCGCGCGCTCGAACGCACGCTGATCTACGAGTACGTCTCGGTCGCCGAGGCGCTCGACGAGACGTTCGACGCCAGCGGGTCGCCGGTGGTGTTCTTCGCGACCCGGATCGACCTCAGACCCGCGCTCGACGGGCTCCCGGCCGGCGTCGGCCGGGACCGGCTGATGACGGAGGTGGAGACGGCCGCGGTCGACGCCTTCCGCGCGCAGCTCCGGAACGCCGGCATCGAGGACCTCGAGGAGGTCGACGAGGGGACCACGACGGTCACCGGCGGCCACACCGCGACCGCGTGGCGCTTCGAGGGCGAGTTCGCGATCGACGGGGAGGTCCCGCTGCCCGACGGGTCGACGACGGCGGTCGACGAGCCCGTGGACGTCACGGCGCGGCTCGCCGTCTGGCACGACGGCACCGACGTGCTCGTGGCCGGCGGCGCGTTCCCGTCCGAGGCGGTCACGGCGGTGCTCGGCGACGCGGTCCCCGGGTCGATCGACGGCGAGACCGTCGTCGAATCGATCGCCGACGCGGAGACCGCCGAGGCGCTCGCGACCGATCCCGCCGCGTTCGACGAGGAGATCTCCGCGCTGATCGTCTCGGTGGAGTGAGGCCGGCAGCGAGCCGTCGCGGCCGCCGCGCCTCGGCGGCCGCTTCCCGCCCGAACCGACCCGTTTAATCCCCGCCCGCGACTCCCGACGGGTATGAGCGGCTTCCCCGAGTTCGAGGTGATCCCGGCGGTCGACGTACAGGACGGCGAGGTCGTCCAGCTGGTCGGCGGCGAGCGCGGCACGGGCAAGCGGTACGGCGACCCGGTCGAGGCCGCCGAGCGCTGGATCGAGGCGGGCGCGCGGACGCTCCACCTCGTCGACCTCGACGGCGCGTTCGAGGGCGAGCGCGTCAACGCCGACGCGATCGAGGCCGTCGTCGAGGCGGTCGGCGGGGACGGCGAGGACGAGGTCGGCCTCCAGCTCGGCGGCGGCATCCGGACCGCCGAGGGAGCGCGCGAGCTCCTCGACCTCGGGCTCGATCGCGTGATCCTCGGGACCGCGGCGGTCGAGACGCCCGAGATCGTCGCCGACATCGACGAAACTCACCACGGGAGCGTCGTCGTCAGCCTCGACGCGAGGGACGGCGAGGTCGTCGTGAGCGGGTGGACGGAGGGGACCGGCCTCGACCCCGCGGAGGCGGCCGCCCGCTACGAGGAACTCGGCGCGGGCGCGATCCTGTTCACGAATGTCGACGTCGAGGGTCAGTTGGCCGGAGTCGACCGCGAGGCGGTCGCGGGCGTGGTCGAGGCCGTCGACGTCCCCGTGATCGCCTCCGGCGGCGTGGCGACCGTCGAAGACGTGGTCGCGCTGAAGGAGGCGGGCGCGGCCGCCGTCGTCGTCGGCACCGCGCTGTACGAGGGCGAGTTCACGCTGCGGGAGGCACAGGAGGCGGCGGACGGGGTTTAGCCATCGAGATTCGTCGGCGCTCGCCGCCCGCTCCCGAATATCTGTGACGCCACTCCGCGGATCGCTTATATATCGCGTCGTCTCCGTCGGGGCGTCGTCGCTCGCTCCGGGTCGCTGTCGGCGGTTTCCCGGTTTCTCGCGGTCCGTCCCGGTCGTGAGCGAATCCTGCCCCGGTGCCGGTCGCTTATGTGTGTACGTCCGAAGATGGGGGTATGAACGAGGACTCCCGCGCGGACCGACGCTCTCCCGTCGGCGAGCCCGTCGTCCGGGCCGACCCCGAGGTGACGGGCGAGCGGGCCGCGGAGGCGGTCGGCTTCGACCCCGACGACCCCGAGAGCGTGGCCGAGGCGGCGGAGACGGTGGCCCGCTTCGCCGCCGGCGACGTCGGCGACGAGGACAACGTCTTAATGCTGCGCGGGGCGGCCGCGTGCGCGGCCCTGGTCCGCGGCGTCGGCTCGTACAAGGCGGCCGCCGAGCGCGCGGGCGACGACGTCTCCGTGGCGTTCATCCGCAAGTGGGCCCGCGTCCACGACCTCCCGCAGGCGATCCGCCGCCAGGTCGCGGGCGGCCGGATCGCGCCCAGCGCGGCCAAACACGTCGCGCGCCTCGGCGGCACCGACCGCTACCTGCTCGCGTGGGCGGCCATCGACGGCGACCTCACGGTCCGCGAGGTGCGCTCTATCGCCTCCGCCGTCAACGACGGCGCCGACGTCGAGAGCGCGGTCCGCGACGCGGGCGTCGAGCTCGGCCACATCGGCCTCCGGCTCCCCCTCGACACGTACGTGGAGCTCCGGCGCCGCGCCTCGAATCGGAACGTCGAGCCCGGCGCGCTCGTCGCCGAGGCGCTCGACGACTACTTCGCCGGCGCGTCGGAGTAGCCCTCGGCGAACCGGCCGACCGCGGCCGCGATCGCCGCCCGTCCCTTCTCGACCTCGTCCCACGCGATCGTCTCGTCGGGGTAGTGCGCCTCCGTGACCGTCCCCGGCCCCAACAGCACGGTCGGGATCCCCGCCGCGACGTAATGCCTGGAGTCGGCGCCGTAGGTCGCCCCGGTCGGCTCCGGGTTCGGGAGGCCGGCGTCGACGAGCCCCGCCCGCGCGGCCTCGACGATCGGCTCGTCGACGGCGACCTCGCTCGCCTCGAACTGCACCGAGAAGCGCTCGAACGTCGGCGGGTGCTCGCGCAGCCACGGGTCCTCGGCGCCGACCGCGTCGAGCCGCTCGCGGAACGCCGCCTCCACCTCGTCGACCGTCTCCCCGGGCGCAACCCCGATCCGGAACTCCGCGGCGAGCGTCGCCGGCACCGTCGACGCCCACGACCCCGCCTCGACGGTCCCGCAGACCACCGGCCACGGCACCGGGAACTCGGCGTATAAGGGGTGGGTCACCGACTCCCCGCGCTCCGTCTCCAGGTCCATGAACGCCCCGCGGATCGCCTCGAACCGCGGGAGGACGTCCTCGCCGCGCCAGCGCGTGGCGGCGTGCGCGCTGCGCCCGGTCAGCTCCAGCCGCGCCATCACCGACCCCTCGGTGGCGACGACGGGGCGCAGCTCGGTCGGCTCCGCGACGATCGCCGCGTCGCGCTCGAAGGGGTACGGGTTCGCGAGCGCCGCGGTCGCCGCGCCGTACCCGCCGTCCTCCTCGCCCGCGACCGCCTCGACGACGACCCGAAGCCCGCTCTCCGGGAGGTCGAGCCCCCCGGCCTCGGCCGCCGCCCGGACGTCGAGCGCCGCGCCCACGCACGCCGCGACCCCCGACTTCATGTCCGCCGCGCCGCGGGCGGTGAGCGTCTCACCGTCGCCCTCGCCGTCGCTCCCGCCCCACTCCGGCTCGAAGGGATCGCTCGACCACTCGGCGGGCTCGGCCGGGACCACGTCGATGTGGCCGTTCAGCACGACCGTGGGCGCGTCGGCGGCGTCCCCCTCGTCCGCCGCCGTCGCACCGCCGAGTTCGAGGACGCCGCCGACGCTCTTCCGCCCCGCCACGTCCGCCTCGTCGAGGTCGTCCGGGAAGGAGGGGTGGCCCGCGAGGAGGTCGGGGTCGGCGTCCCACGCGTGCGTCTCGAAGCCGAGGTCGTCGAGTCGCCCCTCGACGAAGTCGGCCGCGGCCGCCTCCTCGCCGGCGGTGGAGGCGAACCGACAGCAGTCGGCGGCGAACGCGCGCATGTCGAAGTCCATGCTCGCGGCGACGGCGGCGGCCGGGAAACCGTTTCGGATCCGCCGGACGCGAGATCGCCTCGGCCTCGCCGTGGGTGGTTTCTAAACGTTTATCCGTGGTCTGTCCGTACCGATTCGTGTCTGGGCCGGTAGCTCAGTTAGGGAGAGCGTCCGGCTTTTAACCGGACGGTCGGGGGTTCGAATCCCTCCCGGCCCGTGCAACGAGACGGTGAGCAGCGCGAACCGTCGAGTGAACCGGCAGGAGGGATTCGAATCAGGGAACGGAGCCTGCGGAGTGACCGTGGTTCGAATCCAGTCGTACCCTGTGGGTCCGACTGGCTCCACGCTCGCTTCGCTCGCGTGGATCCCTCCCGGCCCGTACTTCTCGCGGCGAGCAGTCCGCGAGCGACAGGTCTCTTCGAATCCCGTCGGACCGCACCGCTCACTTCGCGCCGCTCGATTTCGTCCCGACGAGCATCGACTCCCCTTTCCCCTCCCGAACGGAGAACTCGGTGAGGGAGAACCCGTGTGATTCGAGCGCGGCGCGGACGTCCGCCACCGAGCTCCCCTCTTTCTCGAGTCGCTCCGCGTGGGTCTCGCAGTACACCGATCGGCAGTCCGGGCGCGACAGGGTCGACTCCAATCCGTCGAGGACCGCCCGTTCGGCGCCCTCCACGTCTATCTTGAGTACGGTCGGACGCGGGAGGCCCTCCCGGTCGATGAGTTCGTCGCCGCGGACCTTCGGGACCGTGATGCGATCGTCGCCCGCGGCCCAGTCGGACACCAGCGTGTGGCCGGCCGATCCGACTTTGTCCAGCGTGAGCGCGAGCTCCGCCTCCCCCGTGGAGTCGGCGAGCGCACGCCGGTAGGTCGAGACGTCGGCGCCGTTGAGGGCGGCGTTGTCTTCGAGCCGATCGGCGTTGTCGGGGTGGGGTTCGAACGCCACGACGGGGCCGGTCACCACGTCCGCCGCGATACACGAGTAGAGTCCGAGATTGGCGCCGACGTCGTAGAAGACGTCGTCGTCGCGGAGGTTCGACACGAGGTGGTCGAGGACCGGTCGTTCCTCGATCGTCCGGAAATCCGTCCACTCGTTTCGCGTCGGGATACCGAACCGCGCACTGGCCCGTCCGATTTCGACGTCGTAGCTGTCGCCGGCCATCCGGTATCGGAGGTCGCTCCATCGCCCGTACAGCGGCCTTATTATCGGCGTAAGACCGACCGCCTCGACCAAGCGCCGCCCCCGAGATAACAGACGTGAACCCACTGACCCCATGCCTTGCACGGACCGTTGCCTGTCGTATCAGTATGCATCTCTTAATTTATGATTTCCAGTGCGGCCCGCGCGTAAGTCGCCGCCTACGCGGGCCAAAGGTCGCGCTCACTACACCGGTCGCTCGTGGGCGCGAAAAAACGGGAGAACGCGGGTGGTCGAACGGGGCTTTTCAGTCGTTCCGACGCGTCGCGAGCAGCGCGGCCGCGACGAGCGCGACGAGCGCGACGAGCGGGCCGAAGCCGGGAATCCCGTCGTCGGTGCTGCCGTCGCCGCCGTCGGCGCCGTCAGCGCCGTCGTCGCCGGTGTCGTCGCCGGCCTGTGCGACGGTGATCGTCGCGGACGCGGTGTCCGTCTCGCCGGCGTCGTTCGTGACGGTCAGCTCGACGCTGACGTCGCCGGCCTCGTCGAGGGTCGTCGTGGCGGTCTCGCCGCTGAGACTCTCGCCGTCGACGGACCAGTCGTACGAGTCGATCTCGCCGTACTCGGTCTCGGAGCCGGAGGCGTCGAGGGTGACCTCGGTGCCGGCTTCGACCTCGCTCGGGGCGTCGATCGCGGCGGTCGGTTCGCCGGTCGCGCTCACCGCGAAGTACGAGAAGCCGGGCGTCTCGAACTCGATGACGACGCGCTGGTCGGTCTCGCCGGAGACCTCGGTGTCGAGGGCCTGCCACTCGCCGTCCGCGAAGCGGAAGGCGGTGAGGTCCTCGGGGTCAGCGCCGATCCCCGAGAGCCGTTCGCGCGTGACGCGCTTGCGGACCGTCGCCTCGGAGTTCCGGAGCGCGTCGCCCACGGTGATCTGCGCGACGGTCGCGGCGGAGCCGGGCGCGGGCCCGGTCTCGTCCGGCGCCGCGCTCAGCGTCCGGGCGTTGACGCTGCCGGAGGCGCTGAAGCCGAAGGTGACCGACTCGACCGCGTTGTCTTCGCCGAACGTGGCCGTGGTCGTGCCGGTCTCGTCGTCGGTGACGAGGTCGGCCGTTTCGTCGGCCTCGACGTCGACGTCGGCCGGCGGTTCGGGCGGCTGCACGTCGGACGTGCCGCCGCCGGTGCCGGCACCGCCGCCGCCACCGCCACCGCCAGCTCCGCCGTCGGAACCGTCGCCGCCGTCAGTGCCGTCTCCGCCGTCGGAACCGTCACCGCCGTCGGAACCGTCACCGCCGTCAGTACCGTCGCCGCCGTCGGAGCCGTCTCCGCCATCAGAGCCGTCACCGCCGTCGTCGGGCGGTGCTTCGGCGCCGGAGAGGTCCAGGCGCTCGGAGGCGCCCGACTCCCAGGTGATGGTGTCGGAGGCGCCGCCGGCGGTGATCTCGACTTCGTCGCCGGCCTCCAGCGAGTTGTCCTCGTTGGAGACTTGGAAGTCGTAGTACCCGTCGGCGTCGGTCTCGGTGGACGCGACCGTCTCGCCGTCGTAGACGGCTTCGACCGTCACGCCGGCGACCGCGCTGCCGCCGTCGTCGACCACGTCACCGTAGACGCGGTTCGGCGGCTGTGGCGGGCCGTCGCTCTGCGCCGCGACCGGCGCAGCGACCCCGCCGACGAGCGTCGCGAGCGCGACGGCTACGACCAAGAGCCGTAGTATCGTTGATGTGTTTTCCATGGTATGTAGCATCAGTATGTTATTTGTGCGATAAATTTGGGGAGGTGAGAAATTAAGCTAGATTCCCCTAGGAGCGCGTTATGGATTGGGTTCCACTTGTCAGGGCGTTCCCAACCCCGTCTTCGATCTCACCCTCGATTGCGACCTGCAGGTCGTCACTGCTGTAGTCACCATCGAGAGTGAGCACGACGATCTGATCTCCGGTCTCTCCGTCGGTCACACCATCCGTGTTGATACTGGAGAGCACGTTCGTGTCACCAGCACCGCTCTGGTTGGTCACGTTGAAGTCGCCAGAGTCGATCGTGCTCGCGTTGAGCCCGGACACGCTGTCGTTCAGCGTGACATTCAGGGTGGTGTTACCGTCAACCGTGCCGTTATCGGAGGCACTGACATACTGCGGAGCAGTACCGTCAGAGTTCACGGTCACAATCGTCGAGTTATCGACTGTGTCACCGTCACTGTCGACGACGGAGACGTTGACATCGTGGTCTCCTTCGGGGTACACGTTAGTACCCGCATCGACAGTCACGTCGGTCGTGTAGGTGTCGCCACCGTCTGCGTCGAGCTGGAAGTAGATGGCATTGTTATCGCCGCTATCGACACTCCGGACCTCGGGACCCTGGGAGACAGTCACATCTGTCCCAGCAGGATTAACACCGTTGACGTCGACCGTCACTTCGTCCGGGAAGGTCAGCCAGAACTCGTCAGTGTCACCGTCTTGGCTCACGTTCTCAGCCGTGAACGTGAATTCGTGGTTGTCAATACTATCTTCAGCCAGAACTGGGTTCGTGTTGACGTCTCCGCCGGTGACCGCAATGTCACCGCTGGTCGTCAGACTGATCGAATCAGTGTCGGTCGCCTCGTTACCGACCGAGTCGCTGACGTTCAGTTCGATGTCGTAGTTGTCAGCGGCCAGCCCGCTGACATCGACTGTGTTCTCACCCTCGGTGAGACCATTGTTCAAGCTAGCGACGACCTGTTCGGTGTCGTCGCTACCGTTGAAGATCAGCTCCGCGGATGCGACACCGTTCGTGTCCTCAACGGTGACGTTGACGACTTCGTCTTCGGCGTTGACGTCGTCGATCGAGACGGTGTCGACCTGTTCGGGAACAGTGACACCGTCTTCACCGAAGCTCGAGACGCCGCCATCGTCGAACGCGACGACAGTGAGATTCACTTCTCCGTCAGAAGCGACCGGACCCTCACTACCGACATCGAAGGAGGCGGAGTAGGTGTCGCCACCGTCGGGAGTGAGTTCGACATTATCGGTGCCGCCAAGCGGTGACGCGTCGACGAAGACCCCCTGCAGGTTGTCGTCAACGACGTCGGCGCTCACGGTTACCGTGTCGCCGGTCGTGACGATCTCGTCGTCACCGTCGGTGACATTAACGTTCGTCACCGAGGGCGCCGCGCTCTGGTCAGCGTTCTCGTAGGTCGTCCGGACGTACTGGTCGTTGGACTCGACGAAGACCCAGTAAGACTCGCCGGGCTCCAGCGCGTCGACCGTCTGAACGGAGTACTGGCTGGCCTGGCCGAGCACACCGACTTCGCTGACCTGATCGACAGTGGTCAGTGCGCGGTCTGCCGACTGCGTGCCTTCCTGGAAGTGACCGACGAAGTTCCAGCCGGCCTGCAGGTTCTCCACTGCGGGCGCGGTCGGACCGTCGTCGGTGTTGCTCGCGATGACCGTGTAACCGCGGACGTCGACGGTCGTGTCGGAGTCGGCGTAGAGGACGTACCCCTGGCCGGCTTCGAGCGCGTCGAAGTCGTTCTCGTCGGCGTCGGGATCGAAGCTCTCCCACTCGCCGTCGTCGTACGCCCAGATGGCGTCGACGTTCGAGGTGTCGACCTCATCGAGAGGGACGGCGCCCGTCTCCACCGGAACGGAGACGAAGTTCGCGCCCTCGGTCAGGTCGAGTTCCGCGCTGTCGACGACTTCGACATCTTCCTGATTCGACGTGCCGTTGGCGTCCGTGTACGAATCAGCGTCGATGACCAGTTCGGGGTCGTCCCCGGTCTGGATCTCGCGGTCGAACGTGATGACCGCAGTCCCGGTCGCACTGTCGATGTTGCCACCGATGTCGACCGCGCGGTCATTCTCGAAGGAAACATCTCCTCCGTCGAAGGTCGTCGCTAGCGGTTCGGAGAACTTGAGCTCGACTTGTGACTGGCCGCTGTCGACCCCGATGACGTCGGCGTCGACGAGCGACGGAGCCTCAGAGTCAACGATCGTGGAATCGCTCGCACCACCTTCGTAGACCTGATCTCCGGACGTCGCGCTGTCGACAACGAGCGTGTACTCGCCGTCACGCGACGTCTCGACGGTCAGTTCGTTCTCGTTTTCAGTCGGTTCGAAGTCATCGAGACTGAAGCTCGTATTGGACTGATCGAAGTGCTCGTCGGTCGTCGGGATCCGCACATCGAGGCTGTCGAGGGGCAGGTCCGACTCGACCGTCGCCGTGACGTTGCTGCCGTCGGATGTCAGCGTCGCGGTTTCGATATCCAGGGTGGAGCCGCGAACGTCTGCGGTCTCCGTCGTCGAACCATCGTGTTCGGTGACAGTGGCTACCAGCTTGTAGTCACCTTCGCCGACGTCGTTCACGTTGAACGACGTGCCGTCTCCGTTCACGAATCCGTCTTCACTCGCGTCGGTGTCGACGCTCCAACTGTAGCTGACGTCGGCCGTTCCGGCGTCGTGGATATCGAACGCGTCCTCGACATCGACGTCACCCGAAATGGGATCGCTGCCGACGTACTCGATAGTCGGATCGACGTTGTCGACGGTGAAGTCTTGTTCCGCGCTGTCATAGTTGCCCGAGTCGTCTTCGACGCTCACGCTGAGGACGTGCTGGCCCTCAGGTAGTTCGGTCGTGTCGAGGTCTCTCGGGTCGTCGATTACGTGTTCTCCATCGTCGGTAACGACGACGTAGTGCGGCTCATTGCCGTCAGCGTCCTCAACGCTCACTTCTCCAGTGACGTTGATGAGACCGCTAACCGCCGTGTCGAGGTTCCCCTGGTTGACGGACACCGTGGGACCCAGGGTATCGATAGCGAACGTCTGGTTGCTATCGGAGTCGTTCGGGTTGGCCAGTGCGTTGCCGGCCTCGTCATCAGCAGCGGTGACGTTGACGATCGCAGAGTCGTTCTCAACGTTAGTGTACGCGCCATTGCCAAGCGAGAGATCGGCGATGGCGACGTTCTCGTCAACATCGAAGTCAGCGCCGCCGGACAGGGCTTCAGTGCCGTCGCCCGTGTTCACCGTCGCGTCGATGGTGGTCACGTCGACGTCCTCTTCGGCAAACGTGATCACGACCTGAGAACTGGCCGTGTCCTCTAGGATCGGCGTGTTCGTCACCGAAACGTCAGTTATTTCGGGAGAGGTCGTGTCTACCGTGAACACGTCCTCGTACGTGGTCGTGTTGGCATTGCTGATGTTGTTCGTCGCAGTGACCTCGAACGAATAGCTCCCGTCTGCGTACGACGAGACGTTCTCGTTATTCGCGTCAGGATCGAGCGTGAGTTTCTTCTCAGTCAGCGAGACGTTCTCGTAGACGCTGGAGTCGCTCTCGTCGTAAGACGCAACCGTGTTGCCGTCCTCATCTAGGACGGTCAGCGAAACCGTCGAATTGTCGATGGCGTAGTCGCCACCGTCAACGGTTGCCGTCACGGTTACGTTCTCGTTGTTGGTCGGATCGTCCGGCGTCTCCGGTACCGTATCGAGCGTGAAACTCGGCTCTGCGCTGGTAACATCGACGTTGAAGTTCGTGTTATCCGAGTTGCCTGCTGTGTCCTCGGCCGTAACGTCGACGTTGTAGGTATTGTCAGCGCTGAGTGCCGGGACGTCGCCTGAACCCGGCGTGATAGTGAGCGTCTCGTCGGCAAAGCTCACGCCATCGGTTTCGTCGGAATCAGGGTTGATCTCCCAGGTCACTTCCTCATTACCGTTCGTGACCGTGACGATGAGATTGTCCACGCTCGTGGTCTCGTCACTCACTTCGAGCGTGATCTCCTCGGCGTTTGCCTCGTTAACGTCTGACTCGGGTGTAACGTTCCCGAATTCGGGTGCGGTACCGTCGACAGTCAAGGTGCCTGCCGAATTGAGGAGCGTACTTTGGTCTTCAGCAACGTAAATGTCAGACTCATCTCCGTCTTCAAGCCCGAGCTCACCATCTACGTCTGCCTCGTACTCAAACGAGCCATTTTCATCGATGTTTGGACCAGGAATCTGGAAGGAGGCGTTAACCGTACTTCCATCTTGATTCTTGTCCACCGTCACATAGAGCGATTCGCCGTTGTAGTCACCGGAGTAATCTCCGGATATTGTGACCTCATCTCCCGGCTGAGCGATCGTATCACTCAGCATGCTTCCGTCAGGAGATGCGGCCGCACTCCCCGCAAGCGCCACGGAGCCCCCCACCATGGAGAGCACCATCACGAGCGAGAAGAAGACCGCTTGCGCCTTCTTCCGGTTGTTACCGTCTGTCATGTAGTGTGTGTGTAATCTGTCGTCTGCGTGTCGGTCGTCGCGCGATTCGCCTCGGTCGTTCGGGTCACGACGGATACGTCGCGGGCGTCGGATCCTCGTGTCATGCGTCGAGTCCGTAGTAGTCGACGAGGACCTCCTCGAGCTTCTCGGAGACGTTGGCGCCGTCCGCCACGGCGTCCGAACGTACCTCCCGCCAGACCTCGCGGTCCAACTCGATCGTCGTCCGCGTCAGGTCCGCGGTGTCGTCCCCGCTGTTGTCGTCTGTCATCGCCACTGATGTGCAATCACCCCGCTCTGTACTCCGCCATCGCGTTCGAGTAACCACTTCACGTTGCAGTTGTCACATTTTCTAGCTAACCACTTATATCTACCGTCAGTATATGCTGTCGCTAACTACCGGTAAAATCGCCGGACGCGGCGGCCGTCACCGATCGACGAAGCCGTCGCTCGCTCTGCGTCGAACACGCGAAAAACGCCGTTTTAAGCGGCTGTTAACGCTGTTTCCGGGTGACAACAAGCGGAGAATTCGGTCGCGTCACGCGCGTCGCGCGGACACGCCTCCGATCAAACCGAGATATACTACCGGTATCTATCGGCGCCCCTGTCGACCCGAGCTCGTCGCTCGTCGGGTGGCGTTTTCAGTACTCACGCGACCGCGTCTCACTCGCCGTCCGTTCCCGCGCGAGTCTGACCGACGCTCACTCCTCGGCGTGTTCCGCCAGCTTGCGCTCGATCAGCGCCTCGAAGTCGACGTCGTCGTCCTCGTACTCCGCCCGGTGACTCGCCGCGATCCGTCCCTTCTCCGTGATCTCGTACAGCCCGCTGTTCGGCGCCGGCCCGACGCGGTCCAGCAGCCCGTAATCGGCCAACACCGGGAGGCGGGTGTTGACGTAAGACCGGTTCTTGTCGAGATGGGCGGCGATGTTGATGGCGTTGTTGCGCCTCCCGTTCGAGAGGATCTGCAAGATCTCGAAATCAGTGGGGACAGTCAACCGCATCACCTGATAACCGACGTGGTCCTATATATATCCTTATGAACAGAGAGACACGACGTGTAAACTATACACGCCGGGCGCGTTCTCTCAGTCGGCGCCCTCGACGACCAGCTCTCGCGCGACCCTGAGGTCTTCCAGCGCGCGCTCGTGGTGCGTGATCGCCTGCGAGAGACACCGCTCCATGTGCTGGTCGTCGAGGTCGAACTCGTCGTGGGTGACGTAGAGGAGATAGCGTTCGAGCGACGTGTTCGTGTTCGCCTGCGCGTCCATCAGCGACTTGACGACGGCCCAGTCGAGCTCGGGAGCGTCCTCGTCCGCGCTCATCAGCTCCTCGCCGGTTTGTCCCAGCGTGTTATCCATTGATTCAGATTTGCAACTAAATTCATATATAGCTTTTGAACTGATAGTTTCACCAACTATTCTCGTTAATGTTGGCTTATTTTCTCGTATTTTGCCGCGTGAACCCGGATACGTCCGCTCACGTGTCGATCGTGTCCTCCGAGATCCGCGCCGGACCCGATACCGATCGCGGCTGTGATATACCGATAGTATCTAAATATTAATTAACCTTTTCATGGTGTCATATCCGTCCAGATCCACGACGCCGCGCATGCGCTCCGAAGTCGGGGGGATACTCCGGTGTCGTTAGTGCGGTAGTCGGCGATTAACGAATGTATATACTATCGGTATATACCATCAAAACAACTAATACGCACCGCTCGCTGGCAGTAGGTATGATCGGAGATTGGTTCCGGGACGCTCGGGGAGACGACGACTCCGTGTCCGACGACGACCCGTCGAAGGGACTCCGGGTAGCGCTCTTCGACCGCCGCCGAACGGATCGGGCGAGCGTCAACGGAAAAGTCCGGTACGTGTTCCTCGGAGCGATGGGCGTCATCGGGACCGCGATCGTCGCGAACGTGGTGTTCTGACGGTCGCGGCGGGTCCGCGGAGTCGGACGACCGCCCGGATTCAGTACCCGAGCTGCTCGCGCACGAGGACGACTGTCGTTCGACCCTCCTCGGCTTCCTGTCGGTAGATGAGCTGCTTCGCGATCGACGACTCGACCCCGTACGCCTCCTGTGCGCGCTCGTTCTCCAGCGGGTACGCGACCGACTCCAGCCGGTCGAGCGCGTCGTCCAGGGTGGGAACGATCTTGTTCGCGCCGCTGACGATGACCACGTTGCCGGCGGCGAACGGGTACGCCCCGACTCGGCTGCCGGAGAGGTCGGCGGCGACGAGCTCGCCCGTCTCCGCGATCGCGTTGATCCCGCCGAGGAAGTAGTCCGCCGTCTGGGCCTTCCGGCGCGCGGCCTGTCGCTCGGCGTCGTCGTCGATGCCCCAGATCTCGTCCGGGAGGCTCTCCCACTCGTGGTCGCCCTCGCTCAGGAGGTCGTCGAAGCCGATCTCCTCCAGCGTCGTCGAGTGACCGTTCATCACGGACGCGCCCGCGGGGATCTGCGCTTCGACCGCCTCCAGCGCCTCGTCCGCGGAGTCGACGACGACGACATCAAACCCGTTGGCCTCGAGGTTTGCGACCGCCGCTTCGACGGTCTCGTCGTCGGGAAGTTGGTCGAGCGCGTCGTCGATCGTCGTGTCGTCTGCGTAGTCGGCTTTCTGCTGTGGCATGGTGAAGTGAACGCGAATCGGGACCGCGGTGCGCCTCTCCGTGGGCGAGTCCACGTCGAGAGCGGCCGGGGTCCGTCTCGTGTTCGATCCGAGGAGCGGACGACACTTAACGGCTCGCGAACCCTCGTGTCGGGTGGTGACACCGGTGTTATCGTCGTGTCGGTCGGACGACCGCTCGGCTCGTGACGGGTGAGACGAACGGGTCGGCGTCGCGGGCGACGAGCCGCCGGCTCCGCGGTCAGTCGTCGATAAAAATCGCGCGTCGTCGAGGCCCGAAGGGGCGCGCGACGGTCGGTCGGCGGGTCGGTTCGGCGAAGCGGCTGCGGTCGGTATGGGGGTGGTGTGTCCTATCCGAACTTCACATCGCACCGCCCATGCCGCCCATGCCGCCCATGCCGCCGCCCATGCCGCCGGGCGCGCCGCCGGGGCCGCCCTCGTCGCCGCCGTCGTCGGAGCCGCCGCCCTTGAGGTCGCCGGCCGCGATGACGTCGTCGATGCGGAGGATCATGACGGCCGCCTCGGTGGCGGACTCGATGGCCTGGGTCTTGACGCGGAGCGGCTCCACGACGCCCTCGGCCTCCATGTCGATCACGTCGCCCGTGTAGGCGTCGAGACCGGCGCCGAACTCGCCGCCGTCGTGGCGGGAGCGGAGGTCGACCAGCGAGTCGATGGGGTCGAGACCCGCGTTCTCGGCGAGGGTGCGCGGAACGACTTCCAGCGCGTCGGCGAACGCCTCGACTGCGAGCTGCTCGCGGCCGCCGACGGAGTCGGCGAAGTCGCGGAGCTGCAGCGCGAGCTCGGCCTCGGGGGCGCCGCCGCCGGGCAGGACCTGCCCGTCGAGCAGCGTCGTGCGGACAACGCCGAGCGAGTCCTCGATGGCGCGCTCGACCTCGTCGACGACGTGCTCGGTGCCGCCGCGGAGGATGAGCGTGACGGACTTCGCCTCCTCGACGTCCTCGACGAAGATGCGCTCGTCGCCGCCGATGTCCTTCTGGGCGACGGAGCCGGCGAAGCCGAGGTCGTCCGACTCGATGTCCTCGAGGTTGGAGACGACGCGGCCGCCGGTCGCGCGGGCGAGACGGTTCAGGTCGCCGGACTTCGCGCGGCGGACGGCGAGGATGCCCTCCTGCGCGAGGTAGTGCTGGGCCATGTCGTCGATGCCGTCACCGACGAAGACGACGTCGGCGCCGATGTCGACGAGGTGGTCGACCATCTCGCGGAGCTGCTCTTCTTCCTGGTCGAGGAACTGCTGGAGCTGGTCGGGGTCGGTGACGTTGACCTCGGCGTCGATCTCCGTCTCCTTCACTTCGATGGCGCCGTCGAACAGCGCCACGTCCGCGTCCTCGACGGCGAAGGGCATGTTCTCGTCGACGCGCTCTTTGTCGACGATGACGCCCTCGACGAGCTCGGACTGGTCGATCGAGCTGCCGACGACCTTCTCGACGGAGACGTTCTCCGTGTCGATGCCGTCGTCGTCTTTGACCGCGAGGACGGAGTCGACGACGAGCTCGGCGAGGAGGTCCTTCGCGTTCTCGGCGCCCTTGCCCGTCATCGCCGTCTGGGCGATCTCGACGAGCGTGTCGTAGTCGTCCTCGGAGACCTCGATGGCGTCCTCCTCGAGGATCTCCTTGGCCTTCTCGGCGGCCTGACGGTACCCCTGCGCGAGGGTCGTCGCGTGGATGTCCTGGTCGAGGAGCTCCTCGGCCTGGTCGAGGAGCTCACCGGCGACCACGACCGCGGAGGTGGTGCCGTCGCCGACCTCCTCCTCCTGCGTCTCGCTTACCTCGACGATCATGTTGGCCGCCGGGTGGTCGATGTCCATCTCCTTCAGGATGGTGACGCCGTCGTTCGTGACGACGACGGACCCGCCGGAGTCGACGAGCATCTTGTCCATCCCTTTCGGGCCGAGCGTGGTGCGGACGGACTCCGCGACCGCCTTGCCGGCCGTGATGTTCATGTTCTGAGCGTCCTTTCCGGAAGTTCGCTGCGACTCCTCAGAAAGTACGATCATGGGCTGATTGCCCATCCGCTGGCGCTGTGACATTACAACCTCTGATTGTTTGTGATTCTATATAAACCCTTCGTTCAGGTCGTGCGAAACCGCACCACGGTGGCCGGTATTCGCCCGGTATGTGGCTCGTTATCACGGGTGTTTATATAGAATAACAGATCGAGAGCCGGAGCGTAGGCATTTATAACAGAAGCGCGGTGGCGTGCCCCGGTGAGCGGCCTGGAGGGCCGCGAACCGCCGGTGCGAGGGAGTCGGTCGCCCGGAGCGAAGCGGAGGGCGGCCGAC
Source organism: Halorubrum depositum (assembly GCF_007671725.1). NCBI lineage: Archaea > Methanobacteriati > Methanobacteriota > Halobacteria > Halobacteriales > Haloferacaceae > Halorubrum > Halorubrum depositum. Next base: position 1,386,640 of record NZ_VCNM01000001.1, on the reverse strand, counting down.
GAGGCTGGGGAGGCCTGAGGTGCGGTGCCGTGCGGAGCGGGGCGGGACTCAAAGGGGTAGTCGCGATTCCCGCGAGCATCGCGAGCGGGAATCGCGCCTGGGGCTTTGCCGGTCTTCACCGAACCGCCGGTAACAGATGCATATAAACAAATAACGACGCCAACCGCGACACCGAGGAACGCGTTCGATTACCCCGGCGCGTTGAAGCTCACGTCGTCGTCGAGCTCGTTCGACATCCGCTCTAAGTACGAGTACACCGCGCCGTGGGGGGCGCCGTCCAGCAGCATCCCGACGGCCCGACGCACCACTTCCAGCTCCTCGGGCTGGCCGACGGCGCCGACCGTCGATCCGTAGACGACGACGTTCGCGCCCGACAGCTCTTCCAGCAGCTCCCGGGTCCGTCCGTTCTCGCCGATGATACGACCCTTCTTGCGCTGGAGGTCGTTGTCGTTCCGGGTGTGCTCCGAGAGGTCGATCAGATCGAGCGTCCGGAGGTCGTGGTCGAGGATCGACAGCGCCGTCTCCGGGGTAAACCCCCGTCCGATCGCCTTGATCACGTCCGGCGCGACCATCGCGGCCACGGGGTCGTCGCGCTCTTCGATGGCGACGCTGCCCGACTCCGAGTCGACGTCGATCCGCACGTTCGCCCGCTCTTCGATCTCCCGCATCGTCTCGCCGCCGGCGCCGATGACGACGCCGATACGGTCCTGCGGAACCGTCACGTGTTGCATACGTCGGAATACCCGGCGAAGCCTTTTAAGCGTGTCCGCCGGCTCCGGGTGTGTGGTCGCGTGACGGGGGATACTCGGCGGTTCAGCGCCGAAGCGCTGAGATCTACTCGTTTGGCTCGGTGCCAGCTTCCCCGCCCGACTCCGGCTCCCCGCTCGGGTCGGGCTCTGGCTCCCCGCTCGGGTCGGGCTCTGGCTCCCCGCTCGGATCGGGTTCCGGTTCCGTCACGTACGCGCGGAGGTCGTCGGGGTCGACGTCGATCCCCTCCCGGGTGAAGAAGGTCGCCACGTTCTCGCAGTCCCGCTGGAGGAACTCCCCGGCGTTCGGGTGGTGGACCGTCACGGCCTGCCCGAGGTCGATGATCACCAGTTCGCCGTCGTGGATGATCATGTTGTACTCCGAGAGGTCGCCGTGGATCAGGCCGGCGCGGTAGAGCCGGCGCATGTACTCGCGGACGACCTCGTAGGCGGTCTCCGGGTTCTCCACGTCGACCTCGTTCAGCCGCCGGGCGCGGTCCTCGGCGTGGCCGACCAGCTCCATCACGAGGACGTTCCGCTGGACCGCGATCGGCTCGGGGACGCGCACGCCGGCCTTGCGCGCCCGCTTGAGGTTCGCGAACTCCTTGCGGGTCCACGCCAGCACGACCGCCTTCTTGTCGCTCGCGATCCCCTCGAACCGCGGGTCGCCCTCGAGGTAGTCGCGCATCTGCCGGAAGTTCGAGGAGTTGATCCGGTACACCTTCACGGCGACCTCGCGCTCCGGCGTGACGCCATCCGGCCCGCCGCCGGCGGCAGCCGACCCCGGTTCCGGTCGCTCGCCCGCCTGTCCGCCGAGCGCCTCGAAGACGCTCGCCTCCTTCCCCGTCGACACCGGCCCGCCGAAGGCGTCGACGTAGCCGTCCTGCACGAGCTTGTACACCGCTGCCAGCGTCGCGTCGTCGAACACCGACTCCTGGAGCTTGAACTGCTCGGTGTCTTTGATCCGCTTGCGGAACTCGTCGAACTCCCGGTCCTGCCGGCGGGCGATCCGGTCCGCCTCCGTGTCGGAGACGTCCAGCTGTTCCCACTCGTCGCCGGGCTGGTCGTCGGGCTCGAGCAGGACGAACTCCTCGCTCATTCGCGTGGGAGTTCGGCGCCGCGAGGGATAAGCGAGTGGGTCCGGGGGCGCGCCTCTCCCGCGTTTCGGACCGTCATAACACGTCGAGCGCGTCCTCGACTGGCATGTGCCCGTCCCGCACCGCCGTCAGGATCTCCCGGCGCTCTTCGAGTTCGGGATCGACCCCGTCGCCTCCGCCTTCCTCGCCCACCTCGCCGAGCGTCACCTTCTCCGTCTCGCCGACGAACTCGGGGAAGTCGGTGCCGTCGGCGAGCGCCGTCTCCTTCTTCACGCGGTACGACCCCGCGTCGGTGGTGTACAGGTCGCCCGGGTGGAAGAAGTACCAGTCCTCGCGGTCGAACCGCACCGCGATCCGCGCCTTCGCGCCGAAGTTCCGCGCGAAGAAGAGGAGCGCCTCCACCTCCTCGCCGGTGAGGTAGATCGGGTCGCCCGCGCTCGATTTCGCCTCGATGGCGTAGAACGTCTCGCCGTCGCCGGCGAGCACGTCAGGGAGCTCCCGCTCGGTCGCGGCGCCGCTGGCCGGCGCGCGCATCACGGCGAACCCGGCCTCGTCGAGGGCGTTCACCAGCTCGCGCTCGCGGCGGTCGCCCTTCCGGTTAGCGGACACGGTCGTCGTCACCCGGTTCGGTCATGGGCGCCGTAAGCGCGAGGCGGTCAAAAGGGCGGCGGGTCGGCGTCGGGGCGGCGAGAGCGCTGCCGCTACCGCCGCTACCGCGCTACCGACGCAGTCGCACCGCGTGATCCGTGACGACCCGGCCGAGCCGCTCCGTGCGCCGCCGAACGTCGTCGTCGCGGATCCCCGTCTCGTCGACGACGCCCGACGCCCCGCGGATCCCGACCTCGTGGGGGACGGTCCAGGCGTGGACGTTCCGGAACGTCGACCGGAGGTGTTCGAGCGTCCCGCCGTAGGAGCCGCCGCCGGCGGTCGCCAGCAGGCCGACCGCGGTGTTCTCGTACTCCGTGGAGCCGCAGAAGTCGTGGAAGTTCTTGAACGTCGACGAGTAGGAGCCGCGGTAGACGGGGGTCCCGGCGATCACGCCGTCGGCCTCGCGCACCCGCCGCGTCAGCGCCTCGCTGTCGCCCTGCGCGTCCTCGTCCGGGTGGTACAGCGGGAGGTCGACCGCGCCGAGGTCGATCATTCCGGTCTCCGCGCCGGCGTCGGCCGCGGCGTCGAGCGCGACGTTCAGCGCGGCCCGCGTGGTGCTGTCCGCGCTCCGGCTCCCGGAGACGGCGACGATTCGAGTCATGCCCGTCCTTCGACCCGCGCGCGCAAAAGCGCGACGAGTCCCGTCTGGGGCCCGCAAGGTTCGCGACCGGCACCGGACCTTATTGTCCCCGCCGCCGACGGTGTCGACATGGACCAGATCTCCTTCGGCACGGACGGCTGGCGGGCGACGCTCGACACGTTCACCGACGAGCGCGTGCGGATCGTGGGGCAGGCGGTCGCCGATCACCTCGACGCGGCGGGTCACGACGAGCCGGTCGCGGTCGGCTACGACGCCCGCGAGACCTCGGAGGGGTTCGCCGAGAGCCTCGCCGAGGTCCTCGCCGGCAACGGCTTCGACGTCATCCTCCCCGAGCGCGACGTCCCCACCCCGGTGATCGCGTACGCCATCGTCGACCGCGGGCTGGCGGGGGCCTGCATGGTCACCGCCTCGCACAACCCGCCCGAGTACAACGGCGTGAAGTTCATCCCGCACGACGGCGCGCCCGCGCTCCCGGACGTCACGGAGGACGTGGTCGACCGGCTCGCCGAGCCCGACCTCCTCCCCGAGGCCGAGCGCGGCGAGATCTCCCGTGTCGACCTCGTGAGTGCCCACGCGGACGCGGCCCGCGAGCTCGTGGGCGCCGACCTCGACGGGCTCACGGTCGCGTACGACGCGATGCACGGGAGCGGGCGCGGCGTCACCGACGCGCTCCTCGAGTCGGCCGGCGCCGAAGTCGTCCGGCTCCGCTGCGAGCGCGACGTGACGTTCGGCGGCGACTCGCCCGAACCGAGCGCGGAGCACCTCGAAGCCCTGGCCGACCGCGTCACCGACCCCGACAGCGACGTCGACCTCGGGGTTGCCAACGACGGCGACGCCGACCGGATCGCGGTGGTCACCCCCGAGCGCGGCGTGCTCGACGCGAACCTCTTCTACGCCGCCTGCTACGACCGGCTGCTGGAGGACGACGCCGGGCCCGCCGTCAGGACCGTCTCCACGACGTTCCTCGTCGACCGCATCGCCGAGGCGCACGGCGAGGAAGTGTACGAGACCCCGGTCGGCTTCAAGTGGGTCGCCGAGGCGATGGGGGAGCACGACGCGCTGTTCGGCGGCGAGGAGTCCGGCGGCTTCACCCTCCGCGGCCACGTCCGCGAGAAGGACGGCGTGTTGATGTCGCTGCTCGCCGCGGGCACCCACGCCGCGGAGCCGTTCGACGAGCGCGTAGACCGCCTCCTCGACGAGCACGGCCACATCGCGGCCGGCAAGGTGTCGCTCGACTGCCCGGACGATCGCAAGGCGGGCGTCCTCGACGAGCTGGAAGACCACATCCCCGAGTCGGTGTGCGGCCACGGGGTCGCGAAGGTCGTCACGCTCGACGGGTTCAAGCTCCTCTTAGAGAACGGCTCGTGGCTGCTCGTGCGCCCTTCCGGAACGGAGCCGAAGCTCCGGGTGTACGCCGAGGCCGACGGCGAGGAGGCGGTCGACGAGCTGCTCGCCGAGGGCCGCGAGATCGTCGAACCGCTGATCTGAGCGCGTCGCCGAGGGCGCCCGACCCGGCGCGGTCGACTCCCCGCGGGCCGACTCCCCGCGGCGGGCCGACGACTTTCAGTTCCACTTTGGATTCGGCTCGAATATTTATAAATTAACTCCGTACCGTCGTGTGCGGCCGCCCTCCGGCCGCGAGTTCCATGCACGACGAGATACCCGCGCCCCCGACGAGGGAACCGATCGTCGAATCGGAGACCGAGCACAGCGACGACCGGTGGGATCGCGGCGACGATTCGCGGGACCGCGGCGACGATCCCAGAGATTGCGACGGCGACTCGCGCGATCGCGGCGAGGAACCGCCCGCGACCGGGCCGGCGCCGCCCCAGTCCCGGGACGGGGTCGATCCGCCTGACGATCCGGACGCGGACGACGGCGACGAGGAGCCTCTCGCGTACCGGCTCGAGCGGCTCCGCCTGTGGCGGGCGCTGGCGACGCTCGCGGTCGTCGTCGCCCGCCTCATCCGGTCGCTTTGAGCGTTTCCGTGACGGTCCGATCGGGTGCCTTTTTAGGTGATACCGCCCTAGCCGAACGTATATGTTCAAGGCCATCGTGGGCGCGTCGACGTTTCAGGACGCGCTCGATTCGGTGAGCGTGCTGGTCGACGAGTGTAAGATCCGCCTGAACGAGGAGGAGCTCTCGATCCGCGCCGTCGACCCCGCCAACGTGGGTATGGTCGACCTGACGCTCGAAGCCGCGGCGTTCGAGTCGTACGAGGCCGACGGCGGCGTCATCGGCGTCAACCTCGCCCGTTTGGAGGACATCGCCGGCATGGCCAACTCCGGCGACCTGATCCACCTCGAACTCGACGAGGAGACCCGCAAGCTCCACATCGAGATCGACGGCCTCTCGTACACCCTCGCGCTCATCGACCCCGACTCCATCCGCCAGGAGCCGGACATCCCGGACCTCGACCTGGCCGCCGAGATCGTCGTCGAGGGCGCCCAGATCGACCGCGGGATCAAGGCCGCCGACATGGTCTCGGACCACATCCGCCTGCGCGTCGACGAGACCGACGAGGCGTTCTTCATCGAGGCCGAGGGCGACACCGACGACGTCGACCTCGAGCTCACCCGCGAGGACCTCATCGCGCTCACCGCCGGCCCCGCTGACTCCCTGTTCAGCCTCGACTACCTGAAGGACATGAACAAGGCGATCCCCGGCGACGCCGAGGTCACCATCGAGCTCGGCGAGGAGTTCCCCGTCAAGCTCCACTACGGGTTCGCCGAGGGGCTCGGGCACGTTACTTTCATGCTCGCCCCGAGAATACAAAGCGACTGAGGCGGCTGAAACGGTCGAAAGCGACACTTTCTGACGTTCGCCGGACGCGGTTTCTCACTCCTCGTTTACGACCGGTATCGACACCGTCACAGCCGTCCCGCGCGGCTCGCGCTCGGCGTAGTCGACGTCGGCGCCGACCGCTGCGGCCCCCCACGCGACCACCCACAGTCCCAGCCCGGAGCCGTGTTCGAGCGCGGTCTCCCGCCCGGACTCGACGGCCTCGACCTCGTGGTCGGGGATGCCGGGGCCGTCGTCGGCGACGGTGAGGCGGAACCGGGCGGGGCCGTCCGTCTCCCCACCCCCGCCGCCCTCCCGCCCGAGCGTCACCCGGACCCACGGACCGCCGTCAGCGCGCTCGACGCCCTCGCCGTCGTGGTGGACGACGGCGTTCTCGACGGTGTTCTCGACGACCGCGCGGAGCGCGTCGGCCCTCACGCGGGTGGTCCAGCCCCAAGCGCGCTCGCCGCCTCCCGCCTCCGGGTCCCGCTCCGCGTCGAACTCGACGGTCGCGTCGGGCTCGCGTTCGCGCGTCTCGGCGACGACGCCCTCGACGAGCTCGTCGACGGCGACCGCGCTCGCCGCCCCGTCGGCGAGGAGCCGCTCGACGGTGCCGGCCTTCTCCCCGAGCGCGGCCAGCGCGCCCGACCGCCGCTCGATCGCGTCGGCCATCCGGGCCAGCTCGGGGTCCTCGAGGCGGTCGGCGAGCAGCCCGCCGTAGCCGTGGACGACGCCGGCGTCGTTCCGCAGGTTGTGCCGGAGAACGCGGTTCAACACCTCCAGCTGCTGGCGGCGCCGCTCCCGCTCCGTCACGTCGGAGAAGACGACCGTGTAGCCGACGCGCGTCCCGCTGGGGTCGGTCAGCGGCGAGGCCGACACCGCGTACGTGCGGCGCCCTGCGCCGTGGCCGGCGTCGACCTCGACCGTCTCGCGGGCGCCGCCCTCCTCGCCCTCGTCGCCTTCCCCGCCCGTCCCGACCGAGGGGTCGAGGAACGCGTCCAGCGGGCGGTCGCGGGCGGTTTCGGCGTCGGCGCCGAGCAGCGCCTCGGCCGCGGGGTTGAGCCGGACGACGCGCCGGTCGAGCGCGAGCGCGACGATGGGGTCGGCGAGGTCGTCGATCGCGGTGCGCTCCGCGGCGCGGCTGGTCGTCGGGTTACGGTCGAACATTTCCGCGCGGTCGAACGCGTACGCGTCCAGCAGCACGTGCGGGACGAACATCAGGGGGGCGAGCTGGAGCTGCGGCACCGGCCCGAGCTCCAGCGTCCACGCGACGAGCGCAAGTCCCGGCGGCAGCGAGCTCAGCGCGACCGCCGCGCTCTCCCGGCGGTACAGCGGGCCGTAGCTGAGCAGAGTGTCGACGAGGAGGAAGACGGCGCTGGCGACGAGCACGGTCTCGACGGCGACGACGAGGTACGCCCAGAGGCCGAACGCGTACGAGGCCGTGGAGACGCCGAACGCGGGGTCGATCTCGAACCCGGTCCAGAACGCCCCGTGAAGCGGGTTCGTGGCGAGGAGGGCCGTCGAGAGGAGCCCGAAGCCGACGACCGCGGCGAAGAGGCGGCTCCGGACCACGTCGCTCCGGCCGGTGTACTCCAGCGCGAAGCCGAGGAAGGCGATCCCGGTCCAGACGATCCCGAGCCACGTCGTCCCCTCCAGGACCGCCCGGAGCGTCGGGTCCGCGACGAGGAGGCCGAGGCCGTACGAGAGACACCACGTCGCCTGTGCGGCGAACACGCCGAGGAACCAGTCGACCCCCGGGCGACCCCGGTGTTCGCGGATCGCCAGCGCGAGGCCGAGCGCCCCCGCCCCGCCGGCGAGCGAACCGACGGCGGGCCACGCGGGAACGAGGTCGAGCATCTGTCAGTCACGAGGGAGACGCGCGGCGTAAAGCTATCGCGGCGATTCTCCGCTCCCCGCTCACCTCGTCCCCCGCTCACCTCGCCGACCGCCCGAACGCGACCGCCACGGGCACGAGGAGGAGCGCGCCGATCAGGAACGGGGACGCGACGGCGACGGTGTAGAGGACGGCCATCAGGGGCGGGCCGACGGTCCGGCCGAGGCTCGACGCGCCCTGCGTCACTCCGAAGGCGGCCCCCTGTTCCGCGTCGTCGGCCGACGCGGAGACGAGCGTCGCGAGCGAGACGTTCACGAGCGCGTTCCCGAGCGAGAGCGCCGCGAGCGCGACGAGCAGCGCGACGAGCGGGAGCGTGAGCCACGTCGGTCCGCCGAGAGCGACGTCCCCCAGCGACCGGTCGACGAGCCCGGTCGCAGGGATGGCGACGAGCGCGCCGCCGAGGACGACCGACCCGGCCGAGACGAGCGTCCGCGAGGGGACGATCCGCGAGAGCCGCCCGACGAGGACACCCTGGTTCACCGCGCCGAGGACGCCGACGTAGGTGAGCAGGAACGCCGCCGCGGTCGCGTCGTAGCCGAACGCGTCCGCGACGTACGGGATGAACATCACCTGCACGCCCGCGAACGCGACGGCGACGACGAAGTACGCGACCGTCAGCGGCCGGAGCGCGACCGAGGCGAGCGCGTCGCGGAACTGGCCGATCGCGGTCGTCCGCCCGGCCCGGGCGCCGTCCGCGTCCCCCGCCGGCCGCGTCCGCCTCGGCTCCTCCAAGAAGGCGGCCCCCACGCCGACCGCGAGGAAGCTCATCCCCGCCGCCGCGAAGCTCGGCAGGGAGTACGCCGTCGCCGGCACGAACGCCGGGAAGAGGGCGTCGGCGCGGGCCACCACGGGGTCGGCGGCGAGCAGGCCGCCGATCGCCGGGCCGAAGACGAAGCCGAGCGCGAACGAGGCGCCGACGAGCCCCAGCGCGCCCGCCCGCCGGTCCCGCGGCGTGATGTCGGCGACGTACGCCTGCGCGGCGGCGATGTTGCCGCCCATCGCCCCGGCGAGCGTCCGCGAGGCGAACAGCGTCCCCAGCGCCGCGGCGGTCCCGAACCGCGCGCCCGACTCGCCGGCGTAACCGAACGTCACCCACGCGACGCCGGCGGTCGCCAGCGACGCGAGGAGGACGGGTCGGCGCCCGATCCGGTCCGAGAGCCGGCCGAGCGTGGGCGCCGCGAGGAACTGCGCGAGCGAGTACGACGCCGCGAGCAGGCCGATGAAGGCGTCGCTGACGCCGAAGGATCTGACGTAAAATGGGAGGATGGGGATCACGATCCCGAAGCCGACGAGATCGATGAACACGACGCCGATCACGACCGCGAGCGCGCGCCGCGGGTTGGCGACGGCGGGGGGATGCGGCGGGCCGTCGCCGGTTTCCGCCGCGACGTCGGCGTCGTCGAGGGCGTCTGCTTCGATCGACGCCGAGCCGGCCTCCGGGTGTGTCACGGTGGCGAGACGCCGCGAAGGAACTTAAACCGGGCTACAGGTGGCGCTCGATGACGCGCTTCGCGGACTGTCCCTTCTCCTTCCAGCCGTACCCCTCGTCGTACACGTGGCGCTTGGCGTCGACGAGCTCCTCGGGGGTCGACTCCTCGAAGCCGCCGCGGTCCCACGCGCCGGACTCGCGGAGCCACTCGACGACGTTCTCGCGGGTCTCGGGCCACGAGAGCCCGACCATCTCGTACCACGCGACCATCGCGAAGACGGCGTTGTCGTGGCAGCCCGGGACGGAGCCGTACTCGTAGACGGTCCGCATGGGGTCGCGGGTCGGCTCGGAGACTAGCTCCTTGAACTCGGCGGCGGTGAGCAGCCGGAGTCGGCCCCCCTCCTCGACGACCCGCTGTTCGCGCTCCAAGGCGTCGAGCGCGGCCTTGTGGAGCCCGCCCCACTCGCCGTGGACCGCCTCGCGCAGCGTGGACTCGGCCATCCCGTCGGGCTCGGCGGTGAGGACGGTCAGAAGATCCGTGTACGCCTTCTCGATGGTCGGCCAGCTCACGCCCTCGAAGTCGCAGTCGGAGTCGTGGAGGCTGTTGGTCGTCCGACAGCCGGGACACGGGTAGCGGAACGTCGGCACTGAGTGGGAGTGCGCGGCCGCGGGAGTTAGGGTTTTCGCGACGGTTCGGCGCGGTCGGCGCCCCGCACTGCCGCCGCCGCTCCCGTCCAACGCGACCGATCACGAGGTTCCGAAACGTTTACTCGCCGGCCGACCGCGGTTTCAGACGGTATGACAAAAGTGAGCGTCATCGGTGCGGCGGGGACCGTCGGGGCCGCGGCCGGCTACAACCTCGCGTTGCGCGACGTCGTCGACGAGCTCGTCTTCGTCGACATCCCGGACCAGCGCGAGACGACGATTGGGCAGGCGGCCGACACGAACCACGGGATCGCCTACGACTCGAACACGACCGTCCGGCAGGGCGAGTACGCGGACACCGCCGGCTCGGACGTCGTCGTGATCACGGCCGGGATCCCGCGGCAGGAGGGGCAGACCCGGATCGACCTGGCGGGCGACAACGCGCCCATCATGGAGGACATCGGCTCCTCCGTCGCCGAGCACAACGACGACTTCGTCACCGTCACCACCTCGAACCCGGTCGACCTGCTGAACCGCCACCTGTACGAGGCGGGCGACCGCGACCGCCACAAGGTGGTCGGCTTCGGCGGGCGGCTCGACTCCGCGCGCTTCCGCTACGTCCTCTCCGAGCGCTTCGATGCGCCCGTGAAGAACGTCGAGGCGACGATCCTCGGCGAGCACGGCGACGCGCAGGCGCCCGTCTTCTCGAAGGTTCGCGTGGACGGTCGCGACCCCGCCTTCGACGCCGACGAGAAAGAGCAGATCCTCGCGGACCTCCAGGAGTCGGCGATGGACGTGATCAGCCGGAAGGGCGCTACGCAGTGGGGTCCGGCCACCGGCGTCGCGCACACGGTCGAGGCGATCCTGAACGACACCGGCGAGGTGCTCCCCTGCTCGGTCGTGCTCGACGGCGAGTTCGGCTACGAGGACACCGCGCTCGGCGTTCCCGCGAAGCTCGGTTCGAACGGCGTCGAGGAGGTCGTCGAGTGGGACCTCGACGAGTACGAGGCCGACCTGCTCGACGAGGCCGCCGAGAAGCTCTCCGAGCAGTACGAGAAGATCGCCTGAGGCGCGGCGGACGCCGAGTCCGACGCCGCAGTCCCGTTCTCGTTTTTCGATCGATCCGCGGACCGTTGACTGTCGATCTGATTTATAAGTAGCCCTGAGTGTCGGTGGTGATCGATCGGAACTCAGGATCGCGGTGGCGCGCGCCTCCGAGTGGCCGCCCGTGGCGGCCACGAGGAGCGTGCGCGAGGGAGGAGCGAGCGAAGCGAGCGACGAGGTTGGGGAGGTGTGAGGCTGCGGTTGCTGTGCGGGATGGGACTCAAAGGGGCAGTCGCCGGCGGCTTTGCCGCCGGCTGCCAGAGGCGCGAAGCGCCTCGCTGCCGCGAGGGCGAAGCACGGCGACGCAAGCACTGCAAGGAGCGAGCGTAGCGAGCGACTGAAGCGCGCAGCGAGCCGCGCGAGCCCTCGAGGCTGGGGCTTTGGAGATGTTCACCGACGATCCGCAGCTGTCCGCTTATAAACGAGCGACTCCGTGTTCCCGTCTCACTTATTCGCCGTCGGCGTCCGCGAGGAACGCCACGTCGCCGGCGATGACCGCGCTCGCGACGACCGCCCCGCCGACCAGCAGCGCGACGACGAGCGTCGTCAGCGTCGCCGTGAGCGCGCTCCCGCCGACCGCGACGCCGACGAACGCGCCGACGGACCCGCCGACGCCGCCGGCGATGATCGCGAGCGTCTGTGCCTCGCTCATAGCTGTCGGTTCCTCAACACTCCTAATAAGCGTTCGCGTCGGGCTCTCACGGGTGATAACGCGGGTGGCCCCTCACCACGGGCCGCACGCGTCCGCCGCTCAGCGCGGGTACTGCCGCCCGAGGTCGAGGTCGCCGCCCCCATCGCTGTCGCCGTCATCCTCCTCGCCTCCCTCGCCGTCCGCGCCTCCTTCGGCTCCTTCGCCTCCCTCACCGCCCGGGCTCACGCTGCCGGTCCGGTAGCCGGCCATGTCGAGGGTGACGTAGTCGAAGCCGAGGTCGGAGAGGTGTTCGTGGACCGCGTCGGCGAACGCCGGATCGAGCGCGCGCTCCAGCTCGTCCGGGGCGATCTCGACGCGCGCGAGCCCGTCGTGGTCGCGGACGCGGAACCCCTCGAACCCCCACTCGCGGAGCACCCGCTCGGCCTTCTCCACGCGGGTCAGCCGCGCCTCGGTCACCTCCAGCCCGGTCGGGATCCGCGAGGAGAGGCAGGCCATCGACGGCTTGTCGGCGACCGACAGGTCGTACGCCTCGGCGATCTCGCGGACCTCCGCCTTCGAAATTCCGGCGTCCAGCAGCGGCGAGAACACGTCCAGCTCCTCGACCGCGCGCAGGCCGGGGCGGTGCCCCTCGCCGGGGTCGTCGGCGTTGGTCCCGTCGCAGACGGTGCCGATACCCAGCTCCTTGGCCGCATCGTACATTCGGCCGAGCCGCATCGTCCGGCAGTGGTAACAGCGGTCGCCGTCGTTGGCGACGAAGTTCGGGTCGTCGAGCTCGGAGAACGTCACGGTCTCGTGGCGGATCCCGATCTCGCCCGCGACTCGATTCGCGTCGTCGAGCTCCGCGGCCGGCAGGGTCTCGCTCCGCGCCGTGCACGCGACCGCGTCGTCGCCGAGGGCGTCGCGCGCGATCGCGGCGACGACCGCGGAGTCGACGCCGCCCGAGAAGGCGACGAGGACGCCGTCGCGCTCGCCGAGGGCGTCGCGCGCGGCCGCCGCCTTCGCCGCCGTCTCCGGGTCGAGTTCGTCCCCGTCGGCGGCGAGGGTGTGGTGGCTCATGGCCCCGCGTTCGGGGGCGGCGGGAAAAAGCGCGTCGGCCGCGGCTCGAAACCGATCCGCCGACCGGAATCCGCTCGTCCAGGTCCGATGGCGACCCCCCATCCTTTTGCGCGTTGCCGCGATAGCCGCGAGTAGATGGAGCTGGAGGCGATCCCCGGCGTCGGGGCGAAGACGGCTGACGCGCTGCGCGAGCTCGACGACCCGGCCGGGACCGTCGAGTCGGGCGACGTCGCCGCGATCGCCCGCGCGCCCGGCGTCAACGAGGCCCGCGCGGCCCGGATCGCCCGCGGCGCGATCCGCCGGCGACACGGCGACGACGGCCGCGTGCTGGCGACCGACCGCGCCCGCGAGGTGTACCGGGAGGCGATCGACCTGCTGCGCGAGCGCACCGTCACCGACTACGCCGCCAAGCGGCTGGAGACGTTCTACCCGAGCGCCTCGGCCTCGCGGATCGACGAGGCGCAGTCGTTCGTCGAGGCGGCGGTCGAGCGCGACCCCGACCCCGCGGTCCGCGAGGCGCTCGCCGGCGTCGAACCCCTGACGGACCCGCCGACGGTCCGGGTGCGCGACCGCTGTCTCGCGACCGCCGACGCCGAGACGCTCGCCCGCGCTGAGTCCGCGGTCCCGGAGCTCTCGGTCGAGACCGTCGAGAACGCCCGCGACGTCTCCGAGCTCGCCCGATCGTACGCGACCGTGATCGTCTTAGACGAGGAGTTCGCCGGGCTCGACGTCGAGGGCGACGTCCACGTCCGGCCGGACGCCCTCGACGAGCCCGCGGAGACCGTCCCCGAGCGCCTGCTCGCCTTCTTCGCCGCGAACCGCGAGCGGCTGGAGGCGGCCGCGGCGGTCCACGAGGCGGCAGCCCTCTCATCCGCCGCGGACACGGACGCCCTCCGCGACGCCCTCGCGCGGCTCGACGACGACGGGACGATCGTCGGCGACGAGGAGCTGGAGCGACTCACCGCCGCCGTCGACGACCTCGACGCCGCGGTGTCGACCGCGGAGTCGGTCGCCGACGACCGCCTCAGGGAGGCGATCCGCGAGCGCGACGTGACCATCGAGGGGACCGACTTCCTCTCCTTAGTCGAGCAGGGCGCCCGCGTCGACTCGCTTCTGGACCGCGAGCTGGCCGACGAGTACGACGAGGCGATGGCCCGCGCCCGCGAACACCTCGCGGACGCGCTCCGCTTGGAGCCGGAGGAGGCGGAGCTCGCCGACCGCGTCTTCGGCGACGACCCCTCGTTCCCGGTCGACCACGACGAGAGCGCCGTCTCGCGGCTCCGCACCGAGCTCGCCGCGTCGCGCGACCGGCGGGCCGCCCGGCTGAAGGCGGAGCTGGCGAGCGACCTCGGCGACCTCCGCGAGCCGGTGGAGGCGCTCGTCCGCGACGCCCTCGAACTCGACGTCGAGCTCGCGATCGCGCGGTTCGCCCGCGACTTCGACTGCGTCATGCCCGAGGTGGTCGGGCCGAACGCGGGCCCCGACGGCGACGCGGGCTTCCGGATCGAGGGCGGCCGCTCACCCCTCCTCGACGTCGACTTCGCCGACGCCGAGCCGGTCGACTACGCCGTGTCGGGCGCGACGCTCCTCTCCGGCGTCAACTCCGGCGGGAAGACCTCCACGCTCGACCTCGTGGCGCTCGTCGTCGTCCTCGCCCAGATGGGGATGCCCGTGCCCGCCGCGTCGGTGACCGTCGAGCGCTTCGAGGAGGTCCACTACTACGCGAAGTCGCAGGGCACCCTCGACGCGGGCGCGTTCGAGGCGACGCTGCGCGACTTCGGCGACCTCGTCGAGGGCGCCGACGGCCGACTCGTCCTCGTCGACGAGCTGGAGTCGATCACGGAGCCCGGCGCCTCCGCGAAGATCATCGCCGGCATCCTCGAAGCGCTCGACGGCCAGGACGCGACCGCCGTCTTCGTCTCCCACCTCGCCCGCGAGATCCGCGACGCCGCCGACTTCGACGTCGCCGTCGACGGGATCGAGGCCGAGGGGCTCGTCGACGGCGAACTGCAGGTGAACCGCTCCCCGAAGAAGGGGCACCTCGCGCGGTCGACGCCGGAGCTCATCGTCGAGAAGCTCGCCGGCGACCGCGACACCGACTTCTACGGGGACTTACTGGAGAAGTTCTGAGCCGGGAGCCCCCTCCGGCTCGCCGGCGACGCGGCCGCGCCTCGCCGGGTGCCGCCCTCAGTCGTCGCCGAGCTCCGCCGTGACCGTGATCTCGACGTCGAGCGGCGCGGGGAGCCGGGACACCTCGACGCACGTCCGCGCCGGGTACGGCGCCGAGAGGAACGACCGGTACGCCTCGTTCACCGCGTCGTAGTCGTCCATGTCGGTGAGGTAGACCGTCGCCGACACGATCGCGTCCGAGGTGGTCCCGGCCGCCTCCAGGATCGCGGCGACGTTTTCGAGCGTCTGCGTCGTCTGTTCGGCCACGGAGTCGGGGGCCTCGCCCGTGTCGGGGTCCACGCCCGTCTTCCCGGAGACGTGGACCGTATCGCCGGAGACGATCCCCTGCGAGTACGGACCGAGGGCCTCCGGCACGTCGTCTGTCGTGATCTCTCGCATCGCTCGGAGCGACGGCGCGCCGCGGTATCAAGGTGCGGGTCGCCGCGGACGGACGGCGGGACGACCCGTGCGGAGAGAGGAGCGTTCAGTCGTCGTCCGCGGCCGCGGGCTTCCGGCGGTCGTCGCGCGGCCCCGCGATCTCGACGTCGGGGAGCAGGTCGCGCAGGTACCGCCCGGTGTGGGAATCCTCCTCGCGGGCCACAGCCTCCGGGGTCCCGCTCGCGACGAGCTCGCCGCCGCCCTCGCCGCCCTCGGGCCCGAGGTCGACGATGCGGTCGGCGTTCTTCACCAAGTCGAGCTCGTGTTCGATGACGACCACCGTGTTGCCGCCGTCGACGAGGCGGTGGAGCACGTCGATCAGCTTGCGCTCGTCCTCCTTGTGGAGCCCCGTCGTCGGCTCGTCGAGCAGATAGAGGGTGTCGCCGGTCGCCTTCTTTCCGAGTTCCTCGGCGAGCTTCACGCGCTGGGCCTCGCCGCCGGAGAGCGTGGTGGAGGGCTGGCCGAGCTCCATGTAGCCCAGCCCGACGTCCTTCAGCAGCTTCAGCCGGCGCTGGAGCCCCTGGTGGCTCTCGAAGAAGTCGTACGCCTCGTCGACGCTCATGTCGAGCACGTCGGAGATGGTCGCGCTCTTATACGTGACGTCGAGCGTCTCGTCGTTGTAGCGCGCCCCGCCGCACTGCTCGCAGGGGACGTACACGTCCGAGAGGAAGTTCATCTCGATCTTGACGGTTCCCTGACCGCCGCACTCCTCGCAGCGCCCGCCCTTCACGTTGAACGAGAAGCGGCCCTTCTCGTAGCCGCGGCGCTTCGAGAGCTTCGTCTCCGCGAACAGCTCACGGACGTAGTCGAACACGTCGGTGTACGTCGCCGGGTTCGAACGGGGCGTCCGGCCGATCGGCGACTGGTCGATGAGCCGCACCGTCTCGACCCCCTCGATCCCCTCGATCGCGTCGTGCTCGCCGGGGTCGACGGAGGTGTTGTCGTTCATCTCGCGGGCGAGTCCTTTATAAAGGACGTCGTGGACCAGCGTCGACTTCCCGGAGCCGGAGACGCCGGTGACGGTCGTCAGCGTGCCGAGCGGGATCGACACGTCGAGGTCCTTGAGGTTGTGCTGGCGGGCGCCCCGCACCGTCAGCTCCCCGTCCGGCTCGCGGCGCTCCTCCGGCACGGGGATCTCCTTCCGGCCCGCGAGGTAGTCGGCGGTGACCGACTCGTCGGCCGCGACGATGTCGTCGAAGTCGCCCTGCGCGACCACCTCGCCGCCGCGCTTGCCGGGGCCGGGCCCCATGTCGATGATCTCGTCGGCGCGGCGCATCGTCTCCTCGTCGTGCTCGACGACGACGAGGGTGTTCCCGAGGTCTCGGAGCCCGGTGAGCGTGTCGAGCAGGCGGTCGTTATCGCGCTGGTGGAGCCCGATCGACGGCTCGTCTAAGACGTACAGCACGCCGACGAGCCCGGAGCCGACCTGCGTCGCGAGCCGGATGCGCTGGCTCTCGCCGCCCGAGAGCGTCGACGCCTCGCGGTCGAGCGTGAGGTACTCCAGACCGACCTCCTCCATGAAGCCGAGCCGCGCGCGGATCTCCTTCAGGATCTCCTCGGCGATCGTCGTGTCGCGCTCGCCGAGCCGCGCCTCCATCCCCTCGAAGTGCGCGCGCGCGTCGGCGATCGACATCCGGTTCACCTCGGTGATCGGGGTGCCGTCGACGAGGACGTGCCGCGACTGCTCTTTCAGGCGGGTGCCCTCGCACTCCGGGCACGTCGTCACGGCCATGAACTCCTCGATGTGGTCGCGGGCGCGCTCGGAGTCGGTCTCGACGTGACGGCGCTCTAAGTTCGGAATGACGCCCTCGAAGCGCTCGGTCTTCTCGCGGGTCCCGTTCTTCGTCGTCCACTCGAAGTGGACGAGGTCGTCGGTGCCGTAGAGGAACTGCCGCCGGATCGCCTCGTCTAACTCCTCGAAGGGCGTCTCCAGCGAGACGCCGAAGTGGTCGGCGACGTTGTCGAGCTGGCGGGAGTAGTAGGTGCGGTCGTAACTCCACGGCTCGAACACGTGCTTGAGGGGTTTGGAGGGATCCTCGATCACGAGGCCCTCGTCGACCTCCTTGGTGGAGCCGATCCCCTCGCACTCGGGACAGGCGCCGTACGGGCTGTTGAAGGAGAACGAGCGCGTCTCGATCTCGGAGAACTGGAAGTCGGAGTTGGGGTTGCCGAGCTCCTCGGAGAACTCCACGACCAGCCGGTCGTCGCCGTCGGCGTCCTCGGCGAGCGACCCGGTCGAGCGCGTGTTGGAGGCGAAGGGGACGTCCTCGGGCGGGTCCGGGACGATCAGCTTGAGCGCGCCGCCGGCCTCCTCTAAGGCGGTCTCGACCGAATCGGTGATCCGCGAGCGGGCGTTGGGAGAGACGGTCACGCGGTCGACGATCACGTCGATCGTGTGGTCGTAGTTCTGGTCGAGCTCGGGGTCGTCGAGCGTCAGGTCGACGGGCTCGCCGTCGACCTCGACGCGGGCGTACCCGTCGCTCACGAGCTCCTCGAACAGGTCCTCGAAGGCGCCCTTCTGGTCGCGGACGACCGGTGCGGCGACCTTCGCGCGGGTCCCCTCGGGGAGTTCGAGGATCTGCGCCACCATGTCCTGGGCGGACTGCTCGCCGACCTCCTCGCCCGTGACGGGGTCGTACTGGGTGCCGATCCGGGCGTACAGCAGGCGGAGGTAGTCGTGCAGTTCGGTGACGGTCCCCACGGTCGAGCGCGGGTTGTTCGCGGCGTTCTTCTGGTCGATGGAGATCGCGGGCGAGAGTCCCTCGACGGCCTCCACCTGCGGTTTGTCCATCTGTCCGAGGAAGTTGCGGGCGTACGCCGACAGCGACTCGATGTACCGGCGCTGTCCCTCGGCGTACACCGTGTCGAACGCGAGCGACGACTTCCCCGACCCGGAGAGCCCGGTGACGACGGTGAACTCCTCGCGCGGGATCCGGACGTCGAGGTCCTTGAGGTTGTGTTCCTCGGCGCCGCGGACCTCGATGTAGTCCTTGCTCATTTCGTCCGCTCTTAGCGTGCGCGCGCGGGAATACTCGTCGGTCGCGGCGGCGCTCGGTCGGTATCGACCCCCGCGCCGGTCAGGGCTCGATGACCCTGGAGGGCGGCGAGAGGTTCCGGCGCCCGCCGAACGTGACGAGGAACAGGACCCCCACGCCGACCCCGTACGCCGCCATCAGCGGGAGGGTCGCGAGGATCATCGTGATCACGTCCGCGGGGGTGAACACCGCCGCGAACAGCATGATCCCGACGGTGACCTCGCGCCAGCGCTCCCGGAAGACGCGGTAGGGGACGCCCGCGTTGTTCAGCAGGATCATGAGGATCGGGATGTCGGCGAGGAAGCCGATCCCGATCGTCGTGTAGACGACGAGCCAGAGGAAGTCGCTCACTTGGTAGGTGATCACCATGTCCGCGAGCCGCGCGTCGGTCACGAGCCAGCCGATAAGCCCCGGCGCGATGTAGGCGTAGCCGAGCGCGAAGCCGCCGAGCAGCCCGCCGAGCAGCGCGCCCGCCCAGAGGTACACCTTCCAGATCCGTCCGGCGACGAAGCCGCGGTCGCGCAGGGCCGGCCACGCGTAGTAGAGCGCGACCGGGAACACCGCGACGATCCCGAGCAGGATCGAGAACTTCACCATGAAGATCAGCGCCTCGACGGGGTGGAGCGTGATGATGTTGATCCCGCCCTCGATCTCGGCCGGAACACGCGACTCGAGGTCGTTGCGCACGGTCGCGAGGCCGCCGAGGTACAGCCACGTGAACGCCGCCGCCATCACGCTCCCGAAGACGGCCACGAGCCGGAACGACCGCGAGCGCAGCGAGTCGAAGATGAACTTCAGGTCCGTGTAGTAGCCGCCGATGTCGTCTTCGGCCTCTTCCTCCTCGCCGTCGGTGAGCTCGGAGAGGAACGTCGAGCTCGCGCGGGAGGTCCGATCCTGCATCGTGCCCACCAGGCCGCCCTGGCCGCCCTGACCGCCGGCGCCGCCCGCGTCGCCTGCCCCCCCGTCGCCGCCCGATCCGGTCGCGTCCGCGTCGTCGCTCTCGTCGCCGTCTTCTCCGTCCCCGTTCACCTCGTCGAAGCGGTCGAGGATCGCCTGCGCCTTCTCCGGGTCGTCGTCGTCGATGGCGGCCTGCGCGAGCGAGAGCGACTCCCCCTCGTCCATCTCCGCGAAGGCGGCCGCGGGCGCTGCCCGCACGCCGGCGGCGTCGAGCTCGCCCACGTCGATGGCGGCCGGGTCGCCGTACTGGTACCCCGCGCTCGTCGTGTCGAGGTCGGCGTAGACGGCCCAGAGCGTCGCGACGGCGACGAACGCCAGCGCCCACACGGCGGCGTAGATCCCCGCGGCGGTCGCGGGGTCGACGCCGAGGCCGGCGCCCGGTTCGAGGAAGCGCCAGTCGCTGTTGGCGAGCCGGAGGAGGTCGTTGAACGCGGTCCGGCCGCCGTACTCGTAGAAGGCGTACACGAGCCCGCCGCCGAGGACGGCCGCGCCGCCGACGACGTTCCAGTGGTTCCGCGCCGCGCCGAGCACGTCGATGCGGTCGGAGCTCCGCTGGGCCGTCACGACGAGCTTCGCGAGGTAGAGGCTGAAGCCGTAGAGGGCGATCAGCGGGAACGCCCACATCAGCTGCGTGAACGGGTCCGGCGGCGAGAACACCGCGCCGAAGACGAAGATGGCGACGACCGCGTAGCGCCACTTGTCGCGGAACGTCTCGTACTGGACGATCCCGGAGTACGAGAGCCCGGTGATGAGCAGCGGCATCTGGCCGGCGAGCCCGAACGACAGCGAGAGGAAGACGATGAACTCCGTCCACATCACGATGGAGTAGGTGGGCTGAATCCCGGCCTCCAGCCCGAAGCCGGCCAGGAAGGAGAACATGATCGGGAAGAAGGCGTAGACGCCGTAGCCGACGCCGACGGTGAAGAGGCCGCCGCCGAGGAGGGCAATCCCCGCGAGCTTCCAGCGCGGGATCGGCGACTGCGGCCACGCGCCGCGGGCGCGGAGCTCGTCGCGGGAGACGTAGATCAGCGGCGGGATCGCGGTGATCGCGCCGACGATCAGCCCGATCTTCGCCTGCAGGAGGATCACCTCGAACGGGGTGGTCGCGATGACGTCGGCCTCGGCGGCGACCGCGGGCGACATGTTCGACTTCGTGACGGTGTACAGGAACTCCCAGACGTACACGCGGAGCGCCCAGAACGTCGCGAGGAAGCCCAGCAGGAAGACGACGAACACCTTCTGAAGGTCCTTCTGGATCGACCGGAGGAACGCCTTCGCCGACTCGCGTCCCTCCGCGAGCGACTGCTGGGTATCCTCGTCGAGGGCACTCGCCATACGGGAGTGGAAGTCCGTCCCCGTTATCAACCTTTTCGACCCGCCTCGCGCGCCGCGAGCCCCGGTCGAGCTCGGCTCCATCCGAAAAGGCCTATAATCACCCGGTCGCGTAGGTGAAGTGAATGGACGACTCGGACCGGTCGCGCGACGAGCCATCGGCCCCCGAGGACGACTCGGTCGCCGACGACGCCACCAGCGACGGCGGCGGCACCGACGCGGACGGGGACGAGCCGGACTCCGACGGGGCGGACCCCGTCGAATCCGAGGTGTCTCCCGAGGTCACGCCCGAAGTCGACGGCGCCTCGAGCGCGGATGAGGCCGACGATGCGGACGCTTCCGGCGAGGACGAGGTCGGCGCTGAAGACGACGCCGACGAGGCGGACAACGCTGACGACGCCACCGGTGAGGCGGGCGACGAAGCCGCGAGCGAGGACCCCGACGACCCGCCCTTCGTCCCCGACGACGCCGACGCGGCCGCGGAGAGTCTCGGTGACGGCGGGACGGCGGCGACGGCGGGGGACGCGGCCGCCGCCGGCGCGGTCGAGGACGCGACGGTCGCGGACGACGGCACCGACGACTCCTTCGAGGGATTAGACGCGCCGGAGTCGGACGAGGAGATGCCGCTGGCGGCCCACATCGAGGAGATGATGCGGCGGCTCGCCGTCGTCTTCCTCTTCGGCGGGCTCGCGACGCTCGTCGTCGTGACGGAGTCGACGGAGCTCATCAACTACTTCTGGAGCTACCACATCCCCGAGCCGACGATGAATCGCCCGCGGCTGTACGGCCCCCTCGAACTGCCGCTCACGCGGCTGAAGGTCGCCGGGCTCGCGGGCGTCGTCGTCGGGCTCCCGGCGTTCGTCTACCAGACGTACCGCTTCATGAAGCCCGGCCTCTACGAGAACGAGCGGCGCTACTACCTCGCGGCTGTCCCGACGAGCCTCGTCCTCGGCGGGATCGGCATCGCGTTCGCGCACTTCCTCGTGTTGCCCGCGATCTTCTCGTATTTCACCACCTATACCTCCGACGCCGCGACGATCGCGTTCGGGCTCGCGGAGACGTTCAACCTCATCGTCATCATGCTCGCGTTCATGGCGATCGTCTTCCAGATCCCGCTGTTCATCATGCTCGCGATCATGATGAACCTCGTCACCCGCCAGTGGCTGGAGGCGAAGCGCCTGCTGTTCTGGGGGGCGTTCCTCGGGATCGCGTTCCTGTTCAGCCCGGACCCGACCGGGATGGCGCCGATCATCGTGACGCTCACGATGATCGTCCTCTACGAGGGGACGCTCGCGGTGCTGCGCTGGACCGGGAACTGATCGGGACGCGTCCTCGGATTTTCAACTAGACGGCTCTGTTGACGTGCTCAATTGGTGATCTGTTCTCAGCGTTCTGCTGAATAGAGGGCGCGAATCGTTCACTCCGTCCTTTCCGACCACTGAGGATTGGGACAACATTTTATTAAAAGTGAATCGGGAGCACAAAGCATGCAATCTAAGTCAGAGATACTGAATGAAATGGAGACAGTAGAGCTAGATAGCGAGATTATTTGGAATGGACGAAAACACGCCCAAACAGTTACAGAAGTCTCCGAAAATTCATTCGAAGTTGAGGGGAACCGAGGAGGTCATTATCGGTTCTTCCTCACAGGGACTGATGCTCCGTACCTCAGGAACCTAAACAGCAGTCGAGAGTATGATGTGGATGAGTTCCTAATCGTCCGCTGACTACATCCTCTGTATCGCGCACGCAGTTTGTATCAGATTATAAGGGTCTCACCAGAGCCAAATAACCCGCTCCGCGACCGTGCGGCAGGAGCCGTCATTCGAAGAACGGACGGCGACTGGTCCGGAGCGGGCGGGCCCCGGAGCTGAAGCGGCGCCCTTTTCCGCCGACTCACGCCCCGGGGACGCCGAACGCGCCGACACCGAGACCGAACACGGAGTTGACGACGAACAGGACGACGAGCGCGGCGACCCACGCGCCGCCGCCGACGATGGCCGCTTTGACCCACCCGCCGGGGTACCGCCAGTTGATTACGCCGACCCACACGACCAGCGCGACGAGCGACCCGACGAGCGGAATCCACGACGTGAGCGCCCAGCCCAGCGCGCCGAGCAGGGCGGTGACCACGGCGTGCCCGTAGTCGTCGACGTCGACGACGACGCGCGCGCTCAGGTAGATGGCGAGCCCACCGACGAGGAGCGCGACGACGAACGACACTATCGAGCCGACGAACGGGATAGCCATGAACCGAGACATCGGAGAAGCCACATAAAACCGCGGTCGCCGACGGCCGAACCGGTCGTCGCTACGCGTCGCCGAGCAGTTCGACGAGCAGCGCGTTCTGCGCGTGCATCCGGTTCTCCGCCTGGTCCCAGACGAGGGCCCGGTCGGACTCGAGCACGTCGTCGGTGACCTCCTCGCCGCGGTGCGCGGGCAGGCAGTGCATCACCTTCGCGTCGGTGCCGGCGAGCAGGTCGGCGTTCACCTGGAATCCCTCGAAGGCGGCGAGCTTCTCGTCGCGCTGGTCCTCCTGTCCCATCGAGATCCAGACGTCGGTGTAAACCACGTCCGCCCCGTCGATCGCGGCCTCCGGATCCGTCGTCGGCTCCACGTCCAGCCCGAACTCCGCGGCGCGGTCGAAGACGGCGGGGTCCATCCCGTAGTCGGCGGGCGTGGCGACCCGCACATCGACCCCGGCCATCGCCGCGCCGACGACGAACGACTGCCCGACGTTGTTGCCGTCGCCGACCCACGCGACCGTCGCGTCCTCGCCGACCGTCTCGCGGATGGTGAGCAGGTCGGCGAGCGTCTGGCAGGGGTGCGCCTCGTCGGTGAGCCCGTTGATCACGGGGCAGTCGGCGTACTCCGCGAGCGTCTCGACGTCCCCGTGGTCGAACAGCCGGGCCATCACGCCGTCGACGTACCGACCGAGCACGCGCGCGGTGTCTTTCAGCGGCTCGCCGTGCCCGAGTTGGATGTCGTCGGGACCGAGGAACATCGCGTGGCCGCCGAGCCGCGTCATCCCGGTCTCGAACGAGACGCGGGTGCGCGTCGAGGGCTTCTCGAAGATCATCCCGAGCGTCGCGTCGCCCAGTCGGGGATCGGTCTCGCCCGCCTTCATCGCGGCGGCGCGGTCGAGCAGGGCGTCCAGTTCGGCGGGCGTCACGTCGTCGATGTCGAGGAAGTCGTCGGTGGCGAGTGGCATCGTGTGTGGTGTGTGAGTGTGGTCCGTGGTGTCGTTCGAAAACGGGTGCGTGTGTCGGGGTGGTCGTCGGAGCGTTCGTTACAGTCGCTTCCGACAGACGTCGGTCAGGACGGTCACGGC
The DNA here is from genome assembly GCF_007671725.1 of Halorubrum depositum. Lineage (NCBI taxonomy): Archaea > Methanobacteriati > Methanobacteriota > Halobacteria > Halobacteriales > Haloferacaceae > Halorubrum > Halorubrum depositum. Next base: position 1,362,725 of record NZ_VCNM01000001.1, on the reverse strand, counting down.
GCGGTCCAGCTCGGAGAGCGGAAGCCGCTCGTCCGGCGCGTGGTCCAGGTCCGAGTTCCCGGGGCCGTAGGTGACCATCGGGCAGTCCCACGCGGCCGCGAAGAGGTTCATGTCGCTCGTCCCGGTCTTCCGGAGCAGGCGCACGTCGCCGCCGGCGCCGCGGATCGCGACGCGGAACGCCCGCGCGAGGTCAGTGCGAGGGCTCTCCATCACGGGCGGCATCGGGTCGCCCCAGTGGACCGACCCGGTCGACAGCTCCGCCTCCGCGAGCTCGTGGATTTCGTCGACGGGGCGGGAGGGCGGGACCCGCAGCTGGACCTCCATCGTCGTCTCCACGGCGAGCCCGTCGTCGCTCAGGCCGCCATCGATCGAGATGGGCTTCGTCGTCACCTGGTCGAACACCGCGGTCTCCGGGTCGTCGGGCGTGAACGCCTCCTCGACGCCGTGCCACCAGTCGATCGCGTGCTGGATCGCGTTCGGCTCCGGCCGCGAGGAGTGGCCCGACTCGCTCGTGTTCACGTACGTCCCCTCCAGCAGGCCGCGGTAGCCGAGCGTGATCCCGGCCCAGCCGGAGGGTTCGCCGTTGATCACCGCGTCCGGCGCGTCGCGGTCGTCGATGAGGTGTCGGGCGCCCCCGGAGTCGACCTCCTCGCGGACGACGCCCGCGAAGGAGACGCCCGTCTTCACCGCCGCGACCGCCATCGAGACCAGCGGCCCCGTCGCGTCGACGGTCCCGCGACCCCACAGCACGGGCTCGCCGGGCTCGCCGACGCGGACGTCGGACGGTTCCGGCAGTTCGCCCTCGGGGGGCGCCGGCCTCACCTCGACCGGGATGTCGCCCGGGACCGTGTCCACGTGCGAGGTGAGGAGGACGGCGTCGTCGGCGGGCGCCCGGACGTTCCCGACGTCGTCGATCCACGCCTCCCGGCCGTTCGCCTCGAAGAAGTCGACGAGCCGCTCCGCCGCCCGCTCCTCCTCGCCCGACGGCGAGGGGATCGACACCATGTCGTACAGCAGCTTCCGGGCCGGCGTGTCGCAGGCCGCGGGGTAGCCGCCGCCGGCGACGACGTCGGTCCCGGCCGCGGACGACTCGGCGGCCGCCTCCGTCTCGCCGCCGGTTTCCGACTCCGCGTCGCTCTCGCGCCCCTTCCCGGTCGCCATCACCCGATCACCTCCGCGAGGGCGTCCACGACCGCGTCGGCGTGCTCGCGCTCGATCGTCAGCGGCGGCAGCAGGCGCAACACGGTGCGGCCCGCCGGCAGCGCGAGGATCTGGTGGTCGATCGCGAGGTCGCGAAGCAGGCGGTTCGACCCGCGCTTCACCTCGATCCCGATCATCAGCCCGTCGCCCCGCACGTCGCGGACGTCGTCGCCGAGGCGCTCCTCGACCCGCCCGCGGAGGTACGCGCCGACCTCGGCGGCGTGATCCGGGAGGCCCTCGCGCTCGATGACGTCGAGCGTGGCGCCCGCCGCGGCCGACACCACGGGACCGCCCGAGAACGTCGAGCCGTGGTTCCCGGCGTCCTCGGCGATCCAGTCGCGACACAGCGTCGCGCCGATCGGGAGCCCGCTACCGAGCCCCTTCGCGGTCGTGAGGATATCGGGTACCACGTCGTGCTTCTCGGCCGCCCACAGCGACCCCGTCCGGCCGAGCCCGGTCTGGATCTCGTCGAGCACCATCGCGGCCCCCGCCGACTCGGTCGCCTCCCGGACCGCCCGCAGGTACTCGGTGGCGGCGGGGTTGATCCCGCCCTCGCCCTGGAGGGGCTCTAAGATCACCGCCGCGGTCTCCTCGTCGACGGCCTCGCGCATCGCGTCGGCGTCGCCGTACTCGACGAACTCCACGCCGCCCGCGAGCGGCTCGAACCCCTCCTTGTACTTCTGCTTCCAGGTGGTCGCGAGCGCGCCCATCGTCCGGCCGTGGAACCCCTGCGTCGTCGCGATTATCTTCTCGCGGCCCGTCGCGTGCCGGGCGAACTTCAGCGCGGCCTCGTTCGCCTCCGTGCCGGAGTTACAGAGCCAGACGTCGTCGACGTCGCCGGGGCCCGCCTCGGAGAGCCGCTCGTACAGCGCCGTCCGCGCCGCGTGCGGGTACGACGCCTGCACGTACATCAGCTCCTCCAGCTGGCTCGTCGCGGCGTCGACGACCTCGGGGTGGCAGTGGCCCACCGGCGTGCAGGCGTAGCTCGCCCCGAAGTCGAGGTAGTCGGTGCCGTTCGTATCGGTGACGTGGACGCCGTCGCCCGAGGCGATCTCGATCGGTTTCTCGGAGAAGACGAAGCCGCTCATGCGTCGACCGCCTCCGTCTCCTCCGCGTCCCCGTCGTCGTCCGGGTCGGCGCCGTCGTCACCGCTGCCGCTCCCGAGCGCCGCCCGCTCGATCGTCGTCCCCGAGCCGCCGAGCGCGGCGACGATGGGGTCGTCGACGTTGGCGTCGGCGACGACGACGCGCCCGGAGCCGCCCGAGAGCGCCTCTTTCGCGGCCATCACCTTCTTTCCCATGAACCCCTCGGCGGCGGCTTCGACCGCCGCCAGCTCGTCCGGCGTCGACGCCGACTCGATCAGCGTGTCCGGGTCGTCCGGGTCCGCGTAGACGCCGGCCACGTCCGTCAGCAGGACGAGGTCCGCGCCGAGCGCGCCCGCGACCGCGGCGGCCGCCCGGTCGGCGTCGGCGTTGACCGGGGTGACGCCGCCGTCGCTCTCTTTCCCCTCCATCGGGGGCGAGACGACGGGGGTGTAGCCGTCGGCGAGGAGCCCGGTCAGCAGATCGGCGTTCACCGACTCGATCCGGCCGGAATGCTCGCCGCGGCGGATCTTCTTTTTCCCGTCCTCGACCACGCGAACCGCCGACTTGCGGGGCCCCGAGAGGAGCCCGCCGTCGACGCCCGAGAGGCCGACCGCGTCGACGCCGGCCTCGCGGAACCGCGCCGTCAGCTCCGTGTTGAGCTTGCCGGCCATCGCCATCGTGAACGCCTCCATCGCGTCGGCGTCGGTGAACCGACCCGTGACGCCGGAGGCGCTCTCGACGTACTCCGGCTCCATACCGAGCCGCTCGATCGTCTCGTCGACGACCGTCGAGCCGCCGTGGACGACGACGACCTCACGGCCGTCGGCGCCGAGGTGGGCGACGTCGCCGACCGCGCCGGCCGGGTCGACCGCCTTCGCGCCGCCGATCTTGACGACGACGGGCGGCTCCTTGGCGGAATCTGACTGATCGTCGCTCATGGCGATCCCACCGGGTGGAGTCCCCCGAACTCGAGGCCGGCGGTCTCGGGCAGTCCCAAGGCGACGTTCGCCGCGTGGACCGCCTGGCCCGCCGACCCCTTGGTCATGTTGTCGATCGCCGAGAAGACGACGACGCGCCGGTTGCCGGGGTCGAGCTCGAAGCCGACCTCGCCGTGGTTCGTGCCGGCGACCGACTTCGGCTCGGGGTAGCGGTAGACGCCGCCCCCGCCGGAGACGATCCGCATGAACGGCTCGTCGGCGTACGCCCCGCGGTACGCTTTCCACAGGTCCCCCTTCGAGACGGGCTCGTCTGGGAAGACGTGGCAGGTCGCGCTCGCGCCGCGCACCATGTCGACCGCGTGCACCGTGAAGGAGACGTCGAGCCCGAGGTACGCCTCGATCTCCGCCTCGTGGCGGTGGCCGGTCGGGGCGTACGGGCGCACGACCCCGGAGCGCTCCGGGTGCGAGGAGGCCGCGCCGCCGCCGGCGCCGCCCTCCGAGGAGCCGACCTTCACGTCGACGACGACCTCGCCGGTCTCGGGGCCGAGCGCGCCGGCGTCCACGAGCGGCTTCAGCCCGAGGATCGTCGTCGTCGCGTTACAGCCGCCGCCGGCGATCAGGTCGGCGCCGGGGAGGTTCTTGCGGTTGATCTCGGGGAGCGCGTACTCCGCGCGCTCCAAGTACTCCGGCGACTCGTGGCCGTCGTACCACTCGTCGTAGGCGTCGGCCTCGGGGAGCCGGAAGTCGGCCGAGAGGTCGACGACGGTGTCGGCGACCTCGAAGTACTCGTCGATGCGCCCCATCGAGACGCCGTGCGGCGTCGCCGAGAAGAGCACGTCGACGGACTCCAGGTCGTCTGGATCGGAGAAGCGCAGGTCGAGCCCCCGCAGGTTCGGGTGCGACCGACCGACGGTCATGTTGTCCGCCGACCGCGACGTGGCCTGCACCACGTCGAACGCGGGGTGGCCGGCGAGGATCCGCAACAGCTCGCCGCCGGTGAACCCCGTGCCGCCGACGACGCTGGCGGTGTACGTCTCCGCGGGCGTCATGTCGTCGGCGCTCATGTGTGCGCCTCCGCGGCGTCGTCAGCGTTCTCGACCTTCGCCTCCAGCCAGTCGACGACCCTCGCGGGGACGTCGACGTCGGTGGCCGAGTCGAGCGCCTTGAACTCGACCGTGTGGTTCACCTCGTGGACGGTGTACTCGCCGGAGTCGGTGCCGCCGACCTCCATGAGGTCGACGCCGAGCATTCCGCCGCCGACAGCGTCGGAGGCGCGCTCGACCAGCTCGGTCGCGCGGTCGTCGAGGTCGAACGCCTTCGTCTCGCCGCCCTTCGCGGCGTTCGTGAGCCAGTGGTCCGACGACCGGGTCATCGCGGCGACCGGTTCGCCGTCGACCGCCAGCGCGCGGATGTCCCGGCCGGGCTTGTCGACGAACTCCTGAATGTAGAACACCTTGTGCTCGTAGTGGCCGAGCGTCTCCTTGTGCTCTAAGATCGCCTCGGCGGCGTCGCGGGTGTCGATCTTCGCCATCAGCCGGCCCCACGAGCCGACGACCGGCTTGAGCACGCAGGGGTAGCCGAACGACTCGATCGCCTCCAGCGCGGCCTCCTTGGTGAACGAGACCTCGGTCGCCGGGGTCGGAACGTCGGCGTTCGCGAGCGCGAGCGAGTTCTTCGCCTTGTCGGCGCAGACGTCGCCCGTCTCGGGCGAGTTCACCACCGGGACGCCGTAGCTGTCGAGGAACTTCGTCGCGTACAGCGATCGGCTCGTCGACAGGCAGCGGTCGACGACCAGATCCAGATCGCCGACGTTCGCCGTCGTCGACTCCAGCCCGAACCGCTCCTTGCGGACGTCGATCTTCTCGACGTCGTGATCCCGGTCGCGGAGCTCGTTGAGCAGGAGCTTCTCGTCCTTCCGGATCCGGGAGTAGAGGATCCCTACGCGCATGTCGACCACTCGGGAGTCGCGGCCGCGGCGATCGTCGCCATCTACTCGCCCCAGTCCTCCTCGAGTTCGGGGGCCTCCTCCAACACGACGGGGTCCAGCGAGATGACCTCGAGCTCGGTCCCGGTGACCGGGCTGTCGATGATCTCGCCGACCTCGACGTCGGCCGGAAGCTCGATCTCCTCGCCCGTGATCGGGTCCTCTGCCAGCAGCGTGTCGGTGTCGCTCGTCATCGTGGCAGACACTCGACCGCGAACGGTGATAAAGGCTTCGAACTTATTGGATAATTTACATAAAACGGATCGGCCGCTAACGGAAGTAGTTCGTCGAAATCGAACCGTATCGAGATCGGATGTCAGATCTCGGTAGTAACTGTGTCCCCTTACGGGGACGGTCGTCGGCGTCGGTCGGGTCGGCGTCGGTCGAGACGCCGCCGATCGAGCCGGGGGCCGCCCGGCGGTCGTCGCGGCTCAGACATAGCGATCGACCTCCGCATCCAGTGCCTCGCTCGCGGCGGCGAGCGCGCCGCGCTCCGCCGCCAGCGCACCGCGGTCCTCCTCGATCTCCGACTCGACGACGACGAGTTCCTCGGCGACCGCTTCGGGGGCCGGCCCCCCGGCGGAGTCGCGGCTCGCCACGCTGGCGGCCGGATCGAGCGCCGACTCCACGTCCTCGCGGCTCACGTACGCGGAGAGGGGCTCGCCGGTCACGTTCCGAGCGGCCTCGTCAACTTTTGCGGCCGCCGCGGCCGGGGAATCGGCGTCCGAGACCGTCTCCGCGGCCGTCGCGACGATCTCGTGGGCCGTCCGGAAGGGCATCCCGCCCGTCGCGAGCAGGTCGGCGACGCCCGTCGCCGTCGAGAACCCGTCGCCCGCGGCGTCCGCGAGCGCCGCCTCGTCCCAGTCGGCGGTCGCGACCGCGCCGGCGGCGACCTCCGTCGCCTCCCGCACGTCGTCGGCGATCTCGAACACGCCCGCGTGAGCGCGCTGGAGGTCGCGGTTGTACGCGCGCGGGAGCCCCTTCAGCAGGCTCAGCGTCCCCGTCGCCTCGCCGATCGCGTCGCCGGCGACGCCGCGGGTCAGCTCCAGCGTGTCGGGGTTCTTCTTCTGGGGCATGATCGAGGAGGTGGACGAGTACGCGTCCGACAGCTCCACGAACCCCTTGTTCGAGAAGACGATTAGGTCCTCCGCGAGCCCCGACAGCGTCGTCGCGAGCGTCGCGCACGCGGTCGCCCCCTCCGCGAGGAAGTCGCGCGCCGACGCCGCGTCCGTGGAGTTCCGGACCGTCCCGTCGAACCCGAGCAGCTCGGCGGTGCGGTCGCGGTCGACGTCGAACGGCGTCCCCGCGAACGCGGCCGCGCCGAGCGGCGACCGGTTGACGCGCCCGTACGCGTCGAGCAGGCGCTCGGTGTCGCGGGCGACGCCGCCCTCGTAGGAGAGCAGGTAGTGCGCGACCGTCGTCGGCTGGGCCGGCTGGAGGTGCGTGTAGCCGGGCATCACGGTCTCGGTGTGCTCGCTCGCGATCTCGACGAGGGCCTCGCGGAGCGCGATCGTCGCCTCGGCGGCCGCGAGCAGGTCCTCGCGCAGCCGGTACCGGATGCAGGTCGCCACCTCGTCGTTGCGCGAGCGGGCGGTGTGCATACGTCCGCCGTCCGGCCCGATCCGGTCGATGACGGCCGTCTCGATCGCCTCGTGGACGTCCTCGCCGTCGGACAGGTCGCCGTGACCTGCGGCCTCCACGTCGTCGAGCGCCGCGAGGATCTCGCCCGCGACCGCGCCGTCGACGATCCCTTGTTCGGCGAGCATCACCGTGTGCGCGCGGTCGACCGCGAGGTCGGCCTCGAAGATGGCCGCGTCGGCCGCGAGGCTCGACAGGAACTCGCGGGCGGGGCCGCCGCTGAAGCGGTCGCGGCGCACGGCGGTGCCGCTCTCGCTCCCCTCGTCGCCCGCGTTCGCGTCGGCGTCCGCCGCCGCGCCGGGATCGTCGTCCATGTGTCTACTCGTCGTCTCCCGACCCGTCGGTGGCCAGTTCGGGCTTCGACACGGACGCCTTCACGTCGTTGGCGAGGCGCTCCTGGAGCCCGTGGTACTTCGCGACGCCCGTGGCGTCCTCCTGTGCGATGCCGGCGACGTCCTCGGTGTTGAACGAGGCCATCTCCTCGGAGTAGACGGCGTACTCGGAGTCGCGGGCGACGACGCGGCAGTTGCCGCCGGAGACCTTCACCGTCGCCGTGCCGGTCACCACGTCCTGCGTCTCGTCGACGAACGCGTTCAGCGCGTCGACGACGGGCGCGAACACGAGCCCCTGGTACGCCTTCTCGGACCACTCCTGTTCGATCCCCTTCTTGAACGAGCGCTCGTTCTTCGTGAGCACGAGGTCCTCGAGCGCTTGGTGGGCCGTCAGCAGGACGGTCGCGGCCGGGTGTTCGTAGTTCTCGCGCACCTTCAGCCCGAGCATGCGGTCTTCCATCACGTCCGTGCGGCCGATGCCGTAGCCGCCGGCGTACTCGTTGAGGTGCTGGATGAGCGGGACGGGGTCCATCGCCTCGCCGTCGACGGCAATGGGGACGCCCGCCTCGAAGGCGACCTCGATGGTGGTCTCGCCCTCCGGCTCCGCGGTCCACTCGTAGATGTCCTCCGGCGGCTCGTAGTTCGGATCCTCCAGCTTCCCGCCCTCGACCGCGCGCGACCAGATGTTCTCGTCGATGGACCAGACGCCGCCGTCGCCGGCCTCGACGGGCAGGTCCTTCTCGGCCGCGTAGTCGATCTCCCACTCGCGGGTGAGGCCGAGCTCGCGCACGGGGGCGATCACTTCGAGATCGGAGCCGCGCCAGACGGCCTCGAACCGGAGCTGGTCGTTCCCCTTCCCGGTGCAGCCGTGCGCGATGGCGTCACAGCCCTGCTCCTCGGCGACGCCCAGGATGGCCTCGGCGATGACGGGGCGTGCGAGCGCGGTCCCGAGCGGGTAGCCCTGGTACGTCGCGTTCGTCTTCACCGCGTCGAAACAGAGGTCCGCGAACTCCGCTTTCGCGTCGACGACGTGGAGGTCGAGCCCCAGCGCCTCGGCGGTCTCCTCGGCCTCGTCGAACTCCTCGGTCGGCTGGCCGACGTCGACGTTGACGCCGATGACCTCGTCGTAGCCGTACTCCTCTTTCAACAGCGGTACGCAGACGGTCGTGTCGAGTCCCCCACTGAACGCGAGTGCAACGGTTGCCATTACCGGAGTACACTGGGCTCACGCCCTTAAATTCACCGGTTTAGATGTTGGAACGAACTGCCGGAGCCGGCGCTACGGACGGACGTAGCTGTCACTCTACGAGACGAAACGGCGCGAACGCGACGAGGGATGAAGATTACTGGCCCGAGGGGGCCCGTCGTCGCGCCGCGCCGGAAGCCGGTCGCGGCGGTCGGACGCCTCGTCGCGGTCGCGGGGCTCGTCGGCCTCGGAAAAGGGCGGCGTCGAGACGAGCCTCCGCGTTCATCGCCTGTACGTAGTTCCGTTCCGGGATAAAAACGTTCCGCACCGGCCGCCGGATCGCAAGGCTTGCCGGGCGGGCGGCGGGGTCGGTGGTGGCGTTCTCCGAGAGTCCGGCGGCGCCGGTCGCCGGACGTCCCGATCGGCGCCTACAGGGCCTCTCGATACGCCTCTAGCGTCCGCTCGACGTCCTCCTCCGTGTGCGCGTAGGAGGTGAACTGGCACTCGAACTGGTTGGCGGTGAGGAAGACGCCGTTCTCTTTCATCTCCTGCCAGAACACGCGCTCCCAGCGGTCGGTCGCGGCGCGGGCGACGTCGGCGCCCGTCTTCGGACACGAGTCGTACCGGGCGCAGTCGGGGTCCTGCCGACAGCCGCCCGCGCAGCAGGCGTCCGGGTCGTCGGGCGCCTCGCGGGTGAAGATCGTCTTGAACATCGAGTCGGTGCCGACGACGGTGTACTCGGGCGCCCGCTCCGCGCAGATCTCGGCGATCCCCTCGCGGAGCTTCCGGCCGAGCCGGTCGACGTGCTCGTACACGTCGTTCTCGGCGGCGTACTCCAGCCCGGCCTTTCCGGCGGCCATCGTCACCGGATGCCCCGAGAAGGTGCCGGACTGGAACACGTCGCCCGCGGGCGTGAACCCCTCGACGATCTCCGCTTTCCCGCCGATCGCGCCCACCGGAAACCCGCCCCCGATGATCTTGCCGAACGTGGTGACGTCGGGCGTGACGCCGAACTTCGACTGCGCGCAGCCGAGGCCGCCGACGCGGAATCCGGTGATCACCTCGTCGAAGATCAGGAGCGCTCCGTGGTCGTCACACAGCTCCCGGAGCGTCTCGTGGTAGCCGTCGATCGGCGTCACGATCCCCATGTTGGCGAGGATCGGCTCGACGAGGACGGCGGCGATCTCGTCGCCGTGCTCCGCGAACACCTCCTTCGCCGCCTCCGGGTCGTTGAACGGGACCGGGAGGGTGTGTTGCGCGAACTCCTCGGGGATGCCCGCCGTGGAGGGGTGTGCGTCGCCCGGCGACCCCTCGACGAGCGTCGACTCCTGGGCGCCGTGATAGCCGCCCTGCATGACGACGATCTTGTCGCGGTCGGTGTGGCCGCGCGCGAGCCGCACCGCCGACACCGTCGCCTCCGTCCCCGAGTTGACGAACCGGATCGACTCGACGCTCGGGACGTGGCGCGCCACGAACTCGGCGTGCTCGACCTCGATCTCCGTGGGCGCGCCGTACATCGGCCCCTCCGCGACGTGCGACTGGACCGCCGCCTCCACCGGGTCGGGCAGGTCGTGGCCGTACAGGAGCGGGCCGTACCCCATCACCCAGTCGACGTACCGGTTGCCGTCGGCGTCGATCACGTGGCCGCCGTCCCCGCGCTCGACGAAGAACGGGTGCGGCATCGTCGCGCGGACGGAGGAGTTGACCCCGCCGGGCATGACCGACAGCGCGCGGTCGTACAGCCCCCGGGAGCGCTCGTGGTTCATGCCCGACGGTTGGGTCGGAGGGGTGAAAGTAGTTGCCGACCGGCGGCGAGACCCCCCGTCGGACCGTCGACGCTCGCGCCGGGGAGTGTCGCGGCTCGCCGCCGTGGCGTCGCCGAAAAAACGGCCGTCGAAACCGGTCGTTCGCTACTGCGACAGATCGGGCGTCCGCGCCGGTGCCGACCTACACCGCCTCCGGGCCGGTCGCGCCGGTGCGGACCTGCAGCGCGTCCTCGACCGGCATGATGAACACCTTGCCGTCGCCGGGCTCGCCGGTCTTCGCGGCGTCGGCGATCGCCTCCGCGACCTCGTCGGCCGGGATGTCGGCGACGACGATATCGACTTTCACCTTCTGGTGGAGGTCGACGGTGAACTCCTCGCCGCGCCACTGGCCCTTCTTCGCGGGCTGGCTGCCGCGGCCGGAGACGTTCGTCACGGTGAGCGAGGGGGCGTTGATCTCCGCGAGCGCCTGTTTGATGGCCCCGAGCTTGTCGGGGCGGACGACCGCGGTGACCATCTTGATGTCCGCGCCGGCCTCCTCGCCGCCGTCGGCGCGCGGGGAGTCGTTCGTGGTGTCGACGACGGAGGGGCCGCCGTCGGTCGCGACGTTCGCGCGGCCGAACTCGGGGTACGTCTCGACGCCGTGCTCGCTGACGTCGAGGCCGTCGCGCTCGTGTTCGGAGGTGACGCGGGCCTGTCCGACCGCCTTGAACGCGCCGAAGACGACGGCGGTCGCGGCGACCGTCCACGCCGTGATGGCGACGACGCCGATCACCTGCGAGACGAGCACGTCGACGGAGAAGCCGTTGATACTGACGAACGGGAGCGCGATGACGCCGATGACGCCCGCGGAGCCGTGGACCGGGAAGACGGCGCAGACGTCGTCGATCTTCATCTTGTCCGAGACGAACTCGAAGACGAGCGGGAGCTGGAGGCCGCAGACGAGCGCGACCAGGATGGCGCCCCACCAGGTTGCCAGGTTCGCGATCCCGGTGACCGCGACGAGTCCGGCGAGCACGCCGTTGGCGACGTACAGGGTGTCGACCTTCTTCGTGAGGTACACCGAGCCGAGCGCCGCGCCGACGGCGCCGGCGCCCATGCCGAGCGTCGTCGTCAGCGCGACGCGACCGACGGCGGCGTAGCCGCCGAGCGCGAGTTCGCCGGACTCGGTGACCGAGAACACGGTCGCGGTCGTGCCGACGTTGAAGCCGTACCAGCCGAACGCGAGGATGAGGGTACCGAGCACCGCGAACGTCATCGAGTGACCGGGGATGACGTTCGTGGAGCCGTCCTCGGCGTAGCGGTCCATGCGCGGCCCGAGCATGTACGCCGCGGTGAGCCCGGCGATGCCGCCGACGCCGTGGACGATCATTCCGCCCGCGAAGTCGGTGAAGCCCAGCCCGGCACCGCCGAGGAAGCCGCCGCCCCAGGTGATGCCCGCCACGACCGGGTAGATGACCGCGGAGATGGCGATCGTGTACGCCACGTACGCGCGGAGCTTCGCGCGTCCCGCGACCGCGCCGGAGACGATCGTCGCCGCCGTCATCGCGAAGACGGCGCCGAACAGCCAGCTGTTGATCCAGCCGCCGTCGCTGAGGGCCGAGGCCGGGGAGAACCCGCCGCCGCCCGCGACGCCTTCGATCCCGAAGCCGACGAGGAAGTACACGAGGACGCCGATGCCCCAGGTGAGCAGGTTCTTGGTGAGCTGGTTCGCGACGTTCTTCGCACGCACCTGCCCCGCCTCGAGCATCGCGAAGCCGGCGTGCATGAAGAAGATCAGGAAACAGACCATCGCGACCCACATCAGGTTCACGCCCTCCGCGAGGACGCTCGGATCGACGCTCGCGAGTACGCCGGCCGTCACGCCTCGGTCACCTCAACTGAACATACGTCTTTCGAGCCGCTCGTTTCGTTCGCGTTCATGTGCTGAATCACGTTTCGACACCGGGGAACAAGAACATATAAACGTTCGAGTTGGGTTTCACAAAAAATAGGTTTGATAATACGGTGTCTGTCTGATATAAGGACGGATACATGGTGTATAAGGACATATTTCTGAGAGAGATTCCGCAATCTTTGCGATCGAATCGGACGGACGTTTTATAAAATGCCTGTCATTAGTCCTCGGATCGGCCGATTCGGGGGCGCGCGGCGCCGGGCGCGGCCGCTTCTGGCGATTTTTGCCACGCCCATCCGCGGTCGATCCCGGCGTTGCGGCGTCAAACGGCCGATATCGGGAGGCTTCGGCTTTCCGCGAGGAAGTTTACGTTCGTCAACCGGATCCGCGGTCGGGTTCCGGATCTGTGATCAGGGCGGTCTGTCAGCGTTCGAAGTGGGAATCGAGGGCGCCGATCCGGGGCTGGACCCCGCTACTCCGGCTTCAGCCCCTCGCCCTGCACGCGCATCACGGCCTCCCCGTCGGCGAGGTTCGGCGCGTCGACGAGGCGGACGATCCGCTTGTCGCCCTTCGACTTGCGGAGGTACATCCGGAACGTGGAGGCGTGACCCAGGATGTTGCCGCCGATCGCCTGCGTCGGGTCGCCGAAGTAGGAGTCGGGGTTCGACGCGACCTGGTTGGTGACGAGGATGGCGGTGTTGAACAGGTCGCCGATCCGCATCAGGTCGTGGAGGTGCTTGTTGAGCTTCTGCTGGCGGTCGGCGAGCTCGCCTCGGCCGACGTACTCGGCGCGGAAGTGGGCGGTGAGCGAGTCCACGCAGACGATCCGGATCGGCCACTCGCTCTCCTCGTGTTCGCCGGCGAGCTCCTTCGCCTTCTCCGCGAGCAGGATCTGGTGGTTGGAGTTGAACGCCTTGGCGACGTGGATCTGGTCTAAGAACGCCCCGACCAGCTCTTCCATCGCCTCCTCGTCGCTCGGGGTGCCCTCGATCTCGCGCCGCTCCATCTCGTCGGCGAGGATCTCGTCGTCGAGCCCGCGGACCATGTCGTCGATCCGCTCCGGACGGAACGTGTCCTCGGAGTCGATGAAGATGCAGCCGCCGTCGAGACCGCCGTGCTCGGGCGGGAGCTGGACGTTGACGGCCATCTGGTGGGTCACCTGCGACTTCCCGGACCCGAACTCCCCGTACACCTCGGTGATCGACTGCGTCTCGATGCCCCCGCCGAGCAGGTCGTCGACCTCGTCGATCTGCCAGGAGAGCTTCCCGATCTCCTCGCGGCGTTCGAGCACGGTCGCGCCCGTCTCGAAGCCGCCGACGTCGGCGGCGTCGCGGGCGGCGTTGATGATGTCGCTGGCGGACGACTCGCCGATGTCCGCGGTGTTCGACATCTCGCCGGGGCTGGCGACGGCGATCGACTGGTAGCTCTCGAACCCGTTCTCGACGAGCTTGTCCGCGGTCGCTGGGCCGACTCCGGGGAGGTCCTCGAGTTCGTCTTCAGGCATGTACACGACCCTTGTTCGCCATCCGGTATAAAGACTGGTTTACACCCGAGTGAAAGTGAAATGAGCGCCGGCGACGCGCTCGGCGATGTGTCGGCTTCCTCCGTAAGGGTCCGGGCGGAAACGGGTCGTCTACCCGCGGGCGAAACTGGTCGGTCGGGCCGATTCGGCCGGTCAGAACCCCACGCGGCGGACGTATCCGAGCTCGCGGATCTCGACGAGGAGCTCACCGGGGAGCTCCGCGTCGGTGATCACGTACAGCTTCGGGTCATCGGTGAACTCGGGGTCCTCGCTCAGCACCTGCCGGATCGAGACCCCGTGGTCGGCGAGGATGCCGGTCACCTCGGCGACGATCCCGGCCTCGTCGGCGGCGGCGACCTCGATGGTGAGGACCGTGAGGTCGAGGACCGGCGCCAGGTCCATCAGGCTCGGCACCGACGAGATGTTGGTGAAGATGCGCTTCAGCTCGGGGTCCTCCAGGATGGCGTCCGTCGTCGAGTCGACCACCCGCCGGTCGACGTCGAGCTCGCGCGCGATCCCGGTGTACGGGATCTCGATCCCGCCGGAGACGACGCGGCCCTCCTCGTTGACGGAGAAGCCACGCTCTAAGAACAGCCGGATGACGGCCTGCTGGCTCGGTGACCCCTCGAACTTCTCGAGGATCTCGTCGAACATTCGTTGCTACGGATCCGCGCCGTGAGGGGTTAAAAAACGGGGTGTCGTCGCGGCGGTCAGCCCGCCATCGCCGAGTAGACGCCGCCGAGAACCGCGCCGTAGACGACGTGGCCGACGAGGCTCTCGACGCCGACGTTCGGCAGCGGCGGCGCGCCCGGGAACCCGACGGCGACCAGCCAGATCGGCATCACGACCACGGCGAGCGCGACCCAGACGAGGAGTCCGTACCCCGCGCCGGCGCCGAGGCTCGCGCCGATCGATTCGCCGAGACCCGGTTTCAGGCCCGCGACCGCCGCGAACCCGAGACCGATGATCGCCCCGTGGGACATGTGGATCACCCAGCCGAGGGCGCCAGCGGGACCCTCGATGCCGTACATCGCCGGGATTCCCATCTGGAGCACGCCGGGCGTCATCATCGACATCATCGCGCCGAAGACGAGCCCTCCGACGAGGCCGCCGGCCACGCCGGCCTGCCAGTGTCCGGAGTCGGTCGATACGTCGGTCGCCGTCGCGGTTTCGGTCGCCATATCGATCCTGCAGCGCCGAAAACCGGTAATGGATGCCGGTAATGTGTGGTGGCTGCGCACATATCCCAAACGAATATATACGTACTGAAACGAATTCGACGGAGCAGATCGTCGGCGCTCCGCGTCTCCGAACCACTTTCGCTGCGGCACCCAACCCCTTTTAGCCGATGGCGACGAACCTCGGCCCGTGTCAGAGTCGCCGCATCTGCGGTTCTTCCCGTACGAGGAGCCGTACCCGAACCAGCGCGAGGCGATGGACAGGATCGCCAACGCGCTGGACCGCGGGCAGGACGTGCTGTTCGAGGGGGCGCCCGGGACCGGGAAGACCCTCTCCGCGCTCGTGCCCGCCTTGGAGCACGCCCGCGAGCACGACCGAACGGTCGTGATCACGACCAACGTCCACCAGCAGATGCGGCAGTTCGTCGAGGACGCCCGCGCGATCACCCGCTCCGAGCCCATCCGCGCGGTCGTCTTCAAGGGAAAATCGTCGATGTGCCACATCGACGTCGACTACCAGGAGTGTCAGACCCTCCGTGACACCACCCGCGAGATGGTGGAGACGGAGAACGAGGTCCGCGAGCTGGAGGCGCGCCAGCGCGAGCTGCTCGCCGAGAGCCGCGAGGGCGACGCCGGGGCGGCCGAGGCCCGCGAGTCGATCATGGACGAGCTCGACGAGCTGGAGTCCGCGATCGACGAGTACGAGGCCGCGAACGTCTGCGCCCACTACCGGAACAACCTCGTCGAGGACACCGACGAGTTCTTCGGGTGGCTGTTCGAGGACGTCCGCACCCCCGAGGACGTGTACGCGTACGCGGACGAGCGCGAGCTCTGCGGCTACGAGCTGCTCAAGGAGGGGATGGAAGGAGTCGACCTCGTGGTGTGCAACTACCACCACCTGCTCGATCCGAACATCCGCGAGCAGTTCTTCAGGTGGATCGACCGCGACCCCTCGGAGATAATCACCGTCTTCGACGAGGCCCACAACGTCGAGGACGCCGCCCGCGACCACGCCACTCGGACCCTCACCGAGACCACCCTCGACTCCGCCGTCGAGGAGCTCGCCGACAACGACGACTCCCGCGCCGAGGCGGCCGAGAACGTCGTCCGCGCGTTCCGCGACGCCCTGATCGAGACGTGCGACGACGCGCTCGGGTTCGGCGACCGAGAGTCGGTCGGCGAGAACTGGGAGGACCTCTCCATCGCCAACGACGACCGCCGCGACGACCTCACGCTCGCGTTCCTCCGCAACTACGAGGGGAAGGGGATCGACACGGAGACGGAGCTCGCCGTCCAGCTCGGACAGGCGTTAGACGAGGAGTACGAGCGCCGCTACCGCGACGGCGAGACGACGACCCGGACCGAGTGTCAGACCCTCCAGGTCGCTCGGTTCGTCTCGACGTGGATGGACGAGGGGACCGAGCTCGGCCAGTACCCGGTCGTCTCCGTGCGCCGCGACGGCGCGACCGACGAGGTGTACGGCCGCGCGGAGCTGTACACCTGCATCCCGCGTCGCGTGACCGAGGCGCTGTTCGACGAGGTCGCCGCCTCGGTGCTGATGAGCGCCACGCTCCGCCCCTTCGACGTCACGGAGGACGTGCTCGGCTTAGAGGACACCGCGTCGCTCGCGTACGAGATGGCCTACCCCGAGGAGAACCGGCGGACGTTCGCGGTCGACACGCCGCCGCTGTTCGCCTCCGAGCGCAACGACCCGGAGACCCAGGAGACGGTGGCGTCGCTGCTGCGCGACGCGATCCGCTTCACCCCGGGCAACACGCTCGCCTTCTTCCCCTCGTACGCCGAGGCCGAGCGCTACCACGAGCGGATCGGCGGGGCCGCGGGGAGTGGCACGACCGCCGACGTCGGCGCGGGCGGCGGGCTCGCGGCCGCCGACCTCGGCTCCCTCTACCTCGACGGCCCCGGCGAGGACGAGGAGGAACTGCGCAGGCGGTTCGTCGAGAGCGACGGCGCCACGCTGTTCACCTCGCTGTGGGGCACGCTCGCGGAGGGCGTGAGCTTCGACGCCGACGACGCCCGGACCGTGGTGGTCGTCGGCGTCCCCTACCCGCACCTCTCCGACCGGATGGAGGCGGTCCAGGACGCGTACGACCGGGCGTTCGCCGACCGCGACCGCGCCCGCGACCCCGGGTGGGCGTACGCCGTCGAGATCCCGACGATCCGCAAGACGCGGCAGGCGCTCGGCCGCGTGGTCCGCGGGCCCGACGACTTCGGTGTCCGGATCCTCGCCGACCGCCGGTACACGTCAGCGGACATGGGGAAGTACTCGGTCCGGAGCGCGTTCCCGCCGGAGGAGCGCGAGGAGCTCCTCGATCTCGACCCGGAGAAGCTGAAGTTCGCGATGCTGAACTTCTACGGCGACCACGACGCGTACGGTGGGGCGCCGCCGGAGCCGTGAGACTGTGAGGCCGCCGCGTCGGGCCGCGAGGCTGCGGGGCCGCCGCCGCGCCGATCCACACCGGACGTCGGCTACCCCGGCATCGTCGCCAGCAGGGCCGTGATCCCGAACAGCACGATCGTGAGCAGCGTCGTGATCACGGCGTGGATCACGGTCATCCCGACCACGACCCGCCGGGGCTGGTCGTAGCTCCACGCGAACATCGCGCCGTCGACGAGGAGCGCCGCCGGGACGAGGAGCGCTTCGGAGACGGCGAACGCCCCGCCGACGACGCCGATCACCGCGGGGAGCGGGCCGACATAGAGGGCGCGGCGCGGGTCGACGTCGCCGAGGACGTTCCGGGCGGCGAGGTGTGCCGTCACGGAGAGGAACAGCGCGAACAGGAGCGTCGTCCCCAGCACCGTGATCGGCGTCACCGTCTGTAGGAGCATACCCGGGCTACGGGACGCCGGGTAAAAGTGATCGCGGGATCGGCTCCGTCGGGACGACGGAGCGGTCTCGGGGTCGGGTCGAGGGGGACCCCCGTCAGGCGAGCAGCCCGAGGCCGTTCAGTTCCTCGACGATCACGTCGACGGCGGCCGCCGCGTCGTCCGGGCTCGTCCCTCCGGTGACGACGAGCTTCCCGCTGCCGAACAGGAGCGCCACGACGTCCGGCTCGTCGAGCCGGTAGACGAGCCCCGGGAACTGCTCCGGCTCGTACTCGATGTGTTCGAGCCCGAGCCCGATCGCGATCGCGTTGAGGTTGAGGCTTTCGCCGAGATCGGCGGACGTGACGATGTTCTGGACCGTGATCTCCGGGTCGTCGATCGGGATGTCGAGCGCGCGGAGCTCGTCGAACACGATCGCGAGGCTCTCGTGAACGGCGTCGATGGAGTTCGCGCCCGTGCACACGATCTTCCCGGACCGGAATATCAGTGCGGCCGATTTCGGGTCCGTGGTGCGGTAGACGAGTCCGGGGAACTGCTCGGGGTCGTAGTCGGCGCCCTCCAGGTCCATCGCCACGCTCTGGAGATCGAGCTCCTGCCCGATCCCCGTGGAGGCAACGACGTTCTCTATCGTGATCGTCTCCTTCGGATCGGCCATTACTACCAACACGATCGGTTGAGTCATTTAAAAAGGTGCGTGGTCGGAACCGCTATCCTCTTGCGAGCGGCTCCCCGACTCCGGGGCGTGTACTGGCTCGAACTCGCCGGAGAGACGGACGCGTTCGCCGCCCGCGAGGCCGCGACCGCGGCGACCGGCGTGGAGCTGCTCGCACCCGGGATCGCGAGCGCCGGCAGCGTCGGTCTGGACCGAAGCGGATCGGGGGTGGCCGACGGGGGCGACGGCGCCGCGGTCCGCCGGCTCGCCTACACCCGCGCCGCCCACGAGGCGGTCGCCCGCACGGACGCCGACCTCGACGCCGCCGTCGCCGCGCTGAACGCGGCGCCGCTCGACCGCTCGGGGACGGTCGCGGTGCGGGCCCGCAACGTCCGGAACACGGCGACGGTCTCGACGACCGACGCCGAGCGCGCCCTCGGGAGCGTCCTCGTCGACCGCGGGTTCGACGTCGACCTCGACGACCCGGACCACGTCCTGCGCGCGCTGTTCGCCGCGGGCGAGCGCGTCGCCCACGACGCGATTCCCGGCGCCGACGGCGGCGACGCGTCGGTCTGCGCGCTCGGCTGGGTCGCCGCCGAGGCCGCCCGCGACTTCGCCCCGAAGCCGACCGACCGCCCGTTCTTCCAGCCGGGAAGCATGGCGCCGGCCGACGCCCGCGCGTACGTCAACCTCGCGGGCGCCGCGCCCGGACGGACCCTGCTCGACCCGATGTGCGGCACCGGCGGGCTTCCGCTGGAGGCCGGGCTCGTCGGAAGCGACGCGATCGCCTGCGACGCTCAGCGGAAGATGGTCCGCGGGACGCGGGAGAACCTCCGGGAGTACGTGGGCGGAGGGCCCGAGGCCCCGCCGGGCGACGGGGGCGCCCCCGACTGGCACGTCGCCCGCGGCGACGCCACCGCCCTCCCCCTGCGCGACGACGCGGTCGACGGCGTCGCCTTCGACGCCCCGTACGGCCGCCAGTCGAAGATCGCCACCCACGACCTCGCCGACCTCGTCTCGGGCGCGCTCGCGGAGGCTGCCCGGGTCGCGCCGCGCGCGGTCATCGTCGCCGACCGAGACTGGCGCGGGCCGGCGCGTGCGGCGGGCTGGACCGTCGACGCCGCCTTCGAGCGCCGGGTTCACCGGTCGCTCACCCGGCACGTGCTGGTACTCGACCGGGAGTGAACGCGCCGTGCGCGATGGCGCGAGAGTCGCGGGCGCGATCGGCGACGACGACGGTGCGTGTCCGGCCCGAAATCGGCCCGTTCGCACCGCCCCGAGAGTGAACGTCCGGTCGGAGAGAACCGGTGTCTGAGCCTCGTAGCCGACAAGTTTCAGTTTCACCGCCCCTGCGGGCAACGGTTAAGTGGACGGCCTGTCGTGGTGTTCACATGACCGGGGACGCCGGCGGCGACATGCTCTCGTGGGACGAGTCGGTGTTCCGCGACGAGTCGGTGTTCGAGATCGACCACGTCCCCGAGACGTTCCGCCACCGCGAGAGTCAGTTGGAGAGCCTGAAGTACGCGCTCCGGCCCGCGGTGCGCGGGTCCCGTCCGCTCAACACGATGGTGCGCGGCCCGCCCGGCACCGGGAAGACGACCGCGGTCCAGAAGCTGTTCGGCGAGCTCGGCGCCCGCACCGACGTCCGCACCGTCCGCGTCAACTGCCAGGTCGACTCGACGCGGTACGCCGTCTTCTCGCGGCTGTTCGAGGGCATCTTCGACTACGAACCCCCCTCCTCCGGGATCTCCTTCAAGAAGCTGTTCGGCCAGATCACCGACCGGCTCGTCGAGGAGGACGACGTGCTCGTCGTCGCCTTAGACGACGTGAACTACCTCTTCTACGAGAACGAGGCCTCCGACACGCTCTACTCGCTGTTGCGCGCCCACGAGGCGCACTCCGGCGCGAAGATCGGCGTCATCGTCGTCTCCTCCGATCTGGGCCTCGACGTGATCGACGACCTCGACACCCGCGTGCAGTCGGTGTTCCGCCCGGAGGAGGTGTACTTCCCCGTCTACGACGCCACCGAGATCTACGACATCCTCTTCGAACGCGCGAAGCGCGGGTTCCACGACGGCGTCATCGGCGACGCCGAGCTGGAGCGCGTCGCCGACCTCACCGCCGAGAGCGGCGACCTCCGGGTCGGGATCGACCTGCTCCGCCGCGCCGGGCTGAACGCCGAGATGCGCGCCTCGAAGACGATCGCCGAGGAGGACGTGGAGTCGGCGTACGACAAGTCGAAGCACGTCCATCTCTCGCGGTCGCTCCGGGGGCTCTCGGAGTCCGAGCGCGCCCTCGTCCGCGTGCTCGCGGAGAACGACGGCGAGCGCGCCGGGACGGTGTACGAGGCGTTCCGCGACGAGACGGAGCTCGGCTACACCCGCTACTCCGAGATCATCAACAAGCTCGACCAGCTCGGCGTGATCGAGGCGGAGTACGCCGACGTGGAGGGACGCGGCCGGTCCCGCGAGCTCTCCTTGGCCTACGACGCCGAGGCGGTGCTGGACCGGCTGGAGTAGCCCGACGCCGCGGTGGCCCGCCGCCGCGACCGGCCGAACCCTCTCCGGCGACGCCGACGCCTTTTCAATCTCCCCCGTCGAGTCGGGGGTATGAAGACGAGCGGCGGGAGCGACGCGGCGAAGCGACGCGCCGGCGAGTCGGCGGCGGCGACGGTCGACGACGGCGACGTCGTCGGGCTCGGGACGGGCTCGACCGCGGCCCACGCGATCCGACGCCTGGGCGACCGGGTCGACGCCGGACTGGACGTGCGCGGCGTCCCGACCTCGTTCGCGAGCCGCGAGCTCGCCGCCGACCGGGGGATCCCCCTGCTCGACCTCGACGAGGCGGTGGGGCCGGACGCGCCCGGGATCGACGTCGCGATCGACGGCGCGGACCAGGTCGCGGTCGGCGACGGCGACGAACCATCCCCCGGAGCCCTGATAAAGGGCGGCGGCGCCGCGCACGCCCGCGAGAAGCTGGTCGACGCCGCGGCCGACCGCTTCCTCGTCGTCGCCGACCCCTCGAAGGAGGCGCCCGTCCTCGACCGGCCGGTCCCCGTCGAGGTGTTGCCTGCCGGTCGCTCGGTCGTCGCCGAGGCGGTGCGCGCAGCCGGCGGCGAGCCGACGCTCCGCCGCGCGGAGCGGAAGGACGGCCCGGTCGTCACCGACAACGGGAACCTCGTGCTCGACTGCGCGTTCGGCGAGATTTCGGCGCCGTCAACGCTCGCGGCGACCCTCTCCGCGACGCCGGGCGTCGTCGAACACGGGCTCTTCGTCGACCTCGCCGACGAGGTCCACGTCGGGACGGACTCCGGGGTTCGGGTGCTCACGCGCTGACACCGCCGGTGCGCGTCGCCGTCGGCGATCCCGGTGGACGCGCCGCTCGGCGGTCGGCGGTCATCGCGCGGTCGAAAAAATCGGGTCGAGAGTCGCGTCCGCCTTAGAGGTCGCGCGGCTGGACCGTCTTGCGGTCGTTGGCCTCGGCGCGGCGCGCGGCGTCTTCGAGCAGCTCGTCCACTTCGTCGTCGAGCGCGTCGTAGAAGTCCGAAGCGACGTTCTTGTCGTCCAGGGCTTCCTTGACGGCCGCTTTGACAATAAGGTCTGCCATGCGATCGGTGGTATCCATCGACAGTTAATAAGAGTTCCTGAATTCGACCGCGAGGGGCTCCCTGCGGCCCGTTCGCGAGGGGGTGCCGGAACGCTCCCTTATAAGCTTTGTGAGACCGGTCGGTGAGCGGGGCCGCTCGTCCGCCGCGGACCGATAGGTTCGACCCGTTCCGACTCCGACGGTGACGCATGCGCGACACGCTCGAGGCGCTCGACGCCGGCGACATCGGCGTCGCGGAGGCGGAATCGCGACTCGCGGGCTACGCGACGACGGCGGCCGGCCGGTTCGACGCCGCCCGCGAACACCGGCGAGGGATCCCCGAGGCGGTCCTCGCCGAGGGGAAGACGCCGGCGGAGGTCGCGGCGCTGACGGCGACCGCGGTCGAGACGACCGGCCGCGCGCTCGTCACCCGGGCCGACGCCGAGGACGCGGCGGCGATCCGGACGGCGATGGCGGATCTCGACCTCGACGCTCCGGACTCGCCAGCCCCGACCGTCGACCGCGACGAACGGGCCGGGACGGTGGTCGTCCACGCCGCCGACTTCGACCCGCCAGCGCTCGACGCGACGGTCGCGGTCGTCGCCGCCGGCACCGCCGACGCGGCGGCCGCGGGCGAGGCGGCGGTCGTCGTCCGCGAGATCGGGGCGACCGTCGACCGCGTCGACGACGTCGGCGTCGCGAACCTCGACCGGATCTTAGACCAGCGCGAGCGGATCCGAGAGGCCGACGCCGTCGTGGTCGCGGCGGGCCGCGAGGGGGCGCTCCCGACGGTCGTCGCGGGGCTCGTCGCGGCGCCGGTGATCGCGCTCCCGGTGTCGACGGGGTACGGTGCCGGCGGCGAGGGCGTCGCCGCGCTCCAGGGCGCGCTCCAGTCCTGCTCGGTGCTCACGACGGTGAACGTCGACGCCGGCTTCGTCGCCGGCGCGCAGGCGGGGCTTATCGCCCGCGCGGTCGACGCGGCGCGAGGCGACTGACCGCCCGGGCCGGCGTCGGAGTCACCCGACCTATGACGGGCGTTTATACGTGGCTTTCCGGAAGCTGGCGGGGGTGAAAAAGGGTATTTGTTCGTCCAATCCCTAGGGCCCCCGCCGGTGAACACCGGTACCGAATGCCACGCTGTGACCACTGCGGGTCGCACGTCTCGGACCGCTTCGCACGCGTCTTCGCGGACGAGCACGGCGACCTGAACGCCTGTCCGGACTGTTCCGCGAACGCCGGGATCGCCGAGGTCTCCCGGGAGCGCGCCCGTACCGGGGACTGAATCGGTCGATCCCGCCGGAGCCGAGACCGGCAGCTATTCCTCGCGCCCGCGCCGACCGGACGCCGTGTCGACGCCGAGTCAGGACGCGCCGCACTGCGTCTACGTGATCGAGTGCGCGGACGGGACGCTGTACACCGGCTACACCACCGACGTGGAGCGGCGCGTCGCCGAGCACGACGCCGGCGAGGGCGCGAAGTACACCCGCGGGCGGACGCCCGTGACGCTGCGACACGTCGAGTCGTTCGACTCGAAGTCCGCGGCGATGTCGCGCGAGCACGCGATCAAGTCGCTCACGCGGGCGGAGAAGGAGGCGCTGATCGAAGCCGACGGCGACTGAGTCGCGAGGGCCGATCCGCGGGGGATCGGTCGGCTCCGCTCGGCTCCCGCTACTCCACCAGCCGCTCGATCTCGGTGACGAGGATGCCGCTCGCGCCGACCGCCTTCAGCTCCGAGATCGTCGCGAACACGTCGCGCTCCTCGACGACGGCGTGGACCGCCACCATCCCGTTCCCGTTCTCGTCGGCCTCGACGTCCATCACCGTCGGGCCGCCGAGCCCGGGGATCACGTCTTTCACGTCGTCGAGCCGCTCTTTCGGCGCGTTCATCATCAGGTAGCGCCGGCCGTCGGCCGCGAGCACGGACTCGAAGGCGGTGCGCACCTGCGCGACCTTCGCGTCGTCGACCACGTCGGGGCGGGCGAACAGCCGCACCGAGGAGGCGAGCACGTCGTCGATCACGGCCAAGCGATTCACCTTCAGCGTCGTCCCCGTCGAGGTGATGTCGACGATGGCGTCGGCCATGTCGACGTGGGGCGTCAGCTCGGTCGCGCCCGTCACGGTGACCACGTCGGCGTCGACCCCCACGCGGTCGAGGTAGTCGCGGGTGACGCCCGGGAACTCGGTGGCGATCGTCCCGCCCGCGAGGTCCTCCACGGTCGAGACGTCGCCGTCCTCCGGCGCCGCGAGGACGAGCTTACAGGAGCCGTATCCCAGATCGAGCAGGTCGACGAGGTCGCCGTCGGCCGCGGACGCGGCGTCGTCCGCCACGCCGCCGGACTCCGCCGCCTGATCGAGGCCCGTGATCCCGAGGTCGGCCGCGCCGTCCCGGACGTACTCGGGGATGTCGGCCGCGCGCGCGAACAGCACCGTCACGTCGGGGTCGACGGTGTCGGCGTACAGCTGACGGTCGGCGGTCTCCTCGACGTGGAGTCCCGCGCGCTCCAGAAGCGAGAGCGTCGGGTCGTGCAGGCGGCCCTTGTTGGGGACGGCGATGCGCATACCGAGAGCGTCGCGGGGAGGCGGGGAAACGTTTTCGTCCGATGGCTCGGTCGCTGCGAACCCGGTACCGACGGCGGATCCGGGTACCGGACGAACCGCGTGCGAGTTAGCGCGCTAATATACTCTATCTTATATACTTATAAAACATTATGAATGACGTATGAGTACAAAACCCACCGACGCGAGACGCCGAACCGGAGGCCGCACCGACGGGCTCGGACCGACGAGACGAGCAGTTCTCGCCGCCGGTGGGGTAGTCGCGCTCGGCGGGCTCGCGGGGTGTTCCGGCCTCGACGGACTGGTGGACCGCGCCGGCGAGCAGGTGCTCGGGACGACGGTCTCCACGCCGGCGGCGTTTTACGCCGGACGGCCGCCGGGAGACGAGCGAGCGGGTAGCACCACCGACGGCGAACGCAGCGACCGGGCGCAGGTCCTCCGCACCGGCCCGGTCGGGGTTACGTACGTGCCGGCGACAGCTCGGGCCGATTCCCGGGAAATCGAGCTCGAAGGATTTTCGGTCAGCGGGGCGACGAAAGCTCAGGACTACAACTCCTCGCGTTCGAACAAACCCAGCTCCGAGTGGTGGGGCGGCCCGGACGACGACATCGTCGACGACGACGATGACGCGGACGGTATTCTGGACGTCGAACTCGAGCTGCTGGGCCACGTCGTGACCGCACAGGACGCCGTGGAGCGACGCGCCCCGGACGAAGCGAAACGCGCCCTCGATGGGTTCATCGAGGACACCGAGACTGCCCTCAGACCGAAACTCGACAAATGCGGGACCGGCGTCTGTGAGACCGTCCGTGAGAACTCGGACATTCGGGCGCAGGGCGTTCGGATCGCACGTCGAGCCGTCGACGACGCGAACTGGGCCGTGGCGGTGCGAGAGCTCGCGGGCGTCGAGGAGATCGTCCTCGGAGACATCGAGCGGCTCGACGACGTACTCGTCGAACGTCGCCCCGGGCGACCGCGGTTCATCGACGTTATCGAGTACCTGCGAGACGCGCCGACCGTCGGCGAGCGCTTCACCGTCTGCCTGCCCGACGCCGGTCTGCCGGGCGATCTCGGCTCGCTCGCCGAGGAACTCACGCCGGGACGCGTGCTCAGCTACTTCGCCGCGTCGTACGAGGAGGGCGGACGACACACGCCGTTCCACAATAAATACCGTCCGCAGTTCGGGATCGAATACGACGACGAGGGCTGTATCCAGATCGACGGTCCCGTGTCGCTCCACCGCGACCTCGCCTGTCAGACGATTCTCTCGGCCGAACTCGACACGTACCGCACCGAGAACCGGGGTATCGTCGGCTACAGCACCGAGGGCGGCGCCGTCGTGAGCGGCGCGCCGGCGTCGGCCGACACCGACGGAAAGTGCGTCTTCGTCGCGGCCGACGGCACCCTCCGCGAGCCCGAGACGCTCGACTCGTGGGGCGAGATCATCTTGGGCGAGGACAGGGATATGGTGATGCCGGGAGACGGCGACGTGTCGGTGAGCCCGACGCTCGTCTGTCCCGTGGCCGTGACGCCGGCAAACTGCCCGTGTCCGTTGCCCGGGCTGTTCTACGTTCGGCGGATCGTCCGCGACGATCAGCTCGTCTTCGCCGGCGGGTGGATCCTCGACGAAGGCGCGCTGTACGAGGATTCGGTGACTCTCCTGTTCGACGAAGGACCGACCGAGGTCGCGAGCGTGACCCCCGACGACATCGAGAGCGACGACTTCGACGACCGCGTCGTCGAGGGGTTCTCCCGCGACCGGAGCCGATACGGGTCGGCGATCGGTAGCGCTCGGGTACAGGGAACCGAGATGAATAAGGCGGAACTGATCGAGGCGATGGCGTCGCACGCGTTGACGCAGACCGACGAGGGGCGGAAGGGGCTCAACGCCGTGAACGTCAAGGTACTCGGCAGACAGGGAGACGATGACGGCGACGAGGGGCCGACCTACGCGAGCGCGACCGCCTTGGACGCCCCGCTCGTCCATCTGGCCGGATCCGGAGAGCGATCGCCGAACGAGAATATCGGGTTGTTGTCGCGAGGGAGCGATAAGAAAGACATTCGCAGAGGGATGTGACCGCTCGCACGGGACCGCGCCGCCGTCGATCCCCGCGCCGCTCAAGTGCCTCCGCCGCCAACGACCGGTATCGTGAGTGACGCCGACTCCCCCCTCTCGGAGGACCGCCCGACCGTCGACCGCCCCCTCCGCGTCGACGCCCCGTTCGAGCCCGCGGGCGACCAGCCCGAGGCGATCGAGCAGTTGGTCGAGGGGTACGAGTCGGGCGCCGACAAGCAGACCCTCCTCGGCGTGACGGGGTCCGGGAAGACGAACACGGTCTCGTGGGTCGCCGAGGAGCTCGACCAGCCGACCCTCGTCTTGGCCCACAACAAGACGCTCGCGGCCCAGCTGTACGAGGAGTTCCGCGAGCTGTTCCCGGACAACGCGGTCGAGTACTTCGTCTCCTACTACGACTACTACCAGCCGGAGGCGTACGTCGAGCAGACGGACACGTTCATCGACAAGGAGATGTCGATAAACGAGGAGATCGACCGCCTCCGCCACTCGGCGACGCGCTCGCTGCTCACCCGCGACGACGTGATCGTGGTCGCCTCGGTCTCGGCCATCTACGGCCTCGGTGATCCGCAGAACTACCGCGACATGGCGCTCCGCTTGGAGGTCGGCGAGCAGGTCGGCCGCGAGGAGCTGCTCGCTCGGCTCGTCGACCTGAACTACGAGCGCAACGACGTGGACTTCACGCAGGGCACCTTCCGCGTGCGGGGCGACACCGTCGAGATCTACCCGATGTACGGGCGGTACGCGGTGCGCGTGGAGCTGTGGGGCGACGAGATCGACCGGATGATCAAGGTCGACCCGATGAAAGGCGAGGTCGTGAGCGAGGAGCCCGCGGTGATGCTCCACCCCGCCGAGCACTACTCGATCCCCGACGACAAGCTGGAGCAGGCGATCGCGGAGATCGAGGACCTGATGGAGAAGCGGGTGAGCTACTTCGAGCGGCAGGGCGACCTCGTCGCCGCCCAGCGCATCGAGGAGCGCACCACCTTCGACGTCGAGATGCTCCGCGAGGCGGGCTACTGCTCGGGGATCGAGAACTACTCGGTCCACATGGACGACCGCGAGTCGGGCGACGCCCCGTACACCCTCCTCGACTACTTCCCCGACGACTTCCTCACCGTGATCGACGAGTCCCACCAGACGATTCCCCAAATTAAGGGGCAGTACGAGGGGGACAAGTCCCGGAAGGACTCGCTGGTCGAGAACGGGTTCCGGCTCCCGACCGCCTACGACAACCGCCCGCTCACCTTCGAGGAGTTCGAGGGGAAGACGGACCGAACCCTCTACGTCTCCGCGACCCCCGGTGACTACGAGCGCGAGACCTCCGACCGGATCGTCGAGCAGATCGTCCGGCCGACCCACCTCGTCGATCCCAAGGTGGAGGTGACGGAGGCGACCGGACAGGTCGAGGACCTCTTAGGGCGGGTCGACGAGCGGATCGAGCGCGACGAACGCGTGCTCGTCACCACCCTGACGAAGCGGATGGCCGAGGACCTCACGGAGTACTTCGAGGAGGCCGGGATCGACGTGGCGTACATGCACGACGAGACGGACACCCTCGAACGCCACGAGATCATCCGCGACCTCCGGCTCGGCAACATCGACGTGCTCGTCGGGATCAACCTGCTCCGCGAGGGGCTCGACATCCCGGAGGTGAGCCTCGTCGCTATCCTCGACGCCGATCAGGAGGGATTCTTACGCTCGACGACGACCCTCGTCCAGACGATGGGCCGGGCCGCCCGCAATGTCAACGGCGAGGTCGTCCTCTACGCCGACCGGATGACCGACTCGATGGAGGCTGCCATCGAGGAGACCCAGCGCCGCCGCGAGATCCAGCTGGAGTACAACGCCGAGCACGGCTACGAGGCGACGACGATCGACAAGCCGGTCGGCGAGACGAACCTCCCCGGCTCGAAGACGGACACCTCGGGAGTCAGCGTCGGCGACGTGGAGAGCGAGGACGAGGCCGAAGCGCAGATCGAGGCGCTCGAAGAGCGCATGGACGAGGCGGCGAGCAACCTGGAGTTCGAACTCGCCGCGGACATCCGCGACCGGATCGCCGAGCTCCGCCGCGCCTTCGAGCTCGACGCCGACGACGGGGGCGTCCCCGCGCCGATGATCGACGAGTAGCCCGCCGGTCGAATCCGATTATCACGCGTCGCGAGCGCGACGGCTGGGTTTTTATTCGCGACCGTCAGAGCCCGTCACATGTATCGCCGCGCGGTCGTGGCCGGCGCCCTCACCGTCGCCACCGCGGGCTGCGTCGACCGCCTCCACGACCTCGCGGCGTCGACGCCCCGGGACCTGGGGGTCCGGAGCCGCTACGTCGACGGCAACCCGCTGATCGACGGGCAGAGCGTCCTCGACCGCCCCGCGGAGATCGTCACCCACGCCGCCTCCTTCCGGTCGAGCGCGGCGGCGAGGAACGCCCTCCGTCCCGACGCCGCGGAGGCGCGAGCGTTCGTCGACGCGACCGCCTTCGTCGACGACGGCGGGGAGGCCGTGTTCGTCGTCGCCCAGCGGCTCACGGCGCCCGAGGTCGAGCTCCGCCTCGGCGCGGTCAGCCGCACCGGCGACCGATCGCTCCGGATCGCCGTCGACCGCGTCGGCGTCCGCGGCGACGTCGAGACCGACGAGCCGGTCGTCAAGACCCTCCTGATCCGACTGACGGACGAGCGGGGGCCGCCCGAGCGCGTCGTCGTCTCGATCGACGGCGACCGCGCCGGCGTGACCGTGTAGGCCCGTCTCGGTGTCGAGGGCGATCCCGTCTCGGTCCCGCGATCGTTTTGTGTCTCGGCGGTCTTCCGGTCGGTATGATCGCTCTCCGTCGCCGCCTCCTCGGTCTCGCCTTACTCGCGGTCGCCGCCGTCGCGTTCGCGGGTGCGGCCGCCGTCGCGCCCGCGATCGTTCCCGGATCGGCGACCGCGTCCGGCGACCCCGACCTCGTCGTGCCCGCTCCGCGATCGCTTCTGGCCGCTCCCGCGCTCCTCGCGGCGGGGTCGGTGCTGGTGGTCTCCGGCGCGGCCGCGCTCGCCGACGCCGACCTCTCCGCGCGCGCGGCCCTCCTCGCTCCCGCGCTCGGCGCCGTCGGCGCGCTCGCGCTCGGCACGGGGATCGGCGCCGACTTCGGAGCGCCGCTCGCCGCGTTCGCCGCGTCGGACGCGCTCGCGACGCTGACCTCCGGTCCGCCCGCCGCGGTCGCGGCCGGCGCCCTCGCCGGCGGCGCGGTGGCGCCCGTCGTCCGCGCCGCGACCACGGAGGACACCCTCTCGCTGCTCGTTGGCGCGGTGCTGCTGCTCGCGTCGGTCGTCGCGGTTCCCGATTCGGCGCTCGCGCTCGTCGCCGGGGGCGTCGCCGGCGTCCTCGCGGTCGGCGCGCTCTGGGCGGTCGATCCGGTGAACTGGCGGCCCTGACGGGCCGGATTCGTTCGAGGCCGACTCCGACCCTAGTTCCCCGGGCACTCGCTCTCGGCCTCCAGCTCGACGTCGCGGTCGGCCTCGCGGGTCTCCTCCTCCTGCCGGGTGAGGTCGACGTTGTTCGAGTCTCACGTCTCGTCGGTCTCTCGCTCGCGTCCGGCTCCGGGTTCGTGCTTCTCGCCGAACTGCTCGGCGGAGTCATCGTGATTAGACTAGTGCGGGTGCTTGACGCCGCCAGTTGGGCACTGTAGCGACCACCCGTAACCGGAGATTACCGCTCAATCCCCGTCTCGGTACCGCCCATCCGTGGATCGGAGGAACGACTCCGCCCGTCTCGTATGAAAGTGAGTTTGTTATACTGCAATTCTGTTGGTAATACTTATGATGGTGGAGTCTGTGTGGTCCGATACGGTTCACACGGCTACACTCACGTTACGCTGTAAGACCGTCTCCCGAGCGACACGACTGCGGTCGGACTCACCAGACTGATGATAGACAGTGGCAGAGGCAATTCAACGCAATCGGTCATGTTTGAGATGACCAACGATGAGTGAAAGCGAAAACGCAAACACGAACGCGAGTACAGCCGCAGATATAGAGACGGACATCTTCTCGGAGAGAAAACAGCTGAAGCCCTACGAGTACAGCGAGTTTCTCGACTACGTCGAGGCGATCCGGAACAGCTACTGGGTACACACGGAGTTTAATTTCGACGGAGATGTCCAAGACTTCAAGGTCAACACGACTCCTGCTGAACAGACCGTTATCAAGCGGACGATGTTGGCTATCGCGCAGATCGAGGTGCAGGTGAAGACGTTCTGGTCGGATATCTACGAGGAGATGCCCAAAGCCGAGGTCGGGAATGTGGGTATGACCTTTGCGGAAAGCGAGGTGCGCCATATGGACGCCTACAGTCACTTACTCGACGTCTTAGGAATCACGGACGATTTCGAGCAGGTAACTGAGGAGCCAGCGATCAAAGAGCGGATCGAGTATCTCGATGAGTATCTGGAGAAGAGCGAGAGTGGTGATGAACGAGAGTACGTGATGAGCATCCTGCTGTTCAGTACGTTCGTCGAACACGTATCGCTATTCAGCCAGTTCCTCATAATGACGAGCTTCGACAAGCACGAAAAGAAGTTCAAGGGGATAGCGAACGCTGTCGAAGCAACCAGCAAAGAGGAGCAGATTCACGGTCTGTTCGGGATTGAGCTGGTGGAGACGATCAGAGAGGAGAACCCGGACCTCTTCGATGACGACTTCGAGGAGGACGTCCAAGAGGCCTGTCAGCAGGCCTACGAGGCAGAGCTGGAGATTCTGAATTGGATATTCGATGACGGCGAGCTCGAGTTCCTTCCCAGGGCGCACGTCGACGCGTTTCTGCGAGACCGGTTCAATCAGAGTCTGGAAAACGTCGGCGTGGAACCGATATTCGAGACGGACGACGACCTGCTTGAAGAGACGCGCTGGTTCGACGAGGACATTATGATGACCAAGGATAACGACTTCTTCAGCAAGCGGTCGACCACGTACAACAAACACACGCAGAGCGTTACCGCCGAGGACATGTTCTAACAATGGCACAAACAGAACTCGACAGAGTTGTCGAACAGCATAACGAACCGTTCTACTGGCTGAACGAGGACAGTAGGGAGTTTCTCAGAGAGGGATACCTGCTTGAGGGCGTCGAAGCGGAAGAGAGAGTCAGACAGATAGCGGAGCGCGCCGAAGAGATTCTAGGCGAGGAGGGATTCGCGGACAAGTTCTACGAGTACATGAGCCGCGGCTTCTATAGTCTCGCCAGCCCGGTGTGGTCCAACTTCGGACTGGACAGAGGCCTTCCTATCAGTTGCTTCGGCAGCTACATGGCGGATAACATAGAGAGTATTCTCTACACCCAAGCCGAGGTGGGTGAGATGACCAAGCAGGGCGGGGGAACGAGCGGGTACTTCGGTGAGCTGCGGCCGCGAGGCAGTTCGATAACGAACAACGGCAAGAGCAACGGGAGTTACAGTTTCACAGAGCTGTTCGATACGATAATCAACGTCATCAGCCAGGGCGAAACCCGACGAGGGCAGTTCGCCGGCTACATAGATGTCGAACACGACGACTTGGAAGAATGGCTTAACATCAAAACCGAAGGTGACCCGGTACAGGACATCTACTACGGCGTCATCATCGGTGACGACTGGTTTCAGGCGATGATCGACGGCGACGAAGAGAAGCGAGAGACTTGGGCGGATATCATCGAGACCCGGATCAATATCGGCGTTCCGTATATCATCTTCCGGGGGAACATGAACGAGGGGAAGCCACAGGTCTACAAGGACAAAGGTTACCAGATTAACGCGTCCAACCTGTGTACCGAGATAGCGCTGCCGGCCACGGCGGACGAGAGCTTCGTCTGCTGTCTCTCAAGTATGAACGCTCTCCACTACGACGAATGGAAAAACACCGATGCGGTGGAGACTCTGACGCGATTTCTGGACGCGGTGATGGAGGAGTTCATCCAGCGCACGGAGGGAGTACAGTTCATGGAGCGGGCCGTGCGGTTCGCGAAGAGGCACAGAGCGATAGGGATCGGCGTCCTCGGGTGGCACAGCTACCTCCAGAGCAACATGATCCCCTTCGACAGCATGGAGGCGATGGAGAAGAACGGGGAGATATTCCGGACGATCAAAGAGCGGAGCTACGAGGCGAGTGAAGCGCTTGCGGATGAGTTCGGGGAGCCGGAGGTTCTCGAGGGCTACGGCAGGCGGAACACGACGACGATGAGCGTGGCTCCGACGAAATCGAGCAGCGTCATCCTGGGTCAGGTCAGTCCGAGCATCGAGCCGCTGAAATCGAACTACTTCGTGCGAGACGGTGCGAAGCTAAAGTCGACGCAAAAAAACAGATTCCTTCAGGCGATACTGGCGGAGCGGGGGGAAGACACGCGCGAAGTCTGGGACAGCATCGCAAACAAAGACGGGAGCGTTCAACATCTCGAGTGTCTGACGGACGAAGAGAAAGAGGTGTTCAAGACCTTCGCCGAGATACCGCAGATGGCGATCATCAATCAGGCAGCACAGAGACAGAAACACATAGACCAAGCACAGAGCGTGAACATCTCGATCGATCCGAGTGAAGTGAGCGTCAAGGAGATCAATCAGCTCTACATAGAAGCTTGGAAGAAAGGAGTCAAGAGCCTCTACTATCAGCACAGCGTGAATGCCGCACAAAAATTCAGTCGAGATATTCTCGAGTGTAGAGCCTGTGAAAGCTGATCGCTACTCGTAGCGGCTCGCCTACCGTCTCAGTCACTCCGTCTCCGACTCCAGATCGATGTCCCGGTCCGCCTCGAGGTAGGCGTCTTCGGCTCTGGGAACGTCAGCGACCCGTGCGGCGGCGCGATCGTAGTTCCGGCGAGCTTCTCCGTCGACGCCGTGTGGCAGCCGCGAGTCGGGCTTACGTCCCCGGCCGCTCGCTCTCGGCCTCCAGCTCGATGTCCCGCTCGGCCTCGCGGGTCTCCTCCTCCTGACGGGCGAGGTCGACGTCGCGAGCCGTGTCCGCGTCGCGGGTCTCGTCGGTCCGCAGGTCGCTGTCGGCCACCGTGTCGAGCTGTTCGAGGGCGCTCTCGATATCTTCTAACCCGAGGAGCTTCTCCGTCTCCTCGTCGAACTCCTTCCCCTCTAACCCCTCCATCTGCTGGACGTCGGAGCCGGAGAGCGCCTTGCCGTAGCGGCCGACGAGGCTGGTGAGCTCCTGCGGGAGGACGAACGTGGTGGACTCGCCCTTTCCGATCTCTTCGAGGGTCTCCATGCCGCGCTCGATGATGGCGCGCTCGCCCATCGATTCCGCGGAGCGAGCCCGCAACACCGTCGAGATCGCGTCCCCCTGCGCCTCCAGGATCTGGCTCTGCTTTTCCCCCTGCGCGCGGATGATGTTCGACTGTTTGTCCCCCTCGGCCTGTTCGATCGCCGAGCGGCGTTCCCCCTGCGCTTCCAGGATCATCGCGCGGCGTCGGCGCTCGGCGCCGGTCTGCTGCTCCATCGCGCGCTGGACCTCCTGTGAGGGGCTCACCTCGCGGACCTCGACGGCCTCGACGCGGATCCCCCACTCGTCGGTCGGCTCGTCTAACTCCTCGTTGATGCGGTCGTTGATCTGGTCGCGTCGGGAGAGCGTGTCGTCGAGCTCCATGTCGCCGAGGACGGCGCGGAGCGTGGTCTGCGCGAGGTTCGAGACGGCGTTCTTGAAGTCGTCGACCTCCAAGAAGGCCTTCTTGGCGTCCATCACCTTGATGTAGACGACCGCGTCCGCCGTCACCGGCGAGTTGTCCCGCGTGATCGCCGACTGGCTCGGCACGTCGATCGTCTGCGTCCGCATGTCGAACGCGTACGTCCGCGAGACGAACGGCGGGATGAGGTGGACGCCCGGCTCCAGCAGCTTCCGGTACTCGCCGAACACCGTGAGCGCCTCCTTCTCGTAGGCGTCGACGATCTCGACCGCGCTGACGACCGTGACGGCCGCCAGCAACACCGCGAGCGCCGCGACGCCGAATACGAGGCTCTGGCTGAGGAGGGCGAAACCGACGAGGAGGGCGGCGCCGAGCGCCGTGTACTGCCAGACGGCGTCCGGGATACCCCCCACCGCGTCCTCCAGCTCGAGGGCGTCGCCGCGCGGACCTTGAGTTCCCATAACCTGAGTTACGGTTCGACGCTGTTAACGGTTCGCACGAGCAGGCCTCGAGGACGACGAGCGGCCCCGAACGCCCCCGAGTGGCCCGAGTAGCCCCGAACGACGCCGGCGTCTCCGAGAAACCGGTAACGCCACGTCCATGCGACCGTTTTTAAATAGGTAGCGGGCACACCTCCACGTATGCCATCCGACGAGGACCAGCCCGACCGCGAGTTCCGCACCCGAAGCGTCCACGCCGGCTCCGATCCGGACCCGGCGACCGGCGCCCGGGCCACGCCCATCTATCAGACGACCTCCTACGAGTTCGAGGACGCCGACCACGCCGCTCGGCTGTTCGCCTTGGAGGAGGCCGGAAACGTCTACTCGCGGATCATGAACCCGACGAACGCCGCCCTCGAAGAGCGGATCGCCTCCCTCGAGAACGGGGTCGGCGCGGTCGCCACCGCCTCGGGGATGGCGGCGTTCGACCTGGCGACGTTCATGCTCGCGTCCGCGGGCGACAACGTCGTCTCCTCGTCGGCGCTGTACGGCGGCACCTACACCTACCTCACTCACTCCGTCGAGCGCCGGGGAGTCTCGACGCGGTTCGTCGACCCGCTCGACTACGAGGGGTACGCCGACGCAATCGACGAGGACACCGCCTACGTCCACCTCGAGACCATCGGGAACCCGGCCTTGGTCACGCCGGACATCGAGCGGATCGCCGACATCGCGCACGACCGCGGCGTCCCGCTGTTCGTCGACAACACGTTCGCGACGCCGTACCTCTGCCGTCCGCTCGACCACGGCGCCGACCTCGTCTGGGAGTCGACGACGAAGTGGCTCACCGGTAACGGGACCACCGTCGGCGGCGTCCTCGTCGACGGCGGCTCCTTCCCGTGGGGAGAGTACCCCGAGAAGTTCCCGGAGATCGCGCAGGATAACCCGGCGTACCACGGGATCAACTACGTCGACGCCTTCGGCGACGCGGCGTTCACCTTCGCGGCGGTCACCCGCGGACTCCGTGACCTGGGGAACCAGCAGTCGCCGTTCGACGCGTGGAACACGCTCCAGCAGACGGAGTCGCTCCCGCTCCGGATGGAGCGCCACTGCGAGAACGCCGGCATCGTCGCGGAGTACCTCGACGAGCACGCGGACGTCGCGTGGGTGAACTACCCGGGCCTGGAGAGCCACGAGACCCACGAGGAGGCAAGCGAGTACCTGGAGGGCGGCTACGGCGGCATGATCACATTCGGGCTGGAGGGCGGCTACGAGGCCGCGAAGGGGACCGTCGAGAACGCCGACCTGGCGTCACTGCTCGCGAACGTCGGCGACGCGAAGACGCTCGTCATCCACCCGGCGTCGACGACCCACCAGCAGCTGACCGAGGAGGAACAGGAGGCCGCCGGCGTCACCGGCGACATGGTGCGGCTCTCCGTCGGCATCGAGGACCCCGCGGACATCGTCGCGGACCTCGAGGCGGCGATCGAGAGCGCGACGGCGTAAACCGGACTCGGCGTTTTTTGACCGTTCTCGGGGTCTACAGGTCGTCCGCGTCGAACTTCCAGAGCCCGACCAGCGGCGGCGCGACCGTCCAGAACACGAGCATCGACGCCGCCGAGATCTGTCTGTTGACGGTCTCGCCCGAGAACAGCTGCTCCGCGAGGAACGCGTTCGACAGGATCTCGACGCCGGTCGTCGGGTTCGACACCCGGAGGAACGTCCTGACCTGCTCCGTCGACACCGGCAGCGGGTCGACGATCCCGCCCGCGGCGCCGAGGAACTGCCCGGTGACGGCGCCCCACAGCAGCACGAACAGGACGTAGATCGAGACGCCGCCGATCAGCGCGCGCCGCTGCGTGGACGCGGCGGCCGAGCAGCCGACCGCGATCGCGACGAAGACGACGCCGAGCACCGCGGCGAAGACGGTGAACCCGAAGTACGAGCCGGCGTTGAACGCCGCGATCCCTCCGGTCTGCGCGAGCACGGCCAGCACCGCGGCGGGCAGCAGGAACCCGACGAACACCGCGACCGACAGCGCGGCGCCCCGGCCGACGACCTTCCCGAAGACGACGTCGGCGCGCGAGTGCGGCAGCGAGAGGAGCAGCTTCAGGGAGCCGGACTCGCGCTCGCCGCTCACGGCGTTGTAGCCGATCACGACCGCGACGAGGGGGACGAGCGTCGTCACGAGGAACGGCCTGACGAAGAAGCGGAGGAGCAGCTCCGTCGCGAACTGCTCGCCCTGTCCCGTCGGCCTGATGACGAACGCGAAGACGGCGACGAGCAGCGAGAACAGCGCCACGAGGGCGATCATCCCCCGCGAGCGCACCGCGTCCTGGAAGTCCTTCTCCGCGATGGCGGCGAGGGTCATCGGTCCACCTCCTCGTCGGCGGCGTCGGTAGCGCCGGCCGCGTCGGCGCCCTCGCCTCCCGGGTCCGCGCTCGGCGAGTCGCCCTCCGTGTACGCCAAGAAGAGGTCCTCCAGCGACGCCTCCCGGGTGTGGAAGTCGGCGACGTCGACACCGGCGTCCTCCAGCGCGGCGATGACGCGCGTCTTCGCGCCGTCGGCGCAGCTCACGACGAGCGCGTCGCCGTCGCGGTCGACGCGGCTGACGCCCTCGACCGCGCGGACAGCCTCGACGGCCGCGTCGCCCGCCCCGTCCGCGTCGGTCGCGTCGCCCACGGCGATCTCCAGCGTCTCCTCGCCGCCGACGGCCTCGCGGAGCCCCTCGACGGAGTCCTCGGCAACGAGCTCGCCGTCGCGGAGGATGCCAACTCGGTCGCAGACGGCGTCGACCTGTTCGAGGATGTGCGAGGAGAAGAAGACGGTCGCGCCGCGGTCGGCCTCGCGTTCGACGATCTCTCGCATCTCCTTCGCGCCCGCGGGGTCGAGCCCCGAGGAGGGCTCGTCGAGGACGAGCAGGTCGGGCTCGCCGACGAGCGCCATCGCCAAGGCGAGCCGCTGGCGCATCCCCTTCGAGTAGCCGCCGGCCTTGCGGTCGGCGTCGTCGAGCAGTCCCACCCTCTCTAGGAGGGCGTCGGGGTCGTCGTCGGCCTCTTTCGATCGGACAGCGAACTCGACGTGTTTCCGCCCGGAGAGCCGGTTGTACACCGAGAATCCGTCCGGGAGCACGCCGGTCCGCCGCCGGATCGCGACCCCGTCGCTCGTGGCGTCCCGTCCGAGCACGCGCACCGTGCCCGCGGTGGGGCGGACGAGGTCGAGCAGCATGTCGATCGTCGTCGACTTGCCGGCGCCGTTCGGCCCGAGGAACCCGTACACCTCTCCCTCTCGCACGGTGAGGTCGAGGTCACGAACGGCCGTGACGTCGCCGAACTCCTTCCGCACGCCACGCAGCTCGATGGCGGTCATACCCCTCCGTTCCCGCGTCTCCCGATAAAGGGTTGCGGGTCGGTGCGAGGAGCCGTCGGCGGGAGTCGAAACTGACGGTTCGCCCGCAATAGAAAACATATATAAAAAATATGACTATTATTTGAATATTATTACGTTCACTTCGACGGGAGATCGCCTTCGGTTTGACTTTCACAAACCGCAAGACTGCAACGCCATTAGAGGCGCCCGCAAATTTTAATTGGTCGTCCTGACCATGTCAACCGGGATGGTTCCGACACCACTCCAAGCAACTGTTCAGTTCACGCACAGTCCATTACTGACATTCATAATTGGGTTGATAATCGTCGTCGCGCTGCTCGTGTGGTTGGATCTCCCGGCGTTCGTCGGGCTGATCATCTCGGCGTTCCTGGTCGGCGTGGTGAACACGGTCTTCATCGCGGACTTCACCGCCGCCGACGCGGGCAGTCAGGTCGCGACGGCGTTCGGGAACGGCATGGCCGGGATCGGGATACCGATCCTCATGGCCGCGGTCATCGGGAAGGGGATGTTGGAGAGCGGCGCGGCCCAGCGGATCGTCCGCGGGTTCCAGAACGCGCTCGGCGAGGACAACTCCGACGTGTCGCTGCTCGGGAGCAGTTCCGTGCTGGCGATCCCGGTGTTCTTCGACAGCGTGTTCTACCTGATGGCGCCGCTCGCGCGCTCGATGCGGGCGCGGGTCGGCCGCGACTACACCCTGTTCATCGTCGTCGTCGGCGCGGGGGCCGCGACGACGCACGTGTTCGTTCCGCCGACGCCCGGCCCGCTCGCGGTCGCCGACGAGGTCGGGAGCAACCTCGGGACGACGATCGTCATCGGGCTGGTGACCGCCATCCCGGCGGCGATCATGTCCGGACTCGTCTACGGCCGCTGGATCAACAACCGGCTCGACATCCCGCTGCGGGACACGATGGCGACCTCGACGGAGGAGCTGCAGGAGGTCGCCGACCGGCCGACCAGCGAGCTGCCGGGCGTGCTGGAGTCGCTGGCGCCGATCCTGCTGGCCGTCCTGCTGATCGCGTCCTCGACCGCCGTCAACACGTTCCAGGAGGTCGCGCCCGCGCTGGCTTCCCTACAGCCGTTCACGGACTTCCTCGGAAACAAGAACGTCGCGCTGACCATCGCCGCGCTCGCGGCCGCGTACACGTTCTACCGCTACGACACCATGACCCGGAGCGAGTGGAGCGACGAGCTCACCGAGGCCCTGAAAAGCGGCGGCAACATCGCCGCGATCACCGCGGCCGGCGGGGCGTTCGGCGCGCTGCTCGCCGCCTCCGGGATCGGCGACTACCTGGCCGGCGCGCTCCAGGAAGTGGGGATCGGGCTGCTCGTCACGGCCTGGCTCATCGCCGCCATCGTCCGTATCGCCCAGGGGTCAGCCACGGCCGCGATGCTGACCGCCGCGGGGATCATGGCGCCGCTCACCGGGCAGCTGACCGTCAACCCGGCGTACCTCGTGATGGCCATCGGCGCCGGCGGCAACATCTTCTCGTGGTTCAACGACTCCGGCTTCTGGCTCGTCAGCGAGATCGGCGGACTCACCAAGGGCGAGACGCTCCAGACCTGGACCGCCCTCACGACGATCATCTCGGTGACCGGGCTCGTGACCGTGCTGATCGTCTCCACGGTCCTCCCGCTCGCCTGACGGGTCGGGCGGTTCGACTCGTTTCGAACGGCTCCGCTACGCGCCGCTCTCGGGCGGCCACGCCACGCCGCGCTCCGCGAGCAAATCGGCGAAGGCGTCCTCGTCGAGCACGGGCACGCCCTCGCTCTCGGCGTCGCTTCGCTTCGATCGCCCCGGATCCTCGCCGGCGACGAGGTAGTCGGTGTTGCCCGACACGCTCGACGTGGCGTTCGCGCCGTGCGCCTCCACGTGCGCCTGCGCCTCGCTCCGCGTCGTCGACAGCGACCCGGTGAAGACGAACGTGAGCCCGTCGAGCGCGTCGCCGGACTCGACGTCGACCGACTCGGGCTCGACCCCGCGATCGCGGAGCCCCTCGATCGCGGCTCGGTTCTCCTCGGTATGGAAGAAGTCGCGGATCGACTCGGCCACTTCCGGACCGACGTCGTCGACCTCGCGCAGCGCCGCCTCGTCGGCGTCGAGAATCGAGTCGAGGTCGCCGAAGTGCGCCGCGAGCGCGCGGGCGGTCGTCGCGCCCACGTCGGGGATCCCGAGCCCGGCGAGGAAGTCGTCGAGCGGCGGCTCCGTCGTCGCCTCCAGCTCCGCGACGAGGTTCTCGGCGCTCGTCTCTCCCCACCCCTCCAGCGCGGCCAGATCCTCGACCGTCAGGTCGTAGAGGTCCGGCAGCGACTCCACGAGCCCGGCCTCGCGGAGCTGCTCGACGCGCTCGGGGCCGAGCCCCTCGACGTCGAGCGCGTCCCGCCGAGCCCAGTGTTCGACCGCTCGCTCAAGCTGCGCCGGACAGCCCAGCCCGCCGGTGCAGAAGGCGAGCGGCCCGTCGCGCTCGACGGGGGCGTCGCATATCGGACACGCCTCGGGGAACTCGTAGGTCCCCTCGGAGCGCTTCTCGACGACCTCCGGGACGTACGGGATCACGTCGCCGGCGCGGTAGATCCGCACGCGGTCGCCGACGTTCACGCCGAGCGCCTCGATCTCGGCGGGGTTGTGGAGCGTCGCCCGCGACACCGTGACGCCGCCGACGTCGACCGGGTCGAGCTCGGCGACGGGGGTGAGCCGCCCCGTCCGCCCCACCTGCACGGTGATCCCCTCCACCGTCGTCGTCGCGGTCCGCGGCGGGAACTTGTGGGCGAACGCCCAGCGCGGCGCCCGCGACGTCGACCCGAGCGCCTCGCGGTGGGCCCGGTCGTCCACGGCGATCACGACGCCGTCGATCTCGTAGTCGAGGTCGCCGCGATCGGCCATCAGGCGGTCGCGGTACTCGATCGCGCCCTCGATGTCGTCGACGCGCTCGACCCGGTCGGCGCGGCGGAGCCCGAACGCGTCGAACGCGTCGAACTCCGCCCAGTGGGTGTCGGGGCGATCCGGGGGGTCAGACTCTTCATCACCGGTCTCCCACGCCAACACGTCGAAGAAGAAGACGTCGAGCGGGCGCTCGGCGACGACCGCGGGGTCGAGCTGGCGGAGGGTCCCGGCCGCGGCGTTGCGGGGGTTCGCGAACGGCTCCTCGCCGCGCTCGATCAGCGCCTCGTTGTACGCGTCGAACGCGTCGCGAGGCATGTACGCCTCGCCGCGGACCGCCAGCCTCTCCGGCGGGTCGCCGCGGAGCCGGCCGGGAACGGACCGGATCGTCCGCACCTGCTCGGTGACGTCGTCGCCCTCGATCCCGTCGCCGCGGGTCGCGGCGCGGGCGTAGACGCCGTCCTCGTAGATCACCTCGACGGAGAGGCCGTCGAACTTCGGCTCGCAGACGTACGCGACGTCGTCGGGGTCGAGCCCTTCGGCGTCGAGCCCGCGTCGGACGCGCTCGTCGAACTCGCGGACCGCCTCGGCCTCGGTCGCGTTGTCGATCGATCGCATCGGCGCGACGTGCTCGACGGTCTCCAGCTCGTCGAGCGGCTCGCCGCCGACCCGGCGGGTAGGAGAGTCCTCGGTCGGGAGGTCGAACGCCTCCTCCAGCTCCTCCAGCCGCGCAAACAGCCGATCGTACGCTTCGTCGGCGATCAGCGGGTCGGCCTCGACGTAGTACCGGTGGTCGTGCTCCCGGACCGCCGCCCGGAGCAGCGACGCCTGCTCGGCGGCCTCGTCTGCGGAGAGCTCCGCGACCGGCTCGAAATCGGTCGGCGGCGCCTCGACGTAGGGGTTCTCGTCCGGGTCCGCGTGCCGGGGCGACGACCCGGATTGCGCGCTCGTCATCGGCCGACCCTTGCGGCGGCTCGGGTTAAAAACGCGGGTTCGCTCTCGCGGCCCCGGCGCGGAGATCTACCCTACGCGACGCGGTCGCCGGCGGCGAACACCGCCTCCGGCTCCTGCCACGCCGCGACGTCCTCGGTCGGGTCGGCGTCGAGGAGGACGAGGTCGGCGCGGTATCCTTCCTCGACGCGGCCGACGTCGTCGAGCCCGAGCAGGTCGGCGGCGTTGACGGTGGCGGCCTCCAGCGCGCGCTCCGGCGAGAGGCCGTAGTCGACCATGTACGCCAGCTCCCGGGGAATGTCCTCGAAGAAGTTGAACGGCGTGCCTGCGTCGGTGCCCATCGCGATCGGCACGTCGGCCGCCAGCGCGTGGTCCCACGCGTCGTCGAAGCGGTCGGCGGCGTCCTCGGCCTTCGCGACGGCGTCTTCGGGGATCCCGGCCTCGATCCCGTTGTCGACGATGCCGCGGAGCGCGCTCGCGGTCGGCACCCAGTAGGTGCCCCGGTCGGCCATCATTTCGGCGGCCTCCCGGTCCATGAACGTCCCGTGCTCGATACTCGTGATCCCGGCCTCGACGGCGTTCTTGATCCCCTCCTCGCCGTGGGCGTGGGCCGCGGTCGGCGTGTCCGTCGGCGCGGCCGCGTCGGTGAACGCGGCGAGCTCCTCGGGCGTCAGCTCGGGGGCGCCGGTCACCGCGCCCTCGGTGAGGACGCCGCCGGTCGCCATGCACTTGAGCACGTCCGCGCCCGCCTTCAGCTGCTCGCGGGCCGCCTTCCGGACCTCCGCCGGGCCGTCGGCCTCGCGCCCGAACCAGTTGCCGTGGCCGCCGGTCATGATCACGTTGCGGCCGCACGCGACGACCCGCGCGCCGTCGATCTCGCCGGCGGCGACCGCCTCGCCGGCGTCGAGCGCGAGCGTCCCCCGGCTCCCGAGGTCGCGGACCGTCGTGACGCCGGCCTCGACCGCCGCCCGCAGGTTGCCCGCGGCCCGGTAGCTCGCGGTGTAGTCGCTGTCCGACACCGCGGTCGCGACGTCGGGGCGCCCGTCCATCATCACGTGGACGTGCGCGTCGATCAGCCCGGGCGCGACGACCTTCCCGGCGGCGTCGACCTCGGTGACCTCCTCGCCGCTCCCGTCGGCGACCTCCGCCACCGCCTCGTCGATCGCTTCCGAATCGCCGACCGCGACGATCTCGCCGTCCGCGACCGCGACGTCTGCCCCGCGACTCCCGGCCGCGTCGACGACTCGTCCGCCTCTGAGAACGTGCATACCCCTACGAGGGACCGTTCGACGGGTAAACGCTCGGGTCGCGGTAGTCCGGTACTAGGTATATGTTATTGTGTCACACACCACCACTTATAACCGGACGGCCGGAGTCTCCGAACTCATGGCAACAGATGATCGGCCGGACCGAGGCGGCGGACTGTACGCGCGGCGGATCGGCACGCCGACCACGAACGACGAGGTGAACGGCTACTGGCTGTTCGGGTTCGGGGTTCTGCTCGGGCTGGCCGGGGTCGCGCTGTTCTTCCTCACCGAATCTGCGACGTCGACCCGCGGCATCGCGTACGCGCTGGCCGCGCTGGCGCCGCCGTTCATCATGCTCGGGGCCGTGATCCGGTTCCCGCTCCGCCGAACGGGGACCTATCTCGGCTACCTCGGGACCGCGGTGAGCGTCCTCGGCGTGGTGTGGTTCGTGAACATCTTCCCGGAGGGGTGGTTCACCGCGTCCGGCGATTCGACCGTGATCGCGCTGTACGGGGTCGGACTGCTCCTCATCGGGCTCGCGGGGACGGTCGTCCCGCTGCTCTCCGACCCGGTGTACGAGGATTACGAGCGGATGCGAGGCGAGACGGACGCCGCCACGGCCGAGCGCGACGAGACGAGCGCCGAGCTGGAGGCGACGCGGGAGGAGCTCGCGTCGACGGAGGGCGAACTCGCGTCGACGCGCGAGGAGCTGGCCGCCGCGGAGGAGCGGGCCGAGGGCCTCGACGCGGAGGCCGCGGCCGCGCGCGCCGAGACCGAGTCGCTCCGCGAGAGCAAGGCGCGCTTCGAGCTGTTCGAGGACGCGAGCGGGAAGCCGCGCTGGCGGCTCCGGCACCGCAACGGCAACGTCGTCGCGACGTCCGGACAGGGGTACAGCAGCCGCGGGAAGGCCCAGCAGGGGCTCCACAGCGTCCGGCGGAACGCGCTCGGCGCCGGGATCCTCCGGATCGAGACGCCGGTCGAGGAGGCGGCGGCCGTCGCGGCGGACGACGGCCCGGAGCCCGAGGACGCCGCGGCGCCGGACGTGGCGGTTCCGAGCGAGGACGAGTCGATCGAGAGCGCGGCGACGTTCGAGCTGTTCGAGGACGCGAGCGAGGAGTGGCGCTGGCGGCTCCGGCACGACAACGGGAACGTCGTCGGCGACTCCGGCGAGGGGTACGCCTCGAAGTCGAACGCGAAGCGCGCGCTCGCGAGGGTCCGCGAGCACGTCGCCGCCGCGGACTACCTCCGGGTCGATCCGACGGCCTTCGAGATGTTCCGCGACGCCGCCGGCGAGTGGCGCTGGCGGCTCATCCACGAGAACGGGAACGTGCTCGCCGACTCGGGCGAG
This sequence comes from Halorubrum depositum, assembly GCF_007671725.1. NCBI lineage: Archaea > Methanobacteriati > Methanobacteriota > Halobacteria > Halobacteriales > Haloferacaceae > Halorubrum > Halorubrum depositum. Next base: position 1,318,405 of record NZ_VCNM01000001.1, on the reverse strand, counting down.
GGATACTCCTCGCGCTCGAAGGCCCGTCAGGGGCTCGACAGCGTGCGGTCGAACGCCGCCGAGGCCGCCCTCGACGACCTCGACGCCGAGGACGCGGCAGCGGGCGCGAGCGACGCGAGCGCGACCTTCGAGCTGTACGAGGACAGGGGCGGCGACTACCGCTGGCGGCTCCGGCACCGCAACGGGAACGTTATCGCCGACTCGGGCGAGGGGTACGCCTCGAAGTCCGGCGCGGAGGACGCGATCGAGCGCGTCCGCGACTACGCGCCGGACGCGTCCGTGCTGGAGGTCGGCGACGCGGCCTTCGAGATCTACGAGGACGCGAGCGAGGAGTGGCGCTGGCGGCTCCGGCACCGCAACGGCAACGTCGTCGCCGACTCGGGCGAGGGGTACGCCTCCCGGTCGAACGCGGTCGAGGCCGTCACGAGGGTGAAGGCGAACGCCCCGGGCGCCGGCGAGGAGACGGTCGCGTAGGGGTCTCGGTCGGTCGCCGAACCGATTTTTCTCCCTCTCAGGACGCCGCGAGCAGCTTCAGCCGCAGCTCGCGCTCGTCGACCTCGTACTTGAACGCCGGGTGCCCGTCGATCAGCACGTAGGGGACGCGCTCGCCGTACTCGTCCGCGAGCGCGGGGTCCTCGTCGACGTCGACCATCTCGAGGTCGATCGCCACGTCGAGCCCCGCGGCGGTCTCCTCGATCGTCTCCCGTGCGGCGTCACAGAGGGTGCACTCCTCGCGAGTGTACACCGTGACGGGGACTGCGGAGTCCGAATCGCTCATGGGCGTCGGTAGGGCCGTCGACGCCGAGTCGCTTTCGGTCGACGGTCGACGACCGGCGATCGCCCCCAGTCTCCCGATCGACGCCCGCTCCCGAGCCGCCGGACGCGACGCGGGCTCGGTCCGTCTCAGAACACGTCGGGGTCGTCGCCGATCTGTCGCCGCCCGCTGATGATGCTCGGGGTGCCGCCCGTCTGGATGATGTTGAACGCGGTCATCAGGTCCGATCGGGAGATGATCCCGACGAGTCGCTCCTCGCGGTCGACGACGGGGAGGCGCCCGACGCCGTGCTCCTGCATCGTCTGGAGCGCGGTCATCGCGTCCGTCTCCGGGCCGACCGCGACCACGTTCGTCGCCATCACGTCGCCGACGGTGTACGCGTCGCGCTCCACCTCGCGGACCGACCGCGCGTCCTCTAAGGTCACCATCCCGACGAGGTCGTCGCCGCGGAGCACGGGGTAACCCGTGTGCCGCTCCTCGAACATCCGGCTCATCAGCTCGGCGACGGAGGTGTCCTCCGCCACGGTGTGGAGTTCCTCGCGCCCGGTCATCACGTCGCCGACGGTCACGTCCTCGAAGGCGGCCTTCAGTGTCGTCTGCTGGGCCTCGCCGGAGGCGGCGATGTAGATGAAGAAGGCGAGGACGATCAACAGCAGCTGGAAGTTGAGCAGCCCGATGATCCCCATGACGAACGCGAACGCCTTCCCGACCGCGGCGGCGCGCTGGGTCGCCTGCGCGTGCGGCTGGTTCCGTGCCAACAGCGCCCGGAGGACGCGCCCCCCGTCCATCGGGAACGCGGGGAGCATGTTGAAGACGGCGAGCACCACGTTCAGCAGCGCGAGGTAGCCGAAGACGAAGAGGACGGCGTTCGACCCGGCCGGCGCCAGGACGAACACGGCGTAACAGCCGACGCCGACCGCGACGCTGACGATCGGGCCCGCCACCGCGATCCAGAACTCGTGTTTCCAGTCCTCCGGGAACTCGGTGAAGCTGGCGAGCCCGCCGAGCAGCCACAGCGTGATCGACTCGATCTCGTAGCCGTATCGCATGGCGACGACCGAGTGGCCGAACTCGTGGAGGAGGACGCCCGCGAACAGCCCCAGCGCCGCCGACAGCCCGAGGATCCACGGCGTGAGCCCGCCGGCGAGCGCGGCGGGGTCGATGCCGGCGCCGAGCGCCTCGTTCATCACGTCTGCGATCATCTCGACCTGCGACCCGATGAGGTAGGCGAACAGCGGCAACACGATCAGGAACGTCCAGTTGAGCCTGACCGGGATCCCGAGCACGGTCCCGATTTTGAGTCCTCGCATGTCATCGAGTTAGTCGGGTGGGCGGTTAAACGTCCGGGGGTGGCGACGAGAATGCGTGACAGCGGCTTCGAGGCCGGAGCGCGACGGCTTCGGGATCGGCGGGCGACGGCTCCGAGGCGTGCGGCGATCTCCGGAAATCGCGACGCCGACTCGCTCGCCGTCGCTTATAACCGCCCCGCCGCCGATCGGTCGGTATGGACGACGCCACCAACGCCACCACCGACGACGCGGCCGCAGCCGCGTCGGACGCGGTCGTGAAGCGCGGCGACGAGATCGGTTACGAGGCGGTCGACGCCGCCGACGGGCTCCGGAAGGGCGTGCTCCTCGACGCGTCGGACGGCGCCCCGAACTTCGCGATGCGGCGGTTCGAGCTCGCGCCCGGCGCCGCGGTCCCCCGCCACACGAACGCGGTCGAACACGAGCAGTACGTGCTCGCCGGCGAGTACGTGGTGGGGATCGGCGAGACGGAGCACGTCGTCTCCCCTGGCGACGCGCTCCTCATCCCGGCGGGCGTCGAGCACTGGTACCGGAACGACGGCGACGAGCCGGGCGCGTTCATCTGCGCGGTGCCGAACGGCGACGACGAGATCGAACTCGTCGAGTAGGCTCTCCCGCCCGCACGCCCGCGGTCACTCGATCGTTCCGACTCGGTCGGCGACGTAGCCGAACTGGTCGCGGTAGCCGTACGGCGAGAGCAACACGGGGTAGAACGGCTCGTCGGCGCGGAGCTGCTCGTCGCCGGCGGCCGCGAAGGCCTCGCCGACCTCGACGCGCTCGAAGTTGCGCGCGAACACCTCGTACTCCTCGGCCTCCGGCTTCGGGATCCGGTCGCGGAGCCGGAACACCTCGACGTCGTCGCGGCCGCCCGCGTCGACGACGTCGTCGGCTCCCGGCGCCGGGAGCGCGCCGGTGGCGGCCAGGAACGCCCGCGTCAGCCAGTAGGCGTTGTCGGCGGCCCCGTCCGAGCCCTGCAGGCCGGCCTCCACCTCGAGCGTGTGCGGGTGCTCGATGAGCCGGCCCTCGGTGAACGCGTCCGTCTCGATGACGACGTCGACCGGGAGGTGGGGGGCGACCGCGCGGGTGACCTCGTCCATCGAGTCGATCACCGCGAACGGCTCGGCCGACGACTGCGTCGAGTGGATCGCGAGGGTGGTACACCCCTCGACCTCGGCCGCCAGCTCGGCGGCCAGCCGCTCCTCGTGGGCGTCCGAGTCCGGGTCGCCCGGGAACGCCCGGTTGAGGTCGGCGTCGAGGTAGCGCACCCCGGCGTCGAGCGCCGCCTCGTTGGCGACGATCAGCCGCACGGGGCGCTCGACGTCGAGGTCGCTGTCGCGGAGCCGTCGGATCGCTCGGGCGCCGCAGGGCTCGTCGCCGTGGATCGCGCCGACGACCGCGACCTCGGGCTTGCCCTCGCCCAGTTCGTACACGTCCATATCCGCACGAGGCGCTCGGCGGATAAGTCGCGTTCGGATCGGCGCGGTCGCCCGCGCCGCACGGACCGCTCAGTGCGCCTCGTCGATCCGCTCGGCGTACTCGTAGTCGGCCGGATACGCCTCCGGGCGGGCGTCGTCCAGCGGGATCTTCCACCCGTCGATCGCGGCCGGATCGCCGAGCGCGTCTCGGAGCGTCGCGCGCACCTCGGCGACGTCGACGCCGTAGAAGTCGTCCGGGACGCCCCGGAGGTACTCCAGCGCGGTCTCGAACAGCGACCGCATCCCGTCGTCGCTCTCGAAGTCGACGCGCTTGTACGCGCCCGCCGCGACCTGCACCATCCCGTGGAGATAGGCGCTCTCCGTGGTCCCGCTCCCGTAGTTGTACCACTCGTCCTCGAAGCAGTCGTGCGACTCGTGGTACGCGCCGGCGTTGAACAGCCGGACTCCGTGTTCGGTCGCCCGGCGCAGCGTGGCGTGCTCCCAGTGGCCGCCGGCGAGCCGGGCGTCGTCGGGGGCGGCGTCCGCGTCGCCAGCGGCCGAGTCGCCCTCCCCGTCGGCCGCGTGCCACCCGGTCGGGTCCCCGAGCGGCGGGGCGACGCCGGGGTCACGGGTGTGCTCGTCCATGCGGACGCCTCTCGGGCCCAGCGACCTAACCGTTTCGCGGCTCGTCCCCGTCGGCCGTCGCCAGGTCCGCTCGCGCGACGCGGTCGGGAATCGAACGCTTCTTTCCCCGACCGGGAGTCGGGTCGATCGATGGAACTCGGTCTCCTCTCCGCGCTCGGGGCCGCGGTCGTCTGGGGGGCGTACATCTTCGTGCTCAAGCGCTCCTTTTCGGGCTATCCGCCCGCGGGACTCACGGTGCTGATCAACGCGTCGGCGATCGCGTGGTTCCTCCCCGTGACCGTCGCGACGAACGACCTCGGCGGGGCGGCACTCGCGGCCGATCCGCTCGGCGCGCCCGGGACGCTCGCGCGGTCGCTGGCGGCGGTCGACCCCGCGGCGGTCGCCGTCGTCGCCGGCACCGCGGCTGCGACCGCGGCCGCGTTCGTGCTCTTCCTCCGGGCGATCGCTCACGGCGACGTCTCCTACGTGACCCCGATCAACAAGGTCGTCCCGATGTTCGTGCTCCCCCTTGAGGTGCTGTTGCTCGGCGAGGTGCTCGCGCCGATACAGGTGGCCGGCGTCGTCGTCGCCACCGCGGCGGTGTACGTCGCGAACTACGAGCCGGGGAGCCTGCTCGCGCCCTTGGTCGGCGCCGTCCACTCCCGGCCCGCTCAGCTCGCCTTGGTGAGCGCGGCGTGTTACGCCCTCGCCGATCTCGGGAAGCGCGTGGCCCTCCAGGAGCTCGCGATCCCCGGGACGCTGTGGGTGCCGCTGCTCCTCGCGGGGGCCGGGCTCGTGCTGCTTCCGAGCGCGCTCCGCACTCCGCCGACGGTCAGCCGCCGCGACGCGCCGAAGTTCGTCGCGGCCGGCGCGCTCGTCGCGCTCGGCGAGCACCTCACCACCGTCGCCTTCGCGTCGCTCCCCGCGAGCGTCGCCTCGCCGGTGATCAACACGCAGGCGATTATCGCCGTCGTGCTCGGCGGAATCGTCCTCGGCGAGCGCTACTTCCGCGTCCGCCTCGTCGCCGCCGCCCTCGCCGTCGTCGGCGTGTCGATGATCGCGCTGTGAGGCGATCCACGGGACCGAGCCCGGCTCGGCCGCACCTAACCGACGAAATAAAGAGGAGCGACGCTGAATCGTCGAGTGCGTGCGAGGGTAGCCAAGCCCGGAAACGGCGGCGGACTCAAGATCCGCTCCTGTAGAGGTCCGTGGGTTCAAATCCCTCCCCTCGCATGAGCGCGTCCACAACGCGCGAATGCACAAGGGGGGAGGATTTGAATCAGGGAGCGCCTCTGGCGCGACCGTGGTTCAAATCCCTCCCCTCGCATCGCCGGGGTCCACCCCCGTGATGCGGAAGACGCTCTCGGAGCGCTCTTCCCTCGCAAAATTTCATACTCAACCCGACGAGCCGCGGGAAGGTCAGTTCGTCGTTTTATGTCCTTTACGCACCGGTTTGCCGACGATCCGCCAGCGCGAGCCCAGCGAAGGTGACGACGGCTAGGTGGACGCCGACGCCGGCGCTGCTCCCGAGACCGGCGACCGCGTTCGTGAGGACGCGACTCGGGTCGAGCACGAGCAGCACCGCGGCGCTCGCGACGAGGTACGCGACCGCGGCGAGGACCCCCGTCGCCAGCACGATCGCCGCGTCGCGGTCGGTCGACTCGCGACGAGCGCCGACGGCGACGGCGACCCCGAACAGGAGGCCGTAGATCAGAAGGAACGAGACGAACCGCCCGCCGAGCGCGTACAGCGCGACGCTCTCAGGCGACGGCGTCGGTATCGACGACCCGACGAGCAGGGGCGGGAGGCGACGCGTCACGGCGACCGCGGCCGCCGCGACGGCGGCGACCGCGGGAGGGAGCGGAGACCAGTTCATACCGGGCGTGCGGTGCGGCCGCGAGCAACGAGTGCTTTTCGCTCCGGGCGGCCCCCCTCCCACCGCCGCGCTCCCGAGCGGCATGGCTTTTTACCCTCACCCGCGAACCGGGATCCATGACCGAACGGACGCGTCGCGACTGGCTCCGCGTCGCCGGCGGCGTCGGCGTCGCGGGACTGGCTGGCTGTAGCGCGCTCGGCGGCGACCCGTCGGACGACGGCGACGACGGGGAGTCCGACTTCGAGGGCGCCGACCTCCCGCTGGACCTCGACGGCCGAGCGCAGTCGCCCGAGGGGCTCACCTCGCAGTTCCGACAGGGGCTCCGGAACCACGGCCACATCGACGCGACGATTCCCGAGACCGTCGACGTGGAGTGGGCCGTGCCGGCGAACCGCGGCGACCACACGGCCTCGAAGGGGAGCCCGATGCTCGCGCCGTCGGGCGACGTTCTCGTCGCCGACGACACGGGCCGCATTCAGTCGATCGCGACCGACGGGGAGCCGAACTGGTCGACCTCGATCTCCGACGACGACCGCGGGAGCCACGGCACCCCCGCGATCGCGGACGGGACGGCGTACGTGGGGACCTACGACGGCGTCGTCTCCGCGGTCTCGGTCGCGGACGGGGAGATCCTGTGGCAGACCGACGTCGGCGACGCGGCCGCCGCCAGCCCGACCTACCACGAGGGGCGGCTGTACGTCGCCGTCGAGTACGCGACCCCGAGCGGGACCGTCGTCGTCATGGACGCCGAGAGCGGCGACGTGGAGTGGCGCGACGACCGGCCGACCGACCACCCGCACTCGACGGTCGCCGTCGACCTGGAGCGCGACCGCTTCCTGTTCGGCTCCAACGATGGCAACGTCTACGCGTGGTCGTTCTCCGACCGCGAGCGCGCGTGGACGTACGACACCGGCGGCGACGTGAAGGCGCCGATCGCTGTCAGCCGCGGAATCGCGGTGGTCCCGTCGTGGGCCGAGACGGTCACCGCCGTCGACGTCGCCGACGGCACGGGGCTCTGGGAGTTCGAGACCGACGACATGGTCATGTGCGCGCCCGCGGTCCACGACGGGACCGCCTACGTCGGGAGCCACGACGGCAACGTGTACGCCATTGACCTCGCGACCGGCGAAGAGGAGTGGTCCACCCCGGTGAACGGCTGGGTGACGGGCAGCGTGACCGCGACGAACGAGCACGTGCTCGCCGGCTCGTACGACGCGCACCTCTACGCGCTCGACCGCGCCGACGGCTCGGTGACGTGGGCGGTCGAGGGGCGCGGCGACGTGACGAGCGCCCCATATGTCACCGACGACGCGATATACTACGCCGAGCGCGCTCCGGAGGGCTCCGACGAGGCCGGGATGTGCTACAAGCTCGCCGCGCCGGAGTAGCGCGGTCGGTGCCCCGTCTCGGCTTCGCGGCCGATTTCCGGCAGCGACCGTCGGTGCGCCGCGACAACGTAACGAACGCCCACCCGAAACGGAGGGTCCGAAACGGTTTTGCCGGCCCCTGACGGACGGTCGATATGCCAACGGATCCCGACACAGGGTACGACCCGTCATTGGGTCGGAAGTTCGTGTTCGTCACCGGCGGCGTCATGTCCGGGCTGGGGAAGGGGATCACCGCCGCCAGCACCGGGCGGCTCCTCGCGAACGCGGGCTTCGACGTCACCGCGGTGAAGGTGGACCCCTATCTCAACGTCGACGCCGGGACGATGAACCCGTACGAGCACGGCGAGGTGTACGTGTTGAAGGACGGGGGCGAGGTCGACCTCGACTTGGGCAACTACGAGCGCTTCCTCGGCACCGACATGACGTTCGACCACAACGTCACCACGGGGAAGACGTACCAGCACGTCATCGAGCGGGAGCGCGCCGGCGACTACCTCGGGAAGACCGTCCAGATCATCCCGCACGTCACCGACGACATCAAGCGTCGCATCCGGGAGGCCGCCGAAGGGTCCGACGTCTGCCTCGTCGAGATCGGCGGGACGGTCGGCGACATCGAGTCGATGCCGTTCCTGGAGGCGCTCCGCCAGTTCGCCCACGAGGAGGACGACGAGGACATCCTCTTTACCCACGTCACGCTCGTCCCCTACTCGAAGAACGGCGAGCAGAAGACGAAGCCGACCCAGCACTCGGTGAAGGAGCTGCGCTCGATCGGGCTCCAGCCGGACATCTTGGTCGGGCGCTCCGAGGACCGGCTTGACCCGGAGACGAAAGAGAAGATCGCCTTATTCTGCGACGTCCCCACGGACGCCGTCTTCTCGAACCCCGACGTCGAGGACATCTACCACGTCCCGTTGATGGTGGAAGACGAGGGGTTAGACGAACACGTGATGGAGCGGCTCGGGCTCGCCGAGGAGGCGCTCCCGAAGGCCGAGCGCTCGACGGAGTGGCGCGAGCTAGTCACCCGCGACCGCGACCGCGAGCTCGACGTCGCGCTCGTCGGGAAGTACGCCCTCGAAGACGCGTACATGTCGATCCACGAGGCGCTGAAACACGCCGGGATCCAGACCGGGACCGAGGTGAACGTGCTGTGGGTCGACGCCGACGAGACCACCGAGCGCCATGAGGAGCGGCTGGCGTCGGCGGACGCGGTCGTCGTCCCCGGCGGATTCGGCTCCCGCGGCACCGACGGGAAGATCGAGGCAGTCCGGTACGCCCGCGAGAACGGCGTCCCCTTCCTCGGGCTCTGTCTCGGCTTCCAGATGGCGGTCGTCGAACACGCCCGTAACGTCCTCGGGCTGGCGGGCGCCCACTCCGCCGAGATCGACCCCGACACCCCCCACCCCGTCATCGATCTGCTCCCCGAGCAGTACGAGACGGAGGACATGGGCGGGACGATGCGGCTCGGCGCCCACGAGACCGACATCGAGCCCGGCACGCTCGCGGCGCGGGTGTACGGCGCCGACTCCTGTACGGAGCGCCACCGCCACCGCTACGAGGTGAACCCCGAGTACATCGACCGGTTGGAGGCCGACGGGCTGACGTTCTCCGGCAAGGCTGACAACCGGATGGAGATCTTGGAGCGCCCGGACCACCCGTTCTTCTTCGGGACGCAGGCACACCCCGAGTTCCGGTCGCGGCCGGACCGCGCGAGCCCGCCGTTCGTCGCCCTCGTCGAGGCGGCGCTGGGATCGACGGACACAACCGAGCGGAACGCGGACGTGAGGCTATAGATGGTCGAGACGGAGGCATTCATCGACGAGGCGATTACGGAGATCCGGGAGGCGATCGGCGACGCGAACGCCGTGATCGCGCTCTCCGGCGGGGTCGACTCCTCGGTCGCGGCGACGCTCGCGTACGAGGCGGTCGGCGACCAGCTCACCCCCGTCTACGTCGACACGGGGCTGATGCGGAAAGGGGAGACCGAGGAGATCCGAGACACCTTCTCGTTCATGGAGTCGCTGCGGGTGATCGAGGCCCAGGACCGCTTCTTCGAGCGGCTGGCGGGCGTCACCGACCCCGAGGAGAAGCGCCACGTCATCGGCGAGGGGTTCATCGACGAGTTCGAGACGGTCGCCCGCGACGTCGACGCCGACTACCTCGTGCAGGGGACGATCTACCCGGACCGCATCGAGTCCGAGGGGAACATCAAGTCGCACCACAACGTCGGCGGGCTCCCCGAGGTCGTCGACTTCGAGGGGATCGTCGAGCCCGTGCGCGACCTCTACAAGGACGAGGTCCGCGAGGTCGCCCGCGAGCTCGGCCTCGAAGAGATCATCTCCGAGCGCATGCCGTTCCCCGGCCCGGGCCTCGCCGTCCGGATCGTCGGCGAGGTGACGCCGGAGAAGGCCGCCGTCGCCCGCGAGGCGACCCACGTCGTCGAGGAGGAGCTGGAGGAGTACGACCCGTGGCAGGCGTTCGCCGCCGTCCTCGGAAAGGCGACCGGCGTCAAGGGCGACAACCGCGTCCACGGCTGGGTCGTCGCCGTGCGCTCGGTCGAGAGCCGCGACGGGATGACCGCCCGGGCGCAGGAGCTCGACTGGAGCACGCTCCAGCGGATCCAGAGCCGGATCACCGGCGAGAACGAGAACGTCGCCCGCGTCGTCTACGACGTGACCCACAAGCCGCCCGCGACGATCGAGTACGAGTGATGGCGGGCGAATCCGCTCGCCCCGACGGCGGTCGCGCCGAGGGCGAAATCGCCGTCGTCGCCGGCCCCGACGAGCACGGCCTCGGCGAGGAGCTCGCCGCCCTCGGCGTCGAGGTCCGCCGGATCGAGGGGCTCGTCACCGCCGACGCGCTCTCCGACGCCGGGATCGCCGACGCCGACTACTTCGTCCTCACCGACGTCGAGGAGGCGACCGGCATCCCGATCGCCAAGGAGCTGCAGCCGTCCGTCCTCGTCGTGACGTACGCCGAGCGGTCGCTGCCGGCGTTCGTCGCGACCGTCGCCGACCTCGCTGTCGACCCGGCCCTGATGGACGCCGCGACCGTCGCCGAGGAGCTGGTCGACGGCGCCGCCGACCGCGCGGCGTAGTCGGGCCATCACGCAGACCCCGACGCCGATATTCGTAAGACATTCGAGTATTCTTCGAATTGTACCATTGTTCGAAATCGAAAGCTCAGCCGTCATCTCGGTTTCGGTGAGAACGCCGCTTCTGCCAGGCCGTGGCCCGCGTACGCTCGTGTCTCCGACTCACACCGGTCATCGTCGATCTCGCCGAAAATAGCGCTCCGAAACCCATTTTAACCGCGTCGAGCGGGCGGTACGGCTCAGATTCTCGTTCGGATCCCGGGCCGCCGACGTTTTGTGTCTCGGAATGACTATTCTCCCGTTTGCTATCCGTTTTGAAACGTTCTCTCTCCGCGCGACCGCCGCCGCGGTTCCGCGAGCAGTAGCGTTATTTCGGTGTGTCACGTACCCTGGTGTGTTATGTCACAGCAAGAGATCGAAGAGGAGCTGTACGTCGACCAGTACACGCTCGGGCTGGTCGGTCCCGACCAGGAGTGGGCCGGGACCGTCGCCGACGGCGGGACGATACGGACGTACACGCCCCCCGGGTGTTGGGGACCGATGGTCACCCCCTCGTTCCGGGGCGGCCACGAGGTGACGCGCCCGATCCGCGTCGAGGGCGCCGAGGTCGGCGACGCCGTCGCGATCCGCATCCGCGACGTGGAGGTGACGAGCATGGCGACGAGCACGGGGTCGATGGCCGAGCGCGAGGAGGCGTTCCGCGACGACCCGTTCGTCGACCACCGCTGCCCGGAGTGCGGGACGACCTGGCCCGACTCGGTCGTCGAGGGCACCGGCGAGGACGCGATCCGCTGTGCCGACTGCGGCGCCAACGCCTCCTCGTTCGGCTTCGAGTACGGCTACACCGTCGCGTTCGACCACGAGAACGCGGTCGGCGTCACGCTCGATAAGGAGGGCGCCCACGAGCTCGCGACCGACGCCGACGAGGTGATGGACATCCCCGAGAACTCCCGGCAACACCCGATCCTGCTGTACGAGCCCGACGGGATGCCCGGCACGCTCGGTCGCCTCCGGCCCTTTATCGGCAACATCGGGACGACGCCGTCGGTGACGATGCCCGACTCCCACAACGCCGGCGACTTCGGGCAGAGCCTCATCGGGGCCGACCACGACTACGGGGTCGAGACCGAAGAAGACCTCGAGAAGCGCACCGACGGCCACATGGACATCCCCGAGGTCCGCCCGGGCGCCACGCTGATCTGCCCCGTCGACGTCGACGGCGCGGGGATCTACGTCGGCGACCTCCACGCGAACCAGGGGGACGGCGAGCTCTCCCTCCACACCACCGACGTGAGCGGCACCGTCACCATGGACGTCGAGGTGATCGAGGGGCTCGAACTCGACGGCCCCGTGCTGCTCCCGAACGAGGAGGACCTCCCCTTCATCAGCGCGCCGTACACCGAGGCGGAGCGCGAGGCCGGCCGCGAGCTCGGGGCCGAACACGGCGTCGAGACGGAGACGGAGATGGCGCCGATCCAGGTGGTCGGCTCCGGCGCCACGGTCAACGACGCCACGCAGAACGCCTTCGACCGCGCGACGAAGCTCCTCGACATGAGCGAGGGCGAGGTCCGCGGGCGCTGCACGTTCACCGGCGGCGTCCAGATCGGGCGGCTCCCGGGCGTCGTCCAGCTCGACATGCTCGCGCCGCTTGACGTGCTGGAGGAGCGCGGCCTCGACGGGCTGGTCCGCGAGCAGTACGACCTGTAGCGCCGCCGAGCTACTCCTCCGGTTCCGGCGGCTCCACTTCCGCCGACTCCGACGCCTCGCAGTCGCACCCGCCCGACGAGAGCAGGTCGGCGACGCCGTACCGCGAGCCGCAGTCCGTACACAGCACGCTCACGTCGACCAGCACCCGGAACTCACCGAGCGTGAGCGCCGAGGTCTTCCGGAGCCCCCGGAGCTTCGACTCCGCGACCGAGACCAGCCGGCCGCGGAGCTTCCCGATCGCCCGGGCCGCGGTCGTCGCGCGGTCGCCGCCGTCGCGCTCGTACTCCGCGCCGCGGTGGTCCCGGAGGTAGCTCCGGACGGCCTGATACGTGACCACGTCGCAGTCGAGCGCGTCGACGTCGACGCCCTCGCGTTCGAGCCGGCGGCGGAGCTGCGTCCGGTCGGCTACGGCGACGTCGTCGCCCGTCAGCGACCGCACCACCGCGTCCAGCTCCCGCGCCGACAGCCGCACTCCGGTCTCGTCGAGTCGGGCCTCGACGAGCCTGCGGTTGAACTCGGCGGCGAGGTCGCGCAGGCTCGTGTGGTCGTCGCCGGTCGCCGTCCACCGCGCCTCCAGCTCGTCGCCGACGCCGTCCAGGTCGTACTCGTCGAGGAGGCGCGCCACCTTGTTCCGACGGCCGCCGTCCGTGTCGGTCATTCGTCGGTATCACGGGCGGGCAGCGACATAGGCGTTACCGTGGCCTCGACGGGTCGCGGCGGGACCGGTCGCGAACGGGGCCTCGAACCCGTTCCGGTATGCCCCGAACGGCACCTATATCCCACCGCCTCCGGATCCGTCGGACACCAAATGATGCGCCACGACGTCGCCATCGTCGGCGGCGGCTGCGTCGGGCTGTCGGTCGCCAAACACCTCGCCGAGCGCACCGACCTCGACGTCGCCGTCTTAGAGAAGGAGCACCACCTCGCCTCGCACCAGAGCGGCCGGAACTCCGGGGTGCTCCACCCCGGGTTCAACTACCCGCCGGACTCGAAGAAGGCGCGGTTCGCCACCGAGGGGACCGCCCGGATGAAGGCCTACTGCGAGGAGCACGACGTCCCCTGCGAGGAGCTGGGCGTCCTCGTCGTCGCGACGGACGACGAGGAGGAGGCGCGGCTCGACGACCTCGCCGAGCAGGCCGAGGCCAACGGCGTCGCCTACGAGCTGCTCGACTCCCGCGAGGCGATCCGCGCGCACGAGCCGCACGCCGAGGGACAGGCCGCGCTCCACGCTCCGGAGGCCGCCTCCGTCGACTCCGAGCAGTACGTCTACGCGCTCGCCCGCGAGGCCCGGGAGCTCGGGGTCACTATTTACACGGGCTACGAGGTCTCGCGGATCGAGGAGGCGGCCGAGGGGTACCGACTCGACACGAGTAACGGCCGGTTCGAGGTCCCGTACCTGGTCAACGCCGCGGGGCTCCACGCCGACACGCTGGCCCATCAGGTCGGCGTCGGCGAGGAGTACCAGGTGGTCCCGTTCCGCGGCGAGTACTACGAGGTGCGCCCCGAGCGCGCCGAGCTCTGCGAGACGATGATCTACCCGACGCCGAACCCGGAGCTCCCCTTCCTCGGCGTCCACTACACCCGCCGCACCGACGGCAAGGTGATCGTCGGCCCGAACGCGGTGCTCGCGTTCGGTCGCGAGGCGTACGACAACACCGACGTCGACCCCCGCGAGCTGCTCGAGACGCTCACCTACGGCGGCTTCCGGCGGCTGCTCTCCTCGCCGCTGATGCTCTCGGTCGCGTGGGCGGAGCTGAACAAGTCGTATCGCAAGGAGAAGTTCGCGGCGGCCTCCCAGAAGCTCGTGCCCGACGTGCGCGCCGAGGACTTACAGAAGAGCTACGCCGGGATCCGCGCGCAGCTCGTGAGCGACGACGGCGAGCTGGTGAAAGACCCGCTGTTCGTCGAACGCGAGGACGCCGTCCACGTCCTCAACGCCGTCTCCCCCGGGCTCACCTCCTCGCTACCGTTCGGGGAGCACATCGCGGAGCGGCTCGCAGCGAAGGTGACGGTTTAAGTCCCGGCCGTCCGACGTTGGGACCACCACTCGCCGGACGCCGCCGACGGAATCGTCGCTTCCGCGCGGCGCGTCCCGCTTTCAGGACCATGACACCCAACGCGTCTCCCCCGACTCGCGGCGGCCCCGCTCGGGCCGTCATCGACGGTCGCATCGCTCCTCACGAGCGTCCCGCCACTCGCGAACGCTTCACCCGCCCGGACCGAGGCGACCGATGAGCCGCGGACCCGACCGACTGCCGGTCGAGCGCCGGCTCCACGGCGACGTCCCGCTCGTCGACGCGGAGACGGCGGCCGCCGCGATCGACGCCGACGCGACGGTGCTCACGAGCGGCTTCGGCAGCGTCGGCTACCCGAAGGCGATCCCGCTCGCGCTGGCGGAGTCGCCCCGCGACCTGTCGCTCACGCTGGTCGCCAGCGGGAAGGTCGGCGACGAGATCGACGTCGATCTCGTCGGCTCCGGGGCCGTCGAGCGCCGGTTCTCCTACCAGTCGTCGCGGGTCGCCCGCGAGAAGACCGACGCCCGCGAGATCGCCTTCAGCGACCGCAACGCCTCCTCGATCGGCGACGAGGTCCAGTACGGCGGGCTCGTCGACCCCGACGTCGCCGTCGTCGAGGCGGTCGCGGTCGGCGAGGACTGGTTCGTTCCCTCCACGTCGCTCGGGCAGGTGCCCGCCTTCGTCGAGGCCGCCGACGAGCTGTACGTCGAATTAAACCGCCACCAGCCGCTCGAACTGCAGGCGCTCCACGACGTGTACCGACCGGACGCGCCGCCGGACCGCGGACCGATCCCCCTCTCCGACCCCGGAGAGCGAATCGGCACCCCACACGTCGAGTTCGACCCCGAGAAGCTCGCGGGCGTCGTCGAGACGGAGATCCCCGACTCGACGTACACCTTCCGGGACCCGACCGACGACGACCTCGCGATCGCCGCCAACCTCGGCTCGTTCCTCCGCGAGGAGCTGGAGCGGTCCCCCGTCTTCGACGACGCGGTCCACCTCCAGTTCGGCGTCGGCTCGCTCGGCAACGCCCTGATGGGCGAGCTCCAGGCGCTCGACTTCGGCGACCGCGAGGTGGTGTACTTCGGCGAGCTCATCCAGGACGGCCTCTTCGACATGCTCGACGCCGGCGGGCTGGAAGCCGCGAGCGCGACGTCGCTCGCGCTCACCGACGAGGGCCAACAGCGCCTCTTCGAGGACGTCGAGCGCTACGCCGAGGACGTGGTGCTCCGGCCGGCCGACGTCTCCAACCACCCGGGGCTCATCGACCAGTTCGGCGTGGTCGGCGTCAACAGCGCCATCGAGTTCGACCTCTACGGCAACGTCAACTCCACGCACGTCCGCGGCGAGCGCATGATAAACGGCGTCGGCGGCTCGGCCGACTTCAACCGGAACTCGCTGATCACGGTGTGTGCGCTCCCCTCCGCGCTCGACGACGGCGCGGTCTCGCGGGTCGTCCCGCAGACGTTCCACGTCGACCACACGGAACACGACGTCGACGTCTTCGTCACCGAGCAGGGCGTCGCCGACGTGCGCGGGCTCTCGCCGGTCGAGCGCGCGGAGCTGATAATCGAGCGCTGCGCGCACCCCGAATTCGCGCCCGAGCTGCGCTCGTACCTCGACGACGTCTGCGAGCGGGAGTACCACATCCCGCAGGACGTCGAGCGCGCGGCCGAGTGGTTCGAGTAAAAAAGCGTTCGGAGGGGCGCTACGTCGCGCGCCCGTTCACAGCAGTTCGAGGAAGATGAGCAGCCACCAGACGTAGCCGGCCGTGAGCGCGAGCGCGGTGAGCAGCTCGAGGGCGCCGACGTACTTCTCGCCGTGGGTCCGGCGGAACGCCTGCACCTTCTCGACCCGGTTCCACACCGGCATCAGCGGCTCCGGGATGATCTCCCCGAGACCGCCGGCCTGCTGTGCGGACTGCTCGGCGACCGCCTCGGGAGAGTCGTCGTCGCTCATTGGCTCGCCCCCCTGCCGAACGGCAGCTTGAGACCGCGGATCATCACCTTCTCGGCCACGAAGACGGCGGCGAAGACGGCGATCCCGGCGATCTTCGCGACGTCGCTCGGGTACGTCATGATGAGGACGCCGAGCGTCGCGAGCAGGGCCCGCGCGCCGAGCTTCCGTCCGGGGCGCATCTTGAACGGGTAGTTCAGCCCGTAGATGATCGTCACTGCGCCGAGCAGCACGAGCAGTCCGACGTACAGCGTGCCGAGTCCGGGTTCCATCGAGATCATGGCGGGGTTGTAGACGAACGCGACCGGGAGAACGAACAGCGGCGCGGCGATCCGGACCGCGGCGCCGCAGGTCCGCCAGAAGTTCGCCTCCGCGATCCCCGCCGCGATCACCGCCGCGGTCGCCACCGGCGGCGTGATCCCCGCGAGGATGGCCGCGTAGAACATCGTGTAGTGGGCCGTGATCGGCGCGACGTTGAAGTCCGAGACGAAGGTCGGCACGATGAGGATGGCCACGATGACGTACGCGGCGACCGTCGGCATGCCGACGCCCATCAGGATGGCGACGCCCATCCCGAGCAGCACCGCGAACAGCAGCACGCCGCCCGAGATGTTGATGAGCAGCAGCGCGATCTTCGCCGGGATGCCGGTCGTGCTGAACAGGTTCACGACGCCGCTGATGACGACCAGGATGATCGCGATCGGCGCCAGGATGATGGCGCCGCGCCGGATCCCGTGAACGGTGTTTTTCACCTGCGTGACGAACTCTCCGACCGGGCTGGTGCCCGAACTGTCCACGACCCGCTGGAGCGGCGGCATGAGCACCCCGGTGACCATCATCGCGACCACCGTGTACAGCGCGGACGTCATCACCGTGTACTGGACGATCCCGAGCAGGTAGATGAGCAGCGCGAACGGGACGCCGAAGCGGAGCGCCTCGAATATCTTCTTCTCCGTCGAGAGCTCTTCGTCGAAGAACTCGGAGAACTCCATGTCCTGGCTGCTGGAGTCGGCGATGGCGAGGTAGTGGACCGCGATGGAGATGGAGACGACCAGGATCGCGGCCGGCACGAGCCCGGCGACGACGATGTCGAGGTACGGGACGCCGAGGTACGACGCCATCACGAACGCGGACGCGCCCATCACTGGCGGGAGCACCTGCCCGGAGGTCGAGGCGACCGCCTCGATGCCGGCCGCGCGGTGGCCCTCCATCCCGGCCTCCTGCATCGTCGGGATGGTGAACGATCCCGTCATCGCCGCGTTAGCGGTGTATGAGCCGTTGATCGAGCCGATGACAGCCGAGGAGAGCACGGCGGTCTGAGCGATGCCGGACTCGATGTACTTCGCGGCCACGATGGCGACCCGCAGGATCAGGTCGAACGCGCCGTACGCGAACAGCAGGCCGGCGTACAGCAGGAACGGCGCGATCCACGAGGCCGTGATCTGCGTGAGGCTCCCGTAGAAGCCGTACAGGTCCGTGACCGTCGCCTGCAGCAGCGTCGCCTGTTGCATCCCCGCGTGCCCCAACACGCCCGGGACGTAGTTCCCGTACATCGCGTACGCGAACACGGCGAAGATGAGTCCGAGGAACACGTTGCCGAACTCGCGCCACGTGAGGTACATCAGCGAGAGGACGACGAGCCGCGCGAGCATGTACTCGTGCTCGAGCGCGTACCCCTGGCGCTGGAGGTAGACGTCCTGGAAGTTGATCGCGAAGAACGCCGACGCGGTCATCAGCGCCAGCGACGCGGGGATCAACACGGCGCCGTCGATCCAGTCTCCGTCGGCGATGGCGAGCCGCGTCTCGTTGAGCGCGTAGACGGTCAGGATACCGCCGACGAACGCGGTGGCGAACCGCACCTGCGAGATGGCCTGCGTCTGGGCCCAGTAGAGCACCCCCGCCCAGAACAGCAGCGCCGCCGCCGTGACCGTGACGTCGAGCCCCCGAAGCAGTCCGGAGTCGGGCTCCGTCGAGGCCGTTTCCGTGCTCATTGGTGCCAGCGTACGTTAGAGATGATATTCGTCCGCCCGGGCGTGGTGGGTCGTGTCATGGTTGGTGTCTGGATTGTCGATTACGTGTTCGAGGATTTTAAATTACTGATCGGTACGCCCCGGAGAGCGGGGAGGAAAGCCGGTTTACCCGCCGATCAGGCGCTGTCGCCTTCGGTCAGGCTGTCGTCCCACGCGTCGTTGTCCTTGTAGTACTGCACGGCGCCGCGGTGGACCGGGATGTTCTCGCGGGCCGAGCCGAGCATGTCCGCGGTGGATTCGAAGTCGTTGAACTGCTCTTCGCCCTCGTTGACCGTGTCGTTGTGCTCGTCGACGACGCGGCACAGCTCGTAGACGGCGTCCGGGTTCGCCTCGGGGTTGAACGTGTAGTTCACTTCGAGGTTCCAGTGGAACACCTCGTCGGTGCCGATGTCGGTGTCCGCGATGGGCCACTCGTCGTAGCTCGTGGTGCCGAACCCGGCGCCCGGGTACGACTCGGCGGACTCCCGAAGCGCGTCCGTCGGCTCGACGTAGTGGACGTCGATCCGGGAGGCGATCTCCTGAACGAACCCGGTGTACCGCACGCCGGGCGTCCCGTACGCGATGCAGGCGTCGATGTTGCCCTCCTCCATCGCGCCGGGCGCGGAGTCGACGCCCATGTTCTGGATGTTCATCTCCTCGTAGACGTCAGCCGTCGGCTCCTGCGACCAGACGTCGAGCGTCGTCGCACGCGTCGAGTAGCCCGGCTCCGCCGGGTAGACGTTCGCGCCGGCGAGGTCGTCGAACGTCTCGATCCCCGTGCCGTCGCGGGCGATGACGTAGATGCTGTACGGGAACGCGTAGAAGCCGTACTGCGGGATGCGCTCGACGCCCTGCTCCTCGAACGCGCCCCTGTCGTCGAGCGCCTTCGCCAGCGAGTTGTTGTCGGTGATGCCGGCGTTGAACTGGTTGTTCGCCATCCGGCGGATCGTCCCGATGTAGCCCGGGCTCTCGATCGTCGAGTAGCTCAGGGTGTCGCTCTCCTGGCTCACCGCGCGCTCGACGGCGAGGCCGACGTCCTGCGTCCCGCCGGCCGACGTCCCGACGCGCAGCGAGAGGTCCTCGCTGCCGCCGTCGGAACCGTCGGAACCGTCGGAACCGTCAGAGCCGTCGGAACCGTCGGAACCGTCGGAACCGTCAGAGCCGTCGGAACCGTCCCCACCGTCGCCGCCGCTACATCCGGCGAGTCCGGTGATGCCTACCGCGCCCGTGCCGTACAGGAACTTGCGTCGATTGACTGAGTTTTCTGCCATGCTCAACCGTGTAAAATCAGTCGATCATTAACAATGTATCTGTTTGTTTCAGTTTAAACGGGGAGAATATTCCCCGTCGTGACGACCGCCGAACACGTCGCGGCCGACGGGTTATTCGTCGAGGATGACCGTCACCGGTCGGTCGGCCGCGAGCAACACCGACTGGGTCGTGCTCCCGAACAGCATCTTGCCGGTCGGGCTCCGGCGGCGCCCGCTCATGGTGACGTTGTCGACGTCGAGTTCCTCGGCGACCTCGATGATCGTCTCGGCGGGGTCGCCGTGCTCGCGCCGCCTGGTCGTCTCGACGCCGGCCTCCGTCAGCCGGTCCTCGACGGCGTCGACGCTCTCCGGGTAGTTCTCCTCGTTCCACACGTCCTCGGAGTCGACGCGGCCTCCCTCGCCGCTGACCTCGAACCCCTCGTAGACGTTGAGTATCACCGCCTCGACCTCGTCGGCGGCGTTCGGCAGCGACGCGACGGCGTCCGCCGCGGCCAGTACGTGCTCGGCCTCCCCGCCGACGGGGAGCAGTACGCGGTACATACGGAAACCTAACCGAACAGCGGGTAATAAAGATGGCTGCCAGTGCCGGCCGACGACAACGGGCAGAGGCTCGGTCCGTCGCCGCCGCGGGTCGCGTCCGGCCCTCCTACCGCGTCACCGGCGCGTCGACCGTGCCGATCGACTCGACGACCGCCCGCACCTCGTCGCCGGGGTCGATGGGCGCCGCGCCGGGCGTTCCGGTGCTGAACAGGTCGCCCGGCTCCAGCGTCATCACGTCGGAGTGGAACGAGACGATCTCCGCCGGCGGGAACAGCATGTTCCGGATCTCGTTTTCCGCCCGGACCTCGCCGTTGACCTCGGTCCGCACCGAGAGCGACTCCAAGTCGAGCGGCTCCTCCGGCACCGCGAGCGCGGCGCCGGGCACGAGGAACGTGTCGTAGCTCTTCGCCCGCGTGAGGAAGCGCGGGTTCCGCTGGAGCACGTCCTCGGCCGTCATGTCGATCACGGGGAGGAACCCCGCGATCACGCCGTCCACGTCGCCCTCGTCGACGTTCCGGCAGGTTCGGCCCATCACGACGGCCAGCTCCGCCTCGGCGGTCACCCGCTCGCTCTGCTCGGTCGGCGGCAGCCGGATCGGGCCGCCCGGCCCCGTCAGGACCGACGACGGCTTCATGAAGCTCGCCGGCTCCGTCGGGCGCTGCTCGTCGAGGTCGCCGGCGTGCTCCTCGTAGTTCAGCCCGATCCCCCACAGCTTCCCGAACGATTCCAGCGGCGCGCCGAACGAGACGTCCTCGGCCGGGACGGCGTCGGCGGTCGCGTCGGCGACGTCGCCGAGCGTCCCCGCGGCCGCCCGGGGGAGCGCGTCGCGGACGCTCTCCAGGTCGGGCTCGACCGCGCCGAGGGGGACGTACCCCCTCTCGTCGCCGAGCAGGGGGTCGCCGGTCGCGGTGCGTGCGAGGTACTTCATCCGGAGACCGCCCCGTTTCGCGCGTTCGCTCCGTTCATCTCACTCCTCGCGGTCCGTCCAGAAGTCGAACGAGCGCCCGGGCGCGAACACGTCGAGGCCGACCGCGCGCTCGTCGCCGGTGTTCTCCACTCTGTGGGCCTCGTTGGACTCCAGCAAGACGGAGTCGTTCTTCTGGAGCGTCACTTCGTCGTCCTCGGTGGCGACCGTGAGCTCGCCCTCCAAGCAGAGGCAGACCTGCTCGTTCTCGTGGTCGTGCATCGGCGAGCTGTGTCCCGGCGGCTTCTCGAACCACTCGAAGGAGAACTGGTCGCTGCCGGCCATCGACACGCGCCGCCACCCCTTCTCGGGCTCGTACGTCTCCGCCTCGTCGAACGCGACCGGTCTCATAGGTTCGCCCCGGTCGAGCCGCCGTCGATCGGGAGCGCGGTGCCGTTGACGTAGCCGGACTTCGGCGACGAGAGGAACGCGACGGTGTTGCCGAGCTCCATCGGGTCGCCGATGCGCTCCAGCGGGTTCCCCGCCCAGTCGTCGAGCCCCTCCTCGTAGGAGTCGTAGTCGCCGCGCTCGACGGCGGCCTCGACGAGGTCGCGGATGCGGCTCGTCTCGTGAGGGCCGGGGAGGACGGCGTTCGCGCGTACCTCCGGCGCGAACTCCTTCGAGAGCGTCTTCTCTAACCCGATGACGCTCATCCGGACGGAGTTCGACAGCACGAGGCTATCGATGGCCTCCTTCACGCTCCGGGAGGTGATGTTGACGATGGTGCCGCCGTCGCCCTCCTTGAGGTGCGGGTACGACTCCCGCGCCAGCCGGACGACGCTCATCACGAGCAGGTCGTAGGCGTGCTGCCAGTCCTCGTCGTCGGTGTCGAGGAAGGCGCCCGACGGCGGGCCGCCCGCGCTCGTCACGAGGTGGTCGATCGTGCCGAACTCGTCGACCGTGGTCTCCACCAGGGCCGCCACCTCGTCGGCGTCGGTCAGGTCGGCCGGCTGCGCGACGACCTCGCCGGTCGCGACCGCCTCGACCTCCTCTTTCGCGGCCGCCAGTCGCTCCTCGTCGCGGCCGTTGATGACGACGTCGACGCCCTCGCGGGCCAACGCCTTCGCCGATGCCTTGCCGAGTCCGCTGGACGACGCCGTGACGAGGGCCGCGTTCCCGTCGATCTGTAGGTCCATGTCTCACTCATCCCGAGTGCGGCGTGAAAACGTTTCCCTAGAGGCAAGGGGCCGGGACCGCCCTACGCGCCCGAGCCGTCGTCGGCCGAGGCCTCGAACCCCGCCGTCCCGTCCTCGAACCCGACCGTCTCCCGGCCGACCACCGTCGCCGCCGCGGGGAGGTCGTCGACGCCGGCGTCGGAGACGCGGAGCTCCCCGAGGTCCTGCGTGTTCCGGATCCAGACGATGCGGACGGTCTCGGGGTCGTAGCCGCCGAGCGCCGCCAGCGCGGTCCGGAGCGCGAACTCGTCGTCCGGCGCCACCACGGGGAGCTTCGACTTCGCGAGCGACCCGCTGGTGAGCGCGTTCGCGTACGTCTTCTTCAGGTCCAGCTGGTCGACCGCGCTCCGCCGAGTGAGGTCCGCGAGCCCGATCCCGTTGCCGTTCCCCTTCGTCGCCTCGGTCAACCCCCGCACGTAGATGAGGTCGACGTCGGGCGTCTCCGGGTCGGGCGCGTTGAGGACGCGGTAGCGACCGATGACGTTCGTGTCCATCCCGGCGCCGGAGATCTCCTTGCCGATCTCGTCGACGACGAGGAGGTCGACGTCGTCGATCGGGAGCGTCGGCATCTCCTCGTACGCGCGCTCCAGCAGCTCCGGCTCGCGGTCGATGAACGAGCCCGCGGGGACGGCCTCCAGGTGCCCGACCTCCTCCTCGAAGTTCTCGACGAGCGCGATCCCGCCGAGGAGCGGCGTCTCGCGCTCGATGACGTCGAGCGCGGCCGTCAGCGCCTCGACGTACCCCTCGGCGATCGCCGTCGAGTGGAACGACTTCGCGCCGCGCTGCTTGCCCAGCCCGACGACGGTCATCTTCGCGAGCCCGCTCTCGACGGGTCCGGTGAAGTTGGTGTGCGCCTTCACGCGGTTCACGACGAGGACGGCGTCGGCCGCGAGCGCCGCCTCCGAGAAGTACACGGGGAGGTCGGCGTCGCCCACGGTCACCGTCGCCAGCTCCTCGGCTGCCATTCGGGCGTCGATCGGGGCGCCGACCGTCTCCTCGGTGACCCCGAGCGCTTCCAGCACCTCGCGTTGCCCCTCGGGGGTCGCGCCGCCGTGACTGCCCATCGCCGGCACCACCACGGGGTCGAGACCGCGCTCGGTGAGCCGGTCGACGACCGCCGCGGCGACCTCGTCGATGCGGTCGATCCCGCGGCTGCCGACCCCGACGGCCACGGTCGCGCCCGCGGGAAGGCCGTCGAGGTCGAGGTCGAGGTCGTCGAGCGCCTCGCGCGCCGCCCCGACGGGGTCGTCGAGGCGGTCGGTCTCCGGCTCGTACCGCACCCGCGCGAACCCCGGGAGCGGCTGCGGGTCGATGAGCCCGTCCACGTCGGATCGGTCGGGGAACTCCATGTGGGGCCCTCGCGGCCCCGATACAAAAGCTGCGGGTGAGCGGTCACGACCGCCGCGGCTGAGAGTGTTGCCGATACGGGGGTCTACTTGTACCCGTGTGACGCCGCTGCACGTATGCAGATAACCGAAGTCGAGTCGTTCCCGATCAAGCTGCCGCTGGAGTCGCCCGTCTCCTTCTCCAACCGGACGCTCACCTATCGGGACCACGCGATCACGTACGTGCGGACGGACACCGGCCACGAGGGTGTCGGCTACTCGCTGGGGTACGAGGGCGCCGGCCTCATCGCCGACGCGGTCGAGTCGCTGCTCGAACCGATCCTCGTCGGCGAGGACCCCCGCGACACCGAGCGCCTGTGGCACGAGATGTACGAGGGCAACGTCCAGATCGGCCGGACCGGCCTCTTCCTGCGCGCCATCTCCACCGTCGACATCGCGCTCTGGGACGTGAAGGCGAAGGCCGCCGACATGCCCCTCCACAAGCTACTGGGCGGCCACTCCGAGTCGGTCCCGTCGTACGCCAGCGGGGGCTACTACCGCGACGACAAGGGTCACGAGGCGCTCCGCGGCGAGATGCGGCGCTACCTCGACGAGGGCCACGACGTCGTGAAGATGAAGG
Source organism: Halorubrum depositum (assembly GCF_007671725.1). NCBI lineage: Archaea > Methanobacteriati > Methanobacteriota > Halobacteria > Halobacteriales > Haloferacaceae > Halorubrum > Halorubrum depositum. The sequence continues at coordinate 1,294,327 of NZ_VCNM01000001.1, read as the reverse complement.
TCGGCCGCCTCTCGGCCGGAGAGGAGGCCGAGCGCGTCGCCGCGGTGCGAGACGAGATCGGCGACGACCGAACCCTCCTGCTCGACGCCAACGGCGTCTGGGAGTCCAGCACGGAGGCGCTCCGCAACTGCCGGGCGTTCGAGCCGTACGACCCGTACTTCATCGAGGAGCCCGTGATGATCGACCGCGTCGACACGATGGCCGAGGTGAACGACGGGATCGACTACCCCGTCGCCACCGGCGAGCTGGAGGGAACGCGGCACAACTTCGCCCGGCTCGCCGACACGGGCGCGGCGACGATCCTCCAGCCCGACGTCACCGTCTGCGGCGGGGTGACGGAGTGGCTGAAGATCGCGAACCACGCCTCGGCGTACGACATTCAGATCGCGCCCCACTACAACTGGAACATCCACGCCTCCCTGCTCGGCGCCATCGAGAACGGCCTCTGGGTGGAGTACTTCTACCGCGACATGGATGTGAAGGCGTTCGACGACGTCGTCGCCGATCCCGTGAAGCCCGGCGACGACGGCACCATCGACCTCCCGGACCGCCCCGGTCACGGCGTCCCCTTGGACGAGGACGCGCTGGAGCGGTTCAGAGACGACTGACCCCGACGAATACCATTCAACCACACACATGCGAGACTACTCAGACCAGATCGACACCCGCGACCCGGACCGAGACGTACAGATCACGAACATCGACGCCTGCGTCGTCGAGGGGAACTTCGAGTGGAACCTGATCAAGGTGGAGACCGACGCCGGCGTCACCGGCATCGGCGAGTCGTACCGCGGCGGCGGCGTCCCGGAGCTCGTCGAGTACACGAACCGGTTCCTCATCGGCGAGAACCCGCTCGACGTCGAGCGCCTCGTGCGGTACATCTTCCAGGAGATGTCGGGCCACGGCGGCACGACCGGGAAGGTCGTCACCGCGGCCTCCGGCATCGAGATCGCGCTGCTGGACGCCGCCGGGAAGATCCTCGGCCTCCCGGTCTACCAGCTGCTCGGCTCGAAGTACCGCGACGAGGTCCGGCTCTACTGCGACTGCCACGCCGGCGAGGCGTACGCGGTGGAGGACGGCGCCACCGCCTACGCCGAGGCCGAGGCGTACTCCCCGGAGGCGTACGCCGCCGAGGCCGCCCGCGTCACCGACATGGGGTTCGAGGCGCTGAAGTTCGACCTCGACCTCCCCGCGGACAACGAGAACGACCCGTACAACGGGCGCCTGACGAACGCGGCGATCCGGGAGAAAAAGGAGATCGTCGCGGCCGTGCGCGAGGAGATCGGCTACGACGTCGACCTCGCGTTCGACTGCCACTGGGACTACTCCGTCGAGAGCGCGAAGCGGCTCGCCCACGAGTTAGAGGAGTTCGACCTGATGTGGTTAGAGGACCTGATCCCGCCGGAGAACATGGAGGCCCAGAAGGAGGTGACGAAGGCCACCCGGACGCCGGTCGCGACCGGCGAGAACCGGTTCCGCGTCTTCGAGCTGTCGGACCTGATCTACGAGCACGGCGTCGACGTCGTCACCCCGGACCCGGCCACGGTCGGCGGCCTCACGGAGACGATGCGGATCGCCGACCGCGCCGAGGAGAACTACATGCCGATGTCCCCGCACAACGTCTGTAGCCCGGTGGGGACGATGGCCTGCGTCCACCTCGGCGCGGCCACGCCGAACTTCGACCTCCTGGAGTACCACGCGCTGGAGGTCGACTGGTGGGACGACCTGCTGGCGCGCGACGAGCCGCTGATCGAGGACGGCCGCATCGAAGTCCCCGAGACGCCCGGCCTCGGGATCGAGCTGGACATGGACGTCGTCGAGGAGCACCTCCTCGAGGGGACCGACGGGTTCTGAGGCGGTTTCGGTCGCCTTCGCGGGGCCGACCTCGGGCACCCCTCGGCGCCCGTGGCGACGCCCGATCCCGACCGCTCGGCCGCCGAGAGTATACTTATTTATCCTTGGGATCGCAAGCGATCGTATGCTCGATTACTTCGACATGGAGTCGACCCTGTCCGAGGAGGAGCGGATGCTCGTCGACTCCGCCCGGTCGTTCATCGACGGCGAGGTCGACGACATCGGCCAGCACTGGATCGACGGCACGTTCCCCGAAGAGCTCATCCCGAAGATGGGCGAGATGGGATTCTACGCGCCGAACCTGGAGGGGTACGGCCTGCCGGGCGTCAGCGAGACGGCGTACGGCCTGCTGATGCGCGAGCTGGAGGCGTGCGACTCCGGGCTCCGCTCGATGGCGAGCGTGCAGGGCGCGCTGGTGATGTACCCGATCCACGCGTTCGGCAGCGACGAGCAGAAGGAGGAGTGGCTGCCGAAGCTCGGCACCGGCGAGGCGGTCGGCTGCTTCGGACTCACGGAGCCGGAGCACGGCTCGAACCCCTCCGCGATGGAGACGCGCGCCGAGGCCGACGGTGACGATTACGTCTTGAACGGCTCGAAGACGTGGATCACGAACTCCCCGATCTCGGACGTCGCCGTCGTCTGGGCGAAGGACCACACCGAGGACGGCACCCCCGTCCGCGGCTTCCTCGTCGAGACCGACCGCGACGGCGTCACCACCAACAAGATCGACGAGAAGCTCAGCCTGCGCGCGTCGATCACGGGCGAGATCAGTCTCCAGGACGTGCACGTTCCCGCCGAGAACGTCCTCCCCGAGGTGACGGGGATGAAGGGGCCGCTGTCCTGTCTGACGCAGGCCCGCTACGGCATCGCGTGGGGCGCGGTCGGCGCCGCGCAGGACTGCTTCGAGGTCGCTCGGCAGTACGCCACCGACCGCGAGCAGTTCGGCAAGCCGATCGGCGGCTTCCAGATGCAACAGCAGAAGCTCGCGGAGATGGCGACGCAGATCACGCTCGCGCAGCTGCTCGCCCACCGGCTCGCGGACCTCAAGGAGGCGGGCGAGATGCGGCCGCAGCACGTCTCGATGGCCAAGCGCAACAACGTCCGGACCGCCCGCGACCAGTCGCGGATCGCCCGCGAGATGCTCGGCGGCAACGGGATCACCGCCGACTACTCGCCGATGCGCCACATGACGAACATGGAGACGGTGTACACCTACGAGGGCACCCACGACATCCACACGCTGATCCTCGGCGAGGACCTCACCGGGATGCAGGCGTACCAGTAACGCTCTCTCCCGCTCTCCCCCGATTCGGCCGCTCTCTCGCCTACGCGACCTGATTCCTCAGCCCCTCGTACTCGCCGGTCTCGCCGACCCGTTCGAGGTTCTCGACGACGATGTCGGCGCACCGCTCCCAGTACTTCGGCGTGTGGCCCGCGACGTGCGGGGTCAGGAAGACGTTCTCGAACCCCCACAGGTCGTGGTCGCTCGGGAGCGGCTCGGGGTCGGTGACGTCGAGCGCGGCGCCGTGGAGCGCGTTCGCCCGGAGCGCGTCCACGAGAGCCGACGTGTCGATCACGCCGCCGCGCGCGACGTTGACGACGATCGCGTCCGTCGGCAGCGCGGCGAGCTCGGCCTCGCCGACCAGCCCCTCGGTCGTCTCGGTGAGGGGACACGCGAGGACGAGCACGTCCGTCCCCGGCAGCACGTCGGCGAGGTCGTCGTACCCGACCACCTCGTCGGTCGGGCCGCCCTTCGCGACGGTGTGGCGGACCCCGATCGTGTCGACGTCGAACCCGCGGAACCGCTCGACCACGGCCTCGCCGATAGAGCCGAGGCCGACGACGGTCACGGTGCTGCCGGCGAGCTCGGTGAACGACTGGAAGCGGCGCCACTCTCGGCGCCGCTGGCGGCGGCGCCCCTCGTCGAGCCGCCGCGCGAACGTCAGCACCGAGCCGAGCACGTGTTCGGCGATGCACGGCCCGTGGACCCCGGAGGCGTTCGTCACCGCGACGCCGCGCTCGGCGAGCGCGTCCAGCGGGAGGTGGTCGACGCCGGCGGCGTTGCACGCGAACAGCCGCAGGTTCTCGGCGGCCGCCACCTCCTCGGCGTCGATGTACTTCCCGGCGATCACCGTCGCCTCCCGCAGGTAGCGGTCGTGCTCGTCGGGCGTGGCCGCGAGCCGCACCTCGCGGTCCGGGAGGCGGCGGTCGAGTATCTCCGCGTAGTCGGCCGCCGGGATCCCGTGCGCGTCGTCGTCGAGCACCGCGACGTCGATGGTGGACATGGTCCACGCGTCGCGGTCGGCCGATAAAGTACCCGTGGGTGCCGGTGGTCGGGGTCGCGGGTCGACGCCGCGGGGTCGCCTCCGAGCGCTACTCCCCCATCCGGATCGGCGGCGACGCGCTCATCAGGAGGAGGCAGACGATTCCGACGCCCCCGCCGAGCAGGCCCGTGCCGACCCCGACCGCGCGGACCGCCGTCTCGAACCCGAGCGGTCCGGTCGCGACCGCGACGGCGACGCCCATGAACACCGGAGTCGCCGTCGCCGCCGCGCGCCCGCTCCCCTCGCCGAGGCTGACGAGTCCGCCCCGCAGGTCCGCGGGCGGGAGCGTCGTGATGACGCTCCGGTAGATGGAGAGCACGAGCCCGAACCCGATCCCCATGAAGGCGACGCCGACGGCGGCGACCGGGAGCGACGGGGCGAGGAAGGCCAGCGCGAGACCGGCCCCCATCGACAGGTTCGTGGCGACGAGCGGGTAGAGCCGGTCGTCGAACACGTCGGCGATCCGGCCGGCCTGCGTCGCCGCGAGCGCGTACGTGAGGCTCGCGAGCGCCGCGAGCGCCCCCGCCTCCGCCGGCGTGTAGCCGAGGACGTTGACGACGAGGATCGAGTTGTACGTGAGGAAGCCGAACCACGCGACGTTCGCGCTCCCCCGCGCGACGACCATCGTCCACGCCCGGCGGTGCGCGACCAGCGCGCGCATGTCGCCGAGCTGCGCCCGGAGCCCCGCCTCCGACCCCTCGTCGGCCGCCTCGTCGAGCGGCTCCTCGAAGTACAGGTAGACGACCGCCGCGATCGGGAAGGCGACGGCGTACAGCAGGAACGGGTACTGCCACGCCATCCCGACGAGGACGCCCGCGGCCAGCGGGAACGCCGTCTGCGAGAGCCCCGAGCCGGTGAACCGGAGCCCCTGTGCGGTCGCCTCCTTCGTCCCCGCGTACAGGTCGCCGAGGCTGGTGATGATGATCGGCGTGAGCGCGGCGAAGCCGATCCCCTGGAGCGCGCGGAGGGCGAGCGCCGCGGCGAACGTGGAGACGAAGGCGATGGCGGTCCCGGTGAGCCCGAACCAGACGAGTCCGAAGATCAGCACCGGGCGCCGCCCGTACCGGTCGGAGATCACGCCCGCGATCGGGATGACGACGATCGACGGCGCGGTGAACGCCGACATCATGAGCCCGATGTTCGCCGTCGACGCGCCCAGCGGCTCGACGAGCGAGCCGAGCACCGGCGAGAGGAGCGCGGTGCCGAGCGGCGGGAGCACGTTGATGAGCAGCAGGAGCTGGAAGGGCCGCTCCCGGACGATCCCCGAGTCGGCTCCCGCGATCGACGAGAACGATACCACGCTTGGCCGCAGACGGTCGCCCGAATTAAACCTACGCGTTGGGGCAGTCGGCCGCGTGTCGGCGCGTCGCCGCCGGCGACGGCCGCGACCGTCAGTACGCGTTCGACGGAATCGAACGCTTATGTGGCCGGAGTCCGACGCGTGTGTATGGACGAACGGCCGACAGGCGCCGACGAGCCGGAACGAGACGCGGTACGGACCGCCGAAACGATGTTCGACGTCGTGCAACGGCTCGTCGACAACGACGGCGCGTCGCTGGCCGAGCTGGCGGCCGAGCTCGACTACGCGAAGAGCACGGTGCACCGCCACCTCCACACGCTGGAGGACCTCGGCTACGTCGTCCGGCGCGACGGCGGCTACCACGTCGGGCTCCGGTTCCTCGAGGTCGGCGTCACGGCCCGGAGCAGCTACCGCGGGTACGACCTCGTCCGCCAGAAAGTCGAGGAGATCGCGGCGGTCACCGGGGAGCGGGCTCAGTTCTTCGTCGAGGAACACGGGAAGGCGGTGTACCTCGCGCGGGCCGTCGGGGACCAAGCGGTCCGCACCGACCCCGGTATCGGCAGTCGCATCCCCCTGTACGCGGCGTCGGCCGGGAAGGCGATCCTCGCCGAGCTGCCCGAGTCAGAGCTGTCCGACATGTTCGAACGCATGTCGTTCGATCCGGTGACGGAACACACCATCACCGACCCGGACGAGCTCCGCGCGGAGATCGAGGCGGGGCGCGAGCGCGGCTACTTCTTCAACAGGGAGGAGTCGCTTCGCGGGACCCACGCCGTCGGCGTCGCCATCTGCGGCCCCGACGGCGAGGTGATCGGCGGGCTCAGCGTCACCGGGCCCTCTCATCGCCTGAACGGGGACCGACTCGAGTCCGAGATACCGGATCTCCTCCTCGGCGCGGCGAACGAACTCGAACTCAACATCGCGCACTCGTAGCGCCGGACTGAGGCCGTTCGCGGCCGTTTCTCCGTTCGACGTGCTCGAATGCGATGGTCCGCCGTCCGACGACCGCCCGCCTGCGCTCCGTCGCGGCTTCGACTAACACGAGTACTGTTGTTATTCTGACCTCACTCGGACGCCGACCGTTTCCAGCGAGGGCCGATCCGCGCCCGCGTATCTCGACCGAAGCTCCGCCACGAGAATATAACTACAATCTGATGTATCGAAAATACGCTCACATCTCGTAAACTTCGTACTAGCTCGTTCCGCGAGCGCTCGCCGGTGGAGAGGCCGTCGCACGCGTTCCCGGAGTGCGTCGGCATCGATCACGGACGCCTCACGGCGGCGCTTTGAAGTGACAGATCGATCTATTATCCATGTTTTATTTAAATATTGCCGCCCCATCCCGATTTCATCCGAGCGTTCGATTCATTCTGCCGAGCCCGCTCGCCCCGTTCGTTCGAAGAGCGAGTCGGACTCTCACCGTCTGCTCGCGGACTCATCTCGGATCTCCTGTCTCCGGTCGTACTCTATCGGCCTATGCCTCAAAATGAGTGAGTGTATGTAGTTTTGGTACTATCTCGAACTATCGCGGGATCACCGACCGGGACGGCGGAAGCGCGTCCGGGGCTTCACCGACCGCCCGCGCTCGGTCGCCGTCGCTCTCGGACGGCGAGCCAGACGGCGCTGCAGAAGGCGAGGCCGACGGCGACCGTCGTGAGCGAGAAGGCGATCCGGTAGCCGAGCTCGGTGTAGGCGACGGCCCCGGAGACGACGTCGCCCGTCCGGTAGCCGTCGAGGACGAACCCCATGGCCGTCGGGAGGACCGCGCCGCCGACGAATCCGGCCCCGTTCACGGTCGCCGTGGCGACCCCGCTCGCGCCGGCCGGGTACTTCTCCTTGATGATCGGGAGCGCGAGCATGACGAACCCGAGGCTGAACCCGATCAGGAAGAACGTCGCGCCGACGACGGGAAGCGGCGGGTCGCCGAAGACGGGGACGACTCCGAGCACGAGCGTGAACAGACCGAGTCCGGCGATCATCGGGCCCAGACGCGTCCCGAGCCGATCCGAGACGCGCCCCGTCGCCGGCGCGCCGAGCAGCATGCCGATCGCCCCGACGAGCGTGAACGACGAGGCGGTCGTCACGTCGAGCCCGTAGACGACGACGAGATACGGGACGCCCCACAGGCCGATCACGGTGAGGATCGAGCCCATCGCCGAGAAGAACACGACCGAGAGCAGCCACTGGTCGGGGTCGGACAGCAGCGCGCGCAGGTGCCCGACGGTCTCGTCGAGCGTTATCGACGGCTGCTCCGGGACGTTCTCGATCGGGTCGAGCCCGGCGTCGCGCGGCGATCGACGCACGAGCGCGAAGACGGCCACGGCCGCGAGGAAGCCGACGGCCGCGAGCGCGAGCACCGTCGGACGCCAGCCGACGCGGTCGATGGCGACCGCCAGGGGCACCGTGGCGAAGATCGCGCCGAGCCCGGCGATACCGGTCGTCACGCCCGTCATCGTCGCGAACTCGTCGACGCGGAACCAGTTCGCGCAGAAGCGGAGCGTGGAGACGAAGATCACACCGCTCCCGAGCCCGATCGCCCCGCGGAAGAGGAACGCCGAGAGGTAGCTCCCGCTGAGCGTGAAGCCGATCGCGCCGACGCTGAGCACGACCGCGCCCGCGGCCCCGACGTACCGCGCGCCGTACCGGTCCGCCAGCACGCCGGTCGGGATCTGGACGGCGGCGTAGATGATGAAGAAGGAGGCGTGCAGCGTCCCGAGCTGCGCCGCCGTGATGCCGAACGCGTCGATCAGCTGCTCGGACAGCACCGCCGTCGAGAGCCGGTGCACGTTGACGAGCAGGAAGACGACCGCGAGCGACCCCCACCCGAGCCAGCGTCGCTTCGTCGGATCGGCGAGCAGACCCATGGCTGCCGTGCTCGGCCCGACGACAAAAACGGCGCACTTCGCGTTCGCGTTTGCCGGGTCCGGACGGCTCACCCGACCGGCCGCCGGACCGCGACCGATCGATCCCGCCGACTCAGGCGGTCTCCATCTCGCGTTCGAGCTCGCGGAGCCGCTCGACGCGGTTCTCGGTCGACGGGTGCGTCGAGGCGATCTTGCCGATGAAGCCGGAGCGGATCGGGATGATGAAGAACGCGTTCATCTCCGCCTCCTGCCGGAGGTCCTCCTCCGGGACGCGGTCCATCCGCCCGTCGATAGTCATCAGGGCCGACGCGAGCGCGCCGGGCTTCCCCGTGATCAGCGCGGCGCCGCGGTCGGCGGTGTACTCGCGGTACCGCGAGAGCGCCCGGATCAGCAGGAACGAGACGATCCAGACGAGGATCGAGACGACGATGGCGACGATGACCGGCGCGCCCTGTCGGTTGTTCCCGCTGAACAACCATCCCCATCGGACGATGAAGAAGGCGATCGTCGAGAGGAACGAGGCGATGGTCATCACCATCACGTCGCGGTTCTTCACGTGCGCGAGCTCGTGCGCGAGCACGCCGTCGAGCTCGTCCTCGTCTAACGACCGAAGCAGCCCGGTCGTCACCGCGACGGTCGCGTTCTTCTTGTTCCGGCCGGTCGCGAACGCGTTCGGCACCTGCGTGTCCGCGACGGCGACCGTCGGCTTCGGGAGGTCGGCCTGCTGGCTCAGGCGTTCGATCCGGCGGTGGAGGTCCGGGTACTCGTCGGCGCTCACCTCGCGGGCGCCCATGCTCCGCAGGGCGAGCTTGTCGCTGAAGAAGTACTGGGCGAACGAGAACGCGCCGAACATCGCGAGCGTGAAGATGATCCCGACATTGAACACCTCGATGAGGACGCCGATGAACACGACGTAGAGGGCGAACAGCAGGAACATCGTGAACCCCATGCGTCCACGGAGTCCCCAGTCGGTCTTCCATTCCATACTCCGGGTTTACCGTTCGCCGGATTAAAGCCTGCCGGGGTTCCCGGCAGGCCGCCGCGGCCGTGCGGTCGCCCGACGACGATCGGTCCCGCCCGCCCGCGACGCGACGACGGTGCGCTTTTCCCCCGCCGCGGGCGACCCGCACGCATGGAGACCGTCCTCGTCACCGGCGGCCGCGGCGCCTCCGGGCGCTGGGTCGTCGACCGACTCGCCGGCGACCACGAGGTCGTCGTCGTCGACTACGACCACCCGGGCCTCGACGCCGACCCGGCCCCGCACGTCTCGTTCCGCGCCGCCGACCTCGCCGACCGCGGGGAGGCGCTCGACGTCGTCCACGCGGTCGACCCCGACGCGGTCGTCCACTGGGCGGCGATCCCGGTCGCGGGCACCCACCCCGACGGGCGCGTGTTCGAGACGAACGTTCACGCCGCGAAGAACGTCCTCGACGCCGCCGGCCGCGCCGACGCCCGGATCGTGCAGGCGTCGAGCGACGGCGCGTACGGCTTCTTCTTTGCCGACCCGACGCCGTTCCCGGACGAGCTCCCGATCACCGAGGATCACCCTCTCCGCCCCGAGGACCCGTACGGGCTCTCGAAGGTGACGGCGGAAGCGGCCGCCGGCGCGGTCGCGCGCCGCGAGGGCGTCCCCGCGGTCTCGATCCGACCGTCGTGGATCCAGTTCCCCGGCGCGTACGCCTGCCGGAGCGACGGGTACGTCGACGACCTCGACGCCGGCGCCGGCAACTTCTGGTCGTACGTCGACGCCCGCGACGTCGCCGACCTCGTCGCCGCCGCGCTCGCGGGGACGGGAGGGTCGGACCCGGCCGTGACGTCCGGCGCCCACGAGGCGGTCAACTGCGTCGCGGCCGACAACGCGCTCGGTCGCCCCCTGCTCGACCTCCTGCGCGAGTCGTACGGAGAGATCCCGGCCGACTGCGCGATCGACGGCAACGTCCTCTCCGAGGGCGACGACCGAGGCGCGTACGCGGTCGCGAAGGCCGAGCGGCTGTTCGGGTGGAATCCGAGTCGGTCGTGGCGCGAGGCGGCGGACGAGGAGGTGCCCGAGCCGACGCTGTTCGAGGGGTAGCCAGCAGCGAACGCTCTGCTCCGCTCTCAATACTTGCCGCGATGAACGACCTCTGACAGGTCCCAAGATACGCAGTATCGATAGTATGAGCCGCTTTCGACGGCGAATCGGCTGACCAACGAACGTCACGGACGTCAGCGTATATGCCCACTGCCGGTCGCTTGAAGCGGTGACGTCCCGTCGAATGAATCTATGAGCGAGGCAGGTCACACCGAGCGGTTCGCAGTATCGGCCGAGAGCGAGAGCGAAACGAAGACGGTCGTCGAGGCACGCGAGTTCGCGTTCGTCGTCGATGAGCCGTCGTCGCTCGGGGGGACGAACGACGGACCGAACCCCGTCGAATACCTCATCGGTGCGTGGGCCGGCTGTCTCAACGTCGTGGTGCACACCGTCGGCGAAGAGCGCGGAATCGACCTCGAAAACGTCTCGATAGATATCGAAGGCGACCTCGACCCCCGGAAATTCCTGGGCATCGACGAGGACCCCCGAGCGGGATATCAGGAGATCGACGTGCGCATCGAAGTCGAGTCCGACGCCGACGAGGAAGCGCTGGAGGCGTTGGCCGCGGAAGTCGAGCAGCGGTGTCCGGTCGGCGACAACATCGAAAATCCGACTCCGACAAACGTGGCTATCGAAGCGGCTTGAGACGCGGCTACCGAACCGGTACGACCAGTCACGCGACGCGAGCGCTCTGTCCGACGTTAAATCGATAAGATCGCGTTCACCAGCGTCCGGGTCGCGATCGCCGTCGCCGCGCCGAGCCACGTCAGCAGGACGAAGTGGATGTACCCGTTCGCGGGGTTGCCGCCGTCGATCCGCCGGATCATCTGCGAGGAGAGCGCGGCGTTGAACAGAACCACCGTGAGCAGCAGGTACTCGATCAGCGGGATGTCGTACGCGCCGGGGTAGACGATCTGGCCGATGTCCATCTGTTCAAGTCCGAAGTCGGCCGTGAGATCCGCCAAGATCGCGACGATCTCCAACCCGATGAAGAAGGCGAACGTCGCCGCCGCCGTGATCCCGTACAGCAGCCCGATGAACGTCATCGCCGCCTGCCGCCGCTGCTCGCGGAGCTGGTTCACGGCGTTCATGTTCTTCGATATCAGCTCGCCGAGCATCTTCGGGTCCCCGCCCATCCGCCGGCCGACGAGGTACATCTCGGAGAACTTCTGGATGAGGTACGACCGCGTGTCGTACGTGAACTGCTCCCATGCGCCCTCGGTGCTGATGCGCATGTTGAGCCGGCGGTAGAGGCGCTCGATGGCGGGCGAGAGGTCGCCGAAGTTCTTGTCGCGCAGCGTCGTCAACACGTCCGTCGTCGTCGACTGCTTGGCGCTCTCGGTGGCCCCGAGCGCCCGGACGAAGGAGGGGAACTCGCCGTCGCGGGCCGTGATCATCCGTTCCTCCTTCCGGAGGACGATTCCGGTGACGATCAGCGGCGAGATGGGGACCGCGAGGTACAGCGGGAGCCGGACGTCGTCGACGAACCAGAGCAGGCCGGGGAGCCCGGGGCCGTAGCCGAACATCCCGGCCGCGGTGATCCCGATGATCAGGAAGGAGAGCCCGCCGCCGACCCCGAGCGACGCCCACAGCTTCAGGTCGCCCGGCGCGCGCTCCTCCGGGTGGAACCAGATCGGGTCGTACGGGGAGGTCGCCCGGATCATCGCGTAGAAGCCGAGCTGGACGAAGACGAACAGGACGATGACGGCCGCCACCGTCGCCGTCGGGTCGTTCCCGGTGAGGATCGGGAGGACGATGGCGAAGACGAGGGCGAACGTCATCGAGAGGATCATCGACATGTACAGGTCCTTCATCACCTCTAAGTTCGCCAGCGAGGACTCGTACACCGTCTCGTACTTCGCGAGCATGACGTCCTGCTCGGAGACGAGGAACTCCTCTAGCGACTGGCCCGCCCCCATCGTGTAGCCGAGGCGGTCGAAGAAGTCGGCCATCGCGTCGGAGGGGACCTCCTCGGCCCGCCGGCGACACGCGTCGTCGAGGCTCTGGTTCCACGTGTCGACGAGGTGGACGACGCGGGCGATCTCCTCGGCGGCGACCCCGTACTCCTCCTCGTTCGCCAAGGTCCGGAACACCTCCATGCGGTCGATGTTCGTCGTCGACAGCACGGTCATGTGCGTCATCACGAGGTGGAGCTGGTTGTCGATCTGGTTCTCTAAGCTGGAGAGGTAGATCTTCGGGTAGATCACCGCCGCGACCAGCACGAGCCCGCCGAACATCGGGACGGGGACCCGCGCCGCGAACGGCAGGGGGAGGACGAACAGGCCGACGACGCTCGCGGCGAAGACGAGCACCGCGGGGAGCAACACGAGCCCGACGTACTTCCGCTTCGAGATGTCGAGCCTGTCGTACGACTCCATGACCGCCGAGGTCAACTCGGCCGCGGTCGCGAGCCCGTTGCCGACCCCTTTCACCGACATGCTACCGTACGACCCCCTTCATCTCCGCCGTCCCGGTCGACTCGACCATCGCCGCGATCACCTGACGTTCCGGTGCATGTCGAAGGGGAGCCCCTCGACGCCGTCGCGCTGGAAGGAGTTGATCGCGTCGTTCACCTCGTGGTAGCCCAAGATGCCCTCCTGGATCATCCGCTCGATGAGCTCCGCGCGGAACTCCAGGTCGTCGTAGATGTCGCGGGTGTCGGCGTAGCCGAGCAGCGTCGCGATCTGCTCTTCGAGCACGTAGGAGTTGTTCATCCCCTGGAAGACGATCTCGTCTTCGACGGGGTCCCAGCTGAACACCTCGCGGGTGACGACCCCCTCCATCTCCTTGGAGTACCCCTCGATCTCTTGGACGCTCGTCACCCGGCGCAACACCTTGTCGCCCTGCTTCACCCGGTTCTGGAACAGCGCCACGTCCGCGTTGTCCATGAACGTCTCCGGCACGTTGATCGGCTCGGAGGTGAACCGCTGGATCATCGAGACGATGTCCGACGCGTGGAACGTCAGCATGACCGGGTGGCCGGTCTGGGCCGCCTGGAACGCCATGCGCCCCTCGGCGCCCCGGACCTCGCCTACGATGATGTAGTCGGGACGCGACCGTAGCGCCGCGGCGACCAGATCGAACATGTCGACGTCGGAGCTGCCCTCGCCGCCCCCCTCGCGGGTCAGCAGCTGCTGCCAGGTGCTGTGCGGCGGGATGACCTCGGCGGTGTCCTCCGCGGTGTATATCTTCGAGTCGTCGGGGATGTACGAGAGGATGGCGTTCAGCGTCGTCGTCTTCCCGGACGCCGTCTCCCCGACGACGAACACCGTCTGCTCGTTCTCCAGACAGAGCCAGAGGTACGCCGCCAGCTGCGGCGACAGCGTCCCCCAGTTGGTGATCTGGTTGATCGACAGCGGCACCTCGTCGCCCTGTCGGATCGTGAGCGAGGACCCCTTCAGCGAGACGTCGTCGGAGTAGATGATGTTGATACGCGATCCGTCCGGCAGCGTGGAGTCGACGATGGGGTCGGAGTCGGAGAGCGGGTCGCCGATCCGCTCGCCCATGTTGCGCAGCCAGTTGTCGAACTCCCCTTTGGTGCCGAAGTCGACGGTCGTCTCCAGCATGCCGAAGGTGCCGTGGTCGACGTGGCACTCCTTCGGGCCGATGACGTGGATGTCCTCGTTGGCCGGGTCGCGCATCACCGGTTCGAGGGGGCCGAGCCCGACGATGTCGCGGTTGAGCCGGTAGCGGATGTTCTCGTACGTCTCCTCCGTGACGGAGAGCCTCCCGAAGTTCCGGATCTTCGAGAGCCCGCGGCGCCACCCGGTGGTCCCGTCGTCGACGTGGGTCACCTCCTCTAACAGCTCCTCGATGAGGTCGTCGTACTCCGCCTCCGAGTCGGGAGCGCTGTGCTGGCCGCTCGCGGAGAGCAGCCGGCTCTTCACCTGATTGAGGATCTCGGCCTGCGGGCCGGACACCTCCGGTTCGATGGCGTAGTACTTCGTGTCCTGCCCGAGGTCGCCGTAGATGTGGCTGTAGATCGGCCCGCCGACGGGGTAGATGACGTTCGGGCGGTTCGACTCGTACTCGTCTTTCGGCTCCTCGATGAACTGCGGGAACTCCCCCGTGATCTGCTTGAACTCCCGGAGGTGTTCCCGGAGGTGCGGCCGCCGCATGGCGGCCTTCCGGAGCTCTTCCGACGGTTTCGCGGTTCCGTGTTCGGTCATGGTCTCCTCTCTGCTCCGTCGTTCGCCTCTCGTCCGCCCGAGACGGCGGTCCCGTCGCAGACGGTCGGCGCCATCACGCGACGCTGCGGCTCTCGATCACGATTCCGGTGCCCGACCGGACCGAGAACCCGATCGTGTCCCCGACCTGTTCGCCCATCCCCGCGAAGCGCTTCACGTTGATCTGCCGGCGGATGTCGTTGCCGACCTCGATCATCTCCAGCTGGAGGAACACGTCCGCGATCGACCGGAACGGGCCGATGGCGTCGTCGTCGACCGCCGAGGGGTCGACGGTGAGCACGACGACCTTCCCCTGCGAGATGATGTCGCGGAAGAAGGAGATGATCTCCAGTGCGGCCTGCCGCTCCTCGTTCTTCCGGACGAGCGCCTCGAACGTCGGGTCGTTCCGGAAGATGGCGTCGAACGTGTCGAGGAAGACGACGTCGGAGTTCCACATCGCCTCGGCGTTCATCAGTCGCTTGAGTAGCTCCTTTCGCTCGCCGTCGCCGTCGGAGAACGCGCCCCCGGAGTCGAAGTCGGCGTGGAGGAAGAGCAGCTCCTCGTTCAGGAGCGGCTTCACCATGTCGTACTCCAGCGAGTGCATCTGGTCGATGAACCCGCGGACGGTGAGCTCCGTCGACATCATCGTGACGGACGCCCCCTCCTCGACGAGCCCGTAGGCGAACCGCTGGGAGATGGCGCTCTTGCCGGCGCCGTAGTCGCCCTCCATGAGGACGATGCTGCCGCGGGGGATCCCCCCGCCGAGCTCCTTGTTCAGCCGGTCGCGCTCGCCGAGTCCGATCGAGAGCAGGTTGTCGGTGCGGGGCATCTCAGTTCGCCTCCGTGCGGAACTGGAACAGCTCCTCGTCGCCGTTCACCGTGAGGTACACCCGGTGGTCCGTCCCCGGATCGAGGCCGTCGTTCGTCTCGCCCAACCGGTTGGTGTCGATCGTGAGCCGCAGCACGTCCCCGCGGTCCCACGCCGCGCCCGAGCCGGCGGAGAGGAGCTCCCCCTCCGTCGCGCTCGGGGGGACGTAGCTCCCGTCGAAGACGACGTCGATCCCGGAGCCGTCGGGGTTGAGCCGCTGCGTCCCGGTGTTCTTTATCAGCAGCGTCACGTTCTCGTTCCCGCTCTCGTTGTACACCCCGGCGCTCGCGTCGGAGATGACCGTCACGTCGGTCCGGAGCTGCTCGGTCGCGTCGATCCCGGCGTCCTCGACGGCCGCGCTCACGCGGTCGACGCCGGTCGTGATCGTGCCGACGACGCCGGCGGCGATCACGAGGCTCGCGATGAACAGGATGAGGTGCGACACCGGAACGCTGGCCATCTACGCGCTCACCTCCGCGGCGTCGCGGACCCCGGACTCGACCACGAGGACGACGCGGGTCTCGTTCGCGACCACGTCGGTCGAGAGGTCCGTCTCGTTCACGGTCACCGTCAGCGTCTCGCCGCCGAGCCAGAGCTCGGTGTCGCCGTCGCCGTCGACGGTCGTGGTCGCGTTCGGCCCGCCCACGTCGACGTACTCGTTGCCGACGACGAGCGTCGCGTCGCTCGCGACCAGCCCGACGGAGCCGTCGTTGGTGGCGTTGACCGTCAGCGTCGTGCCGTCGTACGTCGCGTTCGTCACGGCGAAGTCGGTGTTCTGCCGCTCCAGCGAGCGCTCCTGGATCCCCTGTTGCGCGTCGGTGACGCGGTCGAAGCCGTTGGCCGCGACGGGGTAGAACGCGGTGAACGCGAAGAACAGCCCCGCGACGATGATGGCCGTCGACGCGGAGACGCTAACGCCCATCGCCCCACCCTCCGTCGGCCGGATCGGCGCGGTCGGAACGCGGGTTCGGGTCGTTCATGGGCCGCGGGGAGCCGCCGTTCCGATCGCGTCCGTCGGGTCGGTCGTCGCCGCGATCCGCGACTCCGTCGCGGCCTCCCGCGTCGCCGCGGCCGTTCGCTCTGCGGTCGTCCCGTCGCTCCGGGGCGTCGTCGCGCTGGGGCTCCGGGGTGTCGTCGCGGGAGCGCCCCTCGCCGTCGTCCCGCCGACGCCCCTCTGGCTCGTCGCGCCGCCGACCGCCGCGGTCCTCCCGTCGGCCGCGATCACGACTGCGGTCGCGTCCGCCGACGGGGGGCGGGCCGCCGCCGACCAGCGAGCCGCCGGCGAGGTCGTCCCATCGATCGAGCAGCAGGAGGTGGCCGCTCGTCCCGTTGAGCTGGGTCACGTACCGGAGGCTGCGGGTGTGGTGCTCCCGGACGAGCCGGTCGGTCCCCGGTCGGTCGACGAGGTTGCGGTCGATCGTGCCGAACCCGGAGAGGAAGTCGCGGAGCCGCGCCGCGGCCTCCGGGCCGACCCACTCGATGCGCTCGTAGTAGTTGATCGCGCGCACCGCGTCGGTGACGTCGCTCTCGGAGACGAGGAATTCCAGCCACTCCATCACGAGGAGATCGCCGACGTAGTCGCCGGGAAGCGACGTGAGGTACGGCTTCCCGCGGCTCCCGGAGAGGTCGTCCTCGCCGACGTACTCGAAGCCGCCGCCGTTCGCCTCGGCCGGGTCGCCGCCGGGCTGCGGACCGCGCGCCCGCTCGGCCGCCGGCTCGGGCTCCGGTTCGGGATCTCGTTCGTGGCCGTTCGTCGCGGGCTCGGCGTCGCTCGCCGCTCCCTCGTCGAACGAGTCGACGCCGTCGTCGAGGTCGTCGAACGAGCCGTCCTCGCCGTCGAACGGATCCGTCTCGTCGCCGAGGTCGTCGAACGAGTCGTCCCCGTCGTCGAACGAGTCGGCCTCGTCCTCGAACGGGTCCTCGTCCGCGTCGCCGTCGTCCCCCTCCTCGTCGGCCCAGTCGGCCTCCCCGGCGTCGTACTCCTCTTTCAGTTCGCTGAAGCTCTTTCCGTCGTCGTTCATGTCGTCTCCCTCGTCCGCCGCCGCGGCCTCGGACGAGGCGTCGGCGGAGTCGCCGTCGTCCGTGTGGTCGTCGTCCGGTTCCCCGTCCAGCTCGTCGAACTCGTCGCCGCCGTCGTCGAACCCGTCGTCGAGCATCTCGTCGTCGAAGAAGCCGTCGGCGTCCGCGTTCGCGACGTCCTCGTCGAGCTCGTCTCCCCCGTCGTCCGCCTCGTCGTCGTCGAAGAGCCCGAACGACCCCTCGCCGCCGCCGCTGACGCTGTCGAAGCCGCTGGAGTCGTCGACGAAGGGGTTGATCCCGCGGGTGACCATCTCGTAGATGTCGAGCAGGTTCCTGACGTCCTCCTCGATGTCGTCGACCGCGGCCGAGATCTCCTCGTTCTCCGACCGGACCGTGGACACCGTCGAGGAGAGCGAGGCGACCTCGTTCTCCAAGTCGTCGAGCCGCTTCTCCAGCTCGTCGGTGTCGGCGCCGCCGCCACCGCCGCCGTCGTCGAAGCCGTCGTCCCACTCGTCCATCCCGTCGAAGTCGTCGAAGTCGTCGCCCATGCCGCCACCGCCGCCCATGCCGCCACCGCCGCCCATCCCTCCGCCGCCGAAGGGGTCGTCGTCGCCGCCCATGCCTCCCGAGTCGTCGTCGGAGCCGCCGTCGTCGAGGAAGCGGTCGAGGACGCTCGCACCGACGAGCCCCAGCGTGGCGACTGCCCAAGCGGCCGTTGGAGCTCCCCACACCGGTAGTTCGAGGCCCATTACCGAGTACGACCCGCAGAACACACTTCAATTCACCCCTCAAAATATCAACAGTGAGAAGAACAGAACTCGGGGACTGCAAGCGCGTGTCCCGCCGGTGACGGGGCGAGGACCGTCCCGCTCGGCGGGTGCGCCGACCGGCGCGTTCACAGGGTGCGCTCGAACCCGTCCGCCGCCCGGACGACGAGCCCGCCGTCCGGTCCGAACCGGACCGTCCGACCGACGCCGTCGCCGACGTCGCTGGCGACGATCGGGACGCCGGCCGACGCGAGACACCGCTCGGTTCGCTCGACGTTCCGCGGGCCGACGGCGTCGGTGAGGTCGAGCATCTCGGCGCCGCCGGCGACGCGAGCCTCCAGCCGCCCGGGCGCCGCGCCGGCCGCGACGAGCTCGTCGACGAGCGCGTCGATGCCGGCGTCGACGTACTTCCCCCGGCGGGCGGCGGCCGTCCGCGTCTCGTCGCTCGCGGGTAACATCGCGTGGAGGAGCCCGCGGACGCCCGCCCGCTCGTCGGCGAGCGCGACGGCGACGCAGGAGCCGAGCCCGCTCGTCGTCAGCGTCTCCCCGTCGGTCGCCACGGCCAGTTCGCCGACGCCGACCCTGATGCGCCCCCCGCCGCCGTCGCCGCGCCGCCCCTCGTCGTCGCTGCCGTCCCGGTCTCGCGACCCGCGACCGCGGGACGACGAGGGGCGGCTCACGTCTCGGAGAGGCGGTCGAGGGCCCGAGCCAGTTCGCGCTCGTCCGGGAGCGCGTACACGTCGCAGCGCGCCTGCACGCCCTCCGTCTGGATCGCGGCGTCGATCACGAATCCGTAGTCCTGCCGGCGGCTCAGCTTGGCGACCAGCGGGCTGATCGCCGCCGAGCCGATGTCGTGGACGAACTCCGGCGGCGAGTGGCTGATCGAGGTGCCGAGCACGTTCGCCCAGCCGTCGATGAACCCGCTCGTCATCACGTTGCCGAGCTCGCAGAGCGCGTTCTCCGCCATTCCCCCGAGCGGCTCGTCCGGCTCGCTCGGCAGCATCGCCGCCGCTATCTTCGCCGCCGACTCCTCCTCGAAGAGGATCGCGAGGTAGCCGCTCGGCTCCCCCTGCAGCTCGAAGACGGTGCCCGCGTGGGGCTCGACGCCGACCTCGGCGGGGACGTCCGCGAGCGGGACGAACCGCAGCCGGCTCACGTCGACGGTCGTGTCGAGGCCGGTCATCATCGCGATGTTGTCGGCGGCGTTCGCCGACCCCCGCTTCGCCAGCGACGCGAACGTCGACAGCGACTCGTACGGGACCGCGGTGCTCCCGGTGTCGCCTTCCGCCGCGCCCTCCCTCGCCGCCTCGGCGCCCGGGGCGGCGGCCGGCGCCGTCTTCCCGACGACGAGGTCCCGGAACTGCCCGGAGTCGGGGAGCATGTAGATGGAGAAGTCGAGGTCGGTCGTCGTCGCGTCCAGCCGGCTCTCGAAGAGGAAGACGCCGTCGCCGGCGAGCGCGCCGTCCGGGAGGACGGCGGCGCCGTCGGCCTCGAAGTAGCGCGGCGGCGTCATGTCGATCGCCTTCCCGAGGTAGTTCGCCCAGCCGTCGAGGAAGCCGCCGAGCGCGATGTTGCCGACCTCGGTCACCGCGCTGCGCTCCATCGACGCGCCGCCGGGTAAAAGCGAGAGCAGGGCGTCGACGTTGGCGGCGTCGAACGCGAGCACCGCCTCCCCCTCTAGGCCGCCGCGAAGCCCGACGCTCACGCCGATCGACTCGCGGCCCGCGAACGCCTCGGCGAGGTCCTCGCCGCTGGCGACGCTCGCGCCCGTGACCTCCACCGCGAGGTCGGTCCCCGTGAGGTCGGCGAGCGCGCCGGCGGCCTGTTCGGCCCCGCGCTCCGCCAGGCGGTTGCACGCGCCGAGCGCCCGGACGTCGACCCGCATTATACCGCCGATCCGATGGCGTCGAGCACGTTCGGCTTCTGGAACGGCTTCGTGATGTACCCCTCCGCGCCGGCCTTGATGGCGGCCTTCATCTTCTCCTCCTGGCCCACGCTGGTGCACATGATCACCGTCGCCTCCGGGTTCCCCTCGAGGATCTCCGTCGTCGCCTCGATCCCGTCGCGGATCGGCATCACGATGTCCATCATCACGAGGTCCGGGCCGTGCTCCTCGTACATGTTGACCGCCTCCACGCCGTTCTCGGCCTCGCCGACGATCTCGAACTCCCCCTCGAGGATCTCCCGAAGGAGGTTCCGCATGAACTCCGAGTCGTCCGCGATGAGCACGCGCGTTGCCATTGTTGTCTGAAGCGGGGCGCAGCGATCACTTAACGGCTCCCCTGCGGTTCTCAGCGATGAGAACCGCCGACGCCGGCGTCGGCTCGACCCCCGCTGACGGCGCCCGCGGCCTCCGCCCTCAGACCCAGTGGCCGAGAATGTACGTCGCGCCGACGAGGACCGTCCCGCCGAACGTCTCGCGCGTTCCGATCCCGAACGGGAGGAGCGTCGCCGGCGCCTCGTCGGGAGGCCCTTCGTCCGGCGCCTCTCCGTCGTCGTCGAATTCCTCCCCGGATCCGCCGTCCGAGCTTCCGTCGCCGTCGGTGTCGTCCGGCTCCCCGCCGCCGTCGGTGCCGTCCTCCGCATCGCCGGTGCCGTCACCCGCTTGGTCGGTCGCTCCCTCACCGTCCGCGTCGCCGTCGTCCACCCGCGTCACCGCGGGGTCGGCCTCCACGATCAGCGTTCCGTTGACCCTGTCCCCGTCGATGGTCAGCGAGTACGGGTACTCGCCCGGTTCGAGGTCGGCGTCGAGCCCCTCGAACGTCTCGTTCCGTTCGTCCCCCGGCGCGACCGTGACGCGTCGCTCCTCGACGATCTCCCCGTCGTCGACGTCGAGCGTCAGGCGCTCCCTGTTCCGCAGTTGGCCGACGTTCCGCACCGCCGCGGAGAGGTTCCCCAGCGACTCGCCGCGGGTCACAGTCAGATTCGTCGTCGTCGCGTTCGCCAGCCGCAACCGGTCGGGGTCCGAGGCGTTCTCGACGACGATGACCGTCCGGCTGTCCTGCAGGGACTGGCCCCTGTAGAGTCGGTAGCTCGCTCTCGCACCGGGCGGCACGCCGGCGAGTCCGCTGTCCACGGTGAAGTTCCCGTCCTCGATCGCCAGCTCGGACTCGGTCCGGTTCGGGGTCTCGTTCGTGTCCCGAACGATCGTCGCCGACAGCTCCGTAACCGGGAGGATCGAGGTCGTCCCGGTGATCGTCCCGTCGTCGGTCTCGACCAGGAGGTCGCCGTCGTCGGTGACGTCGTCGTACCGGAGGTACCGCTCCCGGACGCCGAACGACGCCTCGGCGCTGACCCGACCGTCATCGGTCCCGTGATACGGGTACTGCTCCGAGATCCGGTCGTCCGTCGCGGACGCCGGGTCGAACGCCGCGGGCGGTTCCCCCCCGTCCCGGAACGCGTAGCGCTCGCTCTCGGTCCCCTCCAGGGCGAACTCGACCGCGAACTCGTCGCCCGGCTCGACGTCCTCGGTGAACGGTCCGCCGTCGCTCGTGTCTATCGCGAGGTAGAACCGACCGGGCAGCCCGCTCCTGTCGGCGTCCCCGCGTCGGAGTTGCTCCGCCTCCGCGAGGAAGAGGGTGACGTCGTCGGGGTCGGCGTCCGCGAGGTCCAGCTCCGCGCGCCGTTCGTTCCGGCCGGGGTTCGTCTGCCGGACCGTCAGCGAGACGCCCTCCTCGGCCTCGAGGAGGTCGACGAGGACGCGATGGTCGATCGCGGTCCCGGCCTCGATCGCGGTCCCGTCCTCGCCCGACTCGCCGGACCGCCGATCCGCGAAGTGCGAGAGGGCGCCCCAGATCCCGGTCGCCTCGAAGCCGAGCACGACGCGGTCGCCCTTCGTCACCGCCGTGCGGTCCAGCCCGTTCTCCCTGAGGGCTCCGACGGATTCGTCCCCCTCCTCGCCGTCGGCGATCACGTCGGCGTCCGCGGTCGTGAACACCTCGACCTCGTCGCGGAACGACGGCTCCCGCAACACGAGGTCGGACTCCGCGGCCACCTCGACCGGATCGACCGCTCCCGAGTCACGGACGACGAAGGTGCCGTTGGTGATCGCGAGCCGGTACCGCTCCGGGACCAGGGGCCGCGCGAGGCCGCCCGCGCCGGTCGAGCCGACCCCGGAGAGGTTCCCGAGGCTATCGGCGATCACGTCGCCGTCCCCGTTCCTGAACTCGAGGTCGCAGGACACGTCGTCGTCGCTGCAGCTGTCGACGTCGCTCTCGTTCGTCCCGATGAGACGCGTGTTGATCGTCGTCGATCCGCCGCTCACCCGGAGCACGTCGACGAAACCGATCGTCCCGCCGGAGTCGGTGAGGCGGTTCCCGCCGACGAGCAGGTAGGCTGTGTCGTCCCCCGAGGCGTCGACCGCGTGTCTGATCTCCACGACGTCCCCGGCCGTCCCGGTGTACGTCGGTCGGCTGAACGACCCGTCGATCTCGCGACTGACGGCGTCGCCCCGTTCCGCCGCTCCGTCGGTCTCGATCGCCGAGACGGCGTCGCCTCCCCCGACCGCCACCGCGTCCTCCTCCGAGACGGTCGCCGCGGCGGTGGCCGTGGCCGCGGCGCCGAAAAGCGAGAGGCACACCGCGAGAGCGACCAGGACGACGCTGAGAGTCGAAAGCCAGGCGCGCAGCGCGGCTCCCCCGCTTTCGTCCTCCGTCACCTCCTCGCGCCGGCAGCTTCCGGAACCGGCGCTCGTCGTCCTCTCGGACGGATCCGCGCCGTCCGGTGGAGCTCTGGAGGTCATCGTGGTGTCGAGGCGGTCATCGTGGTGTCGGTCTCGTCGCAACGGGGCCGAACCGCGTGAACGGTGCGCCGTCGTGTTGCTACATCGTCGGGATCTCAGCGACTAAAGCGTACCCTCCCGATTATCGCCTCGGAGAACCGGCGCCGACCGCCGCGCTGCGAATCGCGATGAATCGACCGACTGCGGCCGGATCGATCGCGGAGACGAGCCCCGAAGAGTTAAGCCCGACCGCGGTGCCGTTCCGATGAGGATGAAGACCTGTCCCCGGTGCGAGTCGTCGATCGACGACGAGGCCCGCTACTGCGTCGACTGCGGCGCCCCCCAGACCGAGGCGGCCGCCGAGGAGCTCGACGAGTACGTGCAGCAACAGGCCCGGCAGGTCGCCGCCGACTCGGGGGCGGCGGGCGGCGGAGGTGGAGGTAGCGGCGGAAGCGACTCGGGCGGTGACGGCGTCGCCGGCTTCGTCCCGACCGAGGAGCTCACCGACCGCGAACAGCTCTGGCGGCGCGGCTGCTACGTCGCGGGGTACGGGACGATCGTCGTCGCGCTCACGCTGGTTCCGCAGGTCGGCGCCTTCCTCCTGATCCTCGGCGGGATCGCGATCCTCCCGCCGGTCCGTCGACTGACGGCGGAGCCGCTCGGGAGCCCGCTGAAACGCGAGGTGATGGCCGGGTTGTACGCGATATTCGGGGTGCTCGGCGCGGCGCTGCTGGCATTCCTGTAACTTCCGCCGCCGGCCTCACTCGATCCGGAACCCGTCCGCCTCCTCCGCGGCGCGGACGAGGTCGCCGATGCTGTCGCTCGCCGTGAGCCCCCGGCTCGCGGCGAACCGCTTTATCGCCACCGGCGGCACGTCGACGGTCGTCTCCGAGGCGACGAGGAGGAGCCCGAGCGCCTCCGGCGTCGGCGAGCTCGGGCCCGCGTTCGACGCGAACCACGTCACGAGCGAGTCGAACGTCGCCGTCACGTCGTTCGACACCATCCGCTGGCGGCTGGTGTCGCCGTCGGCGTGGAGCGTCGCGTCGATCCCGTAGGTGAAGCCGTCGCCGTCGAAGGAGCTCGCCAGCCACCGGCTCACCGCCTGTCGGTCGACGCCGACGTCGCCGCGAGCGCCGCGATCTCCCTCGGTCGCACCGGGATCCGCGACGCCCGGACCGGCGGCGTTCGCCTGCGGGTCCGCGCCCGGCGGGCGGCGCTCCGCGGGGCTCGCGGGGTCCGCGGCGGTGAACCCGGACTCGTCGGCGGGTCGCCGCTGCGGCCGCGATCGACCGACGTTGGGCCTGCCGTTCGTCCCGACGACGTACCTCCCTTCCCCGATCTCGACGACGCTCTCGTCGTCGGTGAAGTCGAGCTCGTCGGGGTCCGCGGGCGGCGCGTCCGGGTCGGACGCCGGTGCGTCGTAGTCACTCATGGAGTAGCCGTCGTGGTGCGAGAAAATAGGTGTTCCGGGCGGAGGGATCCGCCGGGACGCTAGTTAGGGGGCTGTTCGAGGCTCGTTAGAGCCGGACCGCTTCGCCGTCCTCGTTGAAGAGGTCGGGGGCACGGAGTTCAACGGAGGTCGTCGCGCCCGAGGGCGAGACGATGTCGAGCGACGAGGTGTCGCCTTCACCGAAGTACACGCCGTTCCCTGCACCGGTACCGAACGGCTCCGTCTCGGGGTTGAACACGACGGTGAACCGCTCCTCGTCATTCAGGACTGCTTCGCTCGCGTTGACGAAGTTACCGGAAGAGTTCTGGACCGCGAACGTGCCGTCGGGTATCGCACTGATCTTTGACCCCTCGGAGAGGTCGCTCAGTGGGGTCCCGGAGTCACCGGTCACGTTCGTGTCGGTGAAGATCAGGTTCCGCTGCCCGTTCGGGCCGACCGCCTGTATGGTCGCGGAGCTCAAGTCGATCTGGTTGGAGCCGGCCGCGCCGGCGACGCCCACGCGGATCTCCTGTAGATCGCCGGTCGAGGCACCGTCAGTCTCGTTCACGATGCCGACCGTGCTCGTGACGTCGATGCGCTCGGAGACGAGGTCCGTACTTTCTTGCCCGGTCGCCTCAGCCTGCGATTGCAGGAAGCCGGCGGTGTTGATCAGCACACCGGCGGCGATGGCAGCGACGAGCACCATCGCGATGAACACGATGAGCGTGCCGATACCAACTTGGCCGCGTTCGTCGTTGTTGTTGATAAATTCGAACATTGTTACAGCCTCACCGAGGTCTGGTCCTTCGTCAGCGTCGTCGGCACGCGAATCTCCGTCGTCGTCGTCGCGCCGGACGCCGTCGTGAACGTCACCGACAGCCGGTCGCCGGTGGAGAGGTTCCCGTACGTGACCTGGTCGTCGAGGTCGACGCTGACCTCCGCCCGGTCACTGCTGTCCGTCAGGACGACGGTGTCCTGGTCCGGGCTCGTGAAGATCTCGACGTTTTCGGAGCCGATCTCGTCGAGCTGGAACGTCTCCTGCCCGTTCGCACCGATGAGTTCGACGCTCGTCTGGTTGAGATCGATGCTGCCCGCACCCGGAGCCTTCGCGACGACGAAATCAATGTCTGTGACGTTGATCTGATCGCCGCTGCTGTTGACGATGCCGGACTGGCTCACGACCTGTAGCCGGTCGCTCACCTGTGATGTACTCTCTTCGCCCGTCGCCTCCGCCTGCGTCTGGAGGAAGCCGGCCGTGTTGATCAGGACGCCGGCGGCGATCGCCGCCACCAGCACCATCGCGATGAACACGATGAGGGTCCCGATCCCCACTTGACCGCGCTCTTCCTCGTCCAGTATGGTTTCGAACATTGTGTGTTGCGTTGGCCCCCGGCCTGCCCGGCGGGCGTTATCAGTTGAGTGCGGAATTTCCCTATTAAAGACTCCGTGCCGATTATTCGACCTGATAAAACGCTGCAGTCATGCGATTATAGAGATATTTACGAGTATATAATTCCTACAATTATCAACGATATGTCGCCTCGGTTATCGGACCAGATAATCCGGGCGTCGATGCACGGGCGCGCAGACACCGGGCGATCGACTGTCGACGCGACTGTCGATCGAGAGTCGAGCCTGACCGGCGGACGTCGCGTTTGAACCGTGAAAATTCGCCGAGACGAACCCTCTTCCCGCTCCGCGCTTCGCGCCTTCTAGGGCCGCTACCGGTCTTGGATCCGCGCGAGTTCGGACTCAGGAATCACGAACTCCTGCGTCCCGGGCTCGTAGACGGCGAGACTCCCCGCGACGAGCGCCATCGACGCCGCCAGCAGCCCGGTGTTGATCAAAAGCAGCGCCTCCGCGTTGGCGAACGACGTCCGGAAACCGGCGACGGGCGTCGCGACCGCCGCGACGACGACGAGCCCGAAGCCGACGGCCAGGTACGCCATCGCGGTGCGGCCCGACGACCGGTACGCGGCGACCGCGAACGCCGCCAGCGTCGCGCTCGCGCCCGCCAACACGGTGGTCGTCACGAGATACAACCCCTCGATGAGCTCCATACCCGGCCTGCTCGGAGTCGACACATAAACCCACGGTGGCGGCTATCACCGGCGATAACATCGCCTTTCGCGACCGCGGGGTCGCAGAACCCGATACGGCCACCGTCGCGGGCTCGTCCCGGGATCTGTGGCGCCCGTAACCACCGGTATCCTTTTAAGCCGCAAAAATCAACAGCGATAACGTGAATGGTGGGGGACGACCTGATCACGGTGCTCGGTAACAAGTACAACACGGACATCCTGACGGCAACCGGCGACGCGATGTCCGCGCAGGACCTGAGCGACGAGCTCGACGTCCCGATCGCGACGTGTTACCGCCGGATCAACGAGCTCGAGGAGGCTGACCTGCTCGAGCTCCACGACCGTCCGCTCTCGGACGAACACCGCCGCGTGAAGGTGTACCGCCGGAAGGTCGACGGCGTCGAGGTCGACTTCCGCGACGGGCTCACGATCGAGGTCGAAGAGCGCTCCGCGGTGAAGAACCGGCTCGACGACGTGTGGCGCGACCTCTCGTCGAGTCAGTAGCGCCGCAGCGACCACCCCGTTCCCCTTTCGCGCCGTCGATACCCGCGGTCTCTCCCCGGTCCGAATCAGAACGACGGCTCGTCGGACCGCCCCATCATCGAGAACCCGCCGGCCCGCTCGTGGACGGTGATCCCGCCCTCGCCGATCTCCATCGGGAAGATGTCGGTGTCGATGTCCTGTTTCCGCATCTTCGCCACCCAGACGTACCGGTTGACGCCCGAGTCCGTCGGCGTCTGGATGAAGTAGATGTTCCCGTCCGTGAGGAAGTTCTCCAGCCCGACCTCCGTGTCCGGGAACACGGCGCCCTGTTCGTTGATGAGCAGCGAGGTCAGCCCGTTCGCCTTGAGGATGTCGGAGAACTTCAGGAGGTACGTCCGCTTCTCCTGTTCGGCGTCGAAGAAGAGCTGGAACATCGACAGCGAGTCGAGCACGAGCCGGTCGAACTCGCCGTCCTCGATGGTGTCGAGCAGCCGGTCGACCGCCGTCGAGAAGTCGGTCTCGCGGAGCATCTCCCGCTTGTCCAAGATCACGATGTCGCCGTCGTCGACGGCGTCGCCGAACCCGTCGAGACCGATCGACTCCGCGGCGCCGCGGATGTCCGCCTCGTCTTCCTCGAAGGAGACGTAGACGCCGCGCTCGCCGTGTTCCGCGACGCCGTGATAGAGGTACTGAATCCCGAAGATGCTCTTTCCGGTCCCGGGGTTCCCGGAGACGAGCACCGTCGACCGCTCCGTGATGCCGCCGGTAAGGATCGAGTCGAGCCCCTCGACCCCGGTGGAGACGAGTTCTGACATTCGTCCCACCATTAGCGACGGGAGTATATAAAAGACGATCCGACGCGGCCGGTCGACCGAATCGACGGCGACAGCTTTATTTCTCGACACGCCGCCCGTTCGTATATGCCTGGTGAAGCGCCCCCCGTCGACCCCGGCGGTGATCGGCGGTGAGCGATCCCTCGGTCCTCGTCGTTGAGGACGAACCCGACATCGCCGCGCTGTACGCCGGCTTCCTCGAGGGGGAGTACGACGTCGACCTCGCCGAGACCGTCGCGGAGGCGATCGACCGGGTCGACGCGAGCGTCGACGTGGTGCTTCTCGACCGCCGACTCCCGGACGGGAGCGGCGACGACGTGCTCGCACGCATCCGCGAGGCCGGCTACGACTGCCGGGTCGCGATGGTCACCGCCGTCGAGCCCGACTTCGACATCATCGGCATGGGGTTCGACCTCTACCTCACCAAGCCCGTCAGCCGCTCGAAGCTGCTGGCGGCGATCGACACCCTTCTCACCCGCAGCGAGTACGACACCCTCGTCCAAGAGGCCGCGGCCCTCGCGAGCAAGCGCGCGGTGCTCAGCTCACAGAAACCCGCCGCCCAGCGCGAGGGCAACGAGGCGTACGCCGAGCTCGTCGACCGGCTGGACGACCTCGACGCCGACATCGACGACCTCGGCGAGTCGCTGTCCTCCGACGACTACCGTGCGATGTTCCGAGACCTCGGCGAGGCCTGACGCGACGTCGACGACGGCCGCTGGCACCCGACCGCCGAGGACGTGGTTCAAGTGACTGTAACCCCGAGGTAGACTATGTTAGACGTTACCGAGCGACGAAACGCGTTGCTCGCGGCGGCGGCCGGGACTGCCGGGGTCGCCGGCTCGTACCTCGTCACGGGGTGGTCGCCCGCGTTCGTCGTCCGGCCCGTCGATCAGGCCATCGTCAACCTGACGCCCGGACCGATCGTGACCTTCGTGATCGAGACCGTCGGCGACGCGGGGCACCTGATCCACGTCGCCATGGCGTTCGCGGCCGTGATCGGACTGTTCGGGTTGATCGCGCTCGCCGGCCTCCGACTCTCCGCGCGCCTCGATCGGGCGTCGGTCGGCGCCGCGACGACCGGTCTGGCGTCGTGGCCCCTCGCCGCCGGCCTGACCGGTGACCCGACCGGTGCGCTGGGCGTGGCGCTCCCCGCGGCGGCCGTCGTCGCGCTCGGCGGGCTCCCCCCAACGTCGACTCGGTCGTCATCGTCTCCCGACCCGGCGTCCGGAGACGGACCCTCGGTCGCGGCCGACCCGACGACGACCGTCGACGCGGTGCGTCGACGGACGCTCGGCGTCGCCGCGGGGACGCTCGGGTTCGTCGTCGCGGCGGTCGTCGGTCGGCGGGTGCCCGCGCCGGAGGACGACGAGGCGCTCGCCGACGCCCCGCGGTCCGAGGGCGCGAGCGATCGCCTGCAGGAGGTCGAGTCGACCTCGCTGGCGGTCGAGAGCGACGACCTCCTCGGTATGGTGAGCCCGATCGGCGACTTCTACAACGTCGACATCGCGCAGTTCGATCCGGAGGTCACCGCGGCCGAGTGGTCGCTGACGTTCACCGGCGAGACCGGCGCCGAGCGGACGGTACCCTTCGACGAGCTGATCGACCGGCCCGTCGAGCACCGCGCGGTGACGCTGCGGTGCGTCGGCGAGAGCCTGAACGGCCGCAAGCTGGACAACGCCGTCTGGACGGGGACGCCGATCCGCCCCCTGCTCGAGTCCGTCGACCCCGAGGGCGACTGCAACTGCGCGATGCTGCGCGGCGACGACGGCTACTACGTCCAGTTCCCGGTCGACGTCCTCGCCGAGGGGTTCCTCGCGTGGGGGATGAACGGGACGGAGCTCCCGCCCGGCCACGGCCACCCGGTCCGGGTGCTGATCCCGGGCCACTGGGGGGAGACGAACGTGAAGTGGCTCTCGGAGATCGAGCTGTTGAACGTCGAGGAGGACGGCTACTGGGAGGAGCGCGGCTGGGAGGGGACCGGCGAGGTGAAGACGGTCGCCAAGCTCTGGGACGAGGGGATCACGGAGCTCGACGACGGCCGGATCGAGCTGGCCGGCCACGCCTACGCCGGGACGCGAGGGATCGAGCGGGTCGAGGTGTCGACCGACGGCGGCGGCTCGTGGACCGACGCCTCCCTCTCTGACCCCCTCCCCGACGCGGACGTCTGGCGGCAGTGGCGCCACGCCTTCGACCCCGACGGCGCCCACGAGGTCGTCGTCCGCGCGGTCGACGGCGAGGGGAACAGACAGACCCGAGAGCCGTCGGACCCGTCGCCGACCGGCGCGTCCGGCTGGGTCCGCCGCACGGTCGGGGAGTGAGCGCCTCGGCGCTCGGCGGTCAGGTCACGAGAGCTGCTCGCCGACCAGCCGGTCCGCCTCGGCGACGAACGCGTCGCGCTCGTCGCTCGGGATCGTCGCGCCCGCGGCGACGTCGTGGCCCCCGCCGTCGCCGCCGACCGCTCGGCTCGCCTCGCGCATCACCGCGGAGAGGTCGAGTCCGCGCCGCACGAGGGCGTGCGAGCCCCGCGAGGACACCTTCAGCTCCTCGGCGCTCTCCTCCGCGAACGCGATCACGGGCTTCGAGCGGTCGACCGCCGGCGACCCGATCGCCATCCCGGCGACGATCCCGACGATCGTCTCGCGGATCCGCGAGCCGGCGTCGAACCACTGGAGGTGCTCCTCCTCGGTGACGCCCTCCGTCTTCACCCACTGGAGCCCCTCGGAGAGGTTCCGGCGGTGGGTCCGGAGGAGCCGCCGCGCCTCGGCAAGTGCGTCGCCGCGGTCGCCGAGACACACCGCGAGGCCGACGTCGGCGCGCTCGTACCGGGCGGTGGCGTTGAGCAGGGTGGAGAACTCGCTGACGTCCCGCAGCTCCGTGCCGGGCTCCTCGTCGACGAGCGTGTAGGAGGTCCCGACGAGCGCCTCGATCCGGTCGGCGGGGACGCCGGAGGCGACGGCGCGGCGCATCAGCGCCGACGCGAGGACCTGCCGCTCCGCGCCGTCGAGGTCGACCCACCGGCGCCACTCGCCGTCGCGCTTCACGTCGACGTCGAGGTCGCCGAGGAACGCGATCGCCCCCGCCTCGTCGTTCGAGATCCCCGGGATCTTCACGTCCGAGGCGTACTCCAGCAGCTTCGGGAGCGGGCGCGTCTGTCTCCCGTACAGGTCGAGATCGGTGCGCGTCTCGATGACCCCGGCGTCGACGCCGTCGGCGACGATAGCCTCGTTGGCGCCGACGAGCCCCCCGTCGGAGTCCTGCATGTCCCCGACCGCGCCGACGACCGCGAGCGCGGCGAGGTCGCGGTTGTCGCCGTCGGGCCCCTCCAGCGCCCGGGCGAGCACGTAGCTGGCGCCCGCGCCGGACAGCTCGCTCGCGCCGTTTATCCCTTCGAGGAGGGGATTGAGGTGGAACTCCGTGTCGCGGTCGGCCGGCTGGTGGTGGTCGGCGATCACGGGGACGAAGTCCCCGCGGTCCTCGTGCTCGGCGATCACGTCGAGCTGGCCGGAGCCGAAGTCGGTGAACAGCACCACGTCGAACTCGCGTGCGGCGATCCCCGCGATCGACTCGGCGTCCAGCTGCTTCTCGAAGACGACCTCGTGGTCGATCTCGGCGCGCGCCAGCGCCGACGAGGCGACCGCGGCGCTCGTCAGCCCGTCGGCGTCGATGTGGGACGCGAGCAGCACCCGGTCGGCGGCGCGGAGGCGGTCGGCGCAGGCGCTCGCGCGTCCGGCGAGGTCCGGCACGGGTGAGTCGGCGACTGCCATTACCTCTCGTTGGCTCGCGATCGGGGATAAACTCACGCTTCGGTGGGGACGGCCGAGCGCGGCCGGACGAAGCGGCGGGGGAGACGGAGCGACGCCGCGCACCTCGGCGGGGGAGACCGAGGCATCACTTGCCGTAACTGACGGTTATAGACCTTTGCAGATATATGCACTACACACATGACACGTGGGTTCAACACCCGGAGTCTCCACGCCGGCGCCGAGGCCGACCCGGCGACCGGGTCGCGCGCGACCCCGATCCACCAGACGACCTCGTTCGTCTTCGACGACGCGGACACGGCGGCGGAGCTGTACGCGCTCCGGGCGGAGGGTCACATCTACTCCCGGCTCTCCAACCCGACCGTGAGCGCCCTGGAGGACCGGATCGCCGACCTCTCCGGCGGGACGGACGCGGTCGCAACCGGCTCGGGGATGGCCGCCTTCGACGCGATAACGACCGTGCTCGCGAGCGCGGGCGACAACGTCGTCGCCAGCTCCGAGATGTACGGCGGGACGGCCGCGTACCTCACCAGCATCGCGGACCGCCGCGGGGTCGAGGCCCGGCTCGTCGACACGCTCGACTACGAGGCGTACGCGGACGTGATCGACGAGGACACCGCGTTCGTCCACGTGGAGACGATCGCGAACCCCTCCCTCGTCACGCCGGACTTCGAGCGGCTCGCGGAGATCGCCCACGACAACGCGGTGCCGCTCGTCGTCGACAACACGTTCGCGACCCCGTACCTCTGTCGGCCGTTCGAGCACGGCGCCGACATCACCTGGGAGTCGACGACGAAGTGGATCACGGGCAACGGGACCACCGTCGGCGGCGTCGTCGTCGACGGCGGGCAGTTCCCGTGGGACCACCCGGACGCCGACTACGACGAACTGGACGGGGAGTCGCCCGCCTTCCCGATCGACTTCGTCGAGCGGTTCGGCGACGCCGCCTTCGGCAACGTCGCCCGCCAGCGCGGCGTGCGCCCGACGGGCGGCCAGCAGTCCCCCTTCGACGCGTGGCAGACGATCCAGGGGCTCAACACGCTCCCGCTCCGGATGGACCGTCACTGCGAGAACGCGCGGACGGTCGCCGAGTTCCTCCGCGACGACGACCGGGTCGGCTGGGTGACGTACCCCGGCTTCGAGGACCACCCGAGCCACGACAACGCCGCCGAGTACCTGGACGGGTTCGGCGGGATGGTCACGTTCGGCGTCGACGGCGGCTACGAGGCCGCGAAGACGCTGTGCGAGTCCGTCGAGCTGACGAGCTTCCTCGCCAACGTCGGCGACGCGAAGACGCTCGTCATCCACCCCGCCTCCACCACGCACGCGCAGATGGACGAGACCCAGCAGCGGCTCGCCGGCGTCTTCCCCGACATGCTCCGGCTCTCCGTCGGGATCGAGGACCCCGACGACGTGATCGCCGACCTCGACCGCGGGCTGTCGGCGGGCGAGCGCGCGGCCGGGGGGAAGTGAGATGAGCGCGACGCCCTCGGAGGAGGGGACCGTCTCGCTCGGCGAGTTCGTCTTCGAGTGCGGTCAGTCGGTCCCCGACCTGGAGGTCGCCTACGAGACGCACGGCGAGTTCGACGGCGACAACGTCGTGTTAGTCTGCCACGCGCTCACCGGGAGCCAGAACGTCGCGCGCTCGCCGTCCCCCGAGCGGGACGCCGGGCAGGCGGGACAGGCCCGCGCGTGGTGGGACGACATCGTCGGCCCGGGGAAGGCGATCGACACGACGGAGTACTTCGTCGTCTGCGCGAACGTCCCCGGCTCCTGTTACGGCACGACCGGCCCGGCGAGCGAGCGCCCCGCCGACCTCGACCTCCCCGACGAGCCCGACCACGACCGGTGGGGGACCGCGTTCCCGCCGGTGCAGGTCGAAGACTGGGCGCGCGCTCAGCGCCGCCTGCTCGACGAGCTCGGCGTGGGACGCCTGCGCGCCGTCGTCGGCGGGAGCGTCGGCGGGATGAACGTCCTGGAGTGGGCGAAGCGCTACCCGGACGACGTCGATCGGATCGTCCCCATCGCGACCGCCGGGCGGCTCGACGCGCAATGCCTCGCGCTCGACGCGGTCGCCCGCCGCGCGATCCGCGCGGACCCCAACTGGAACGGCGGCGACTACTACGGCGAGGACCGCCCCTCGCCCGACGAGGGGCTCGCCCTGGCCCGCCAGATCGGCCACATCATGTACCTCTCGAAGGCGTCGATGGAGCGCAAGTTCGGCCGCCGCTCCGCGGGCCGCGACTCGCTGACCCGCGAGGAGGGCGACCTCGGGCTGCCGCCGGAGCCGACGGCGGCCTTCTTCCCGTACCGAGAGGTGGAGTCGTACCTCGACTACCAGGCCGAGGGGTTCAGCGAGCGCTTCGACGCCAACAGCTACCTCTACCTCACGCGCGCGATGGACGAGTACGACCTCTCCGCCGGCCACGGTACCGACGCCGACGCCCTCGCCGCCTTCGAGGGCGAGGCGCTGCTGATGAGCTTCACCGCCGACTGGCACTTCACCGTCGAGCAGTCCGCGTCGCTCGCGACCGCCTTCCGCGACCGCGACGTCCCCGTCGCCCACCACGTGATCGACTCCGACCACGGCCACGACGCCTTCCTCGTCGAGCCCGAGCACGTCGGCCCGCCGCTCCGCGACTTCCTCGCGGAGGGCGTCGAGGGCCGGGCCGTCTCCGACGACGGCGGCGAGGGCGACGAGTCCGCGCGTCCCGAGTCCGACCACGCGCCGGTGCACGCGAGCCTCTTTCGGGGATAGCGGACTTTTTTTTATATACTATCGTGCGGTCGGCGCGCGCCTCCGAGTGGCCGCCAAGGGCGGCCACGAGGAGCGCGTGCGAGGGAGTCGCTGGCTCCCGAAGCGAAGCAGAGGGTGCCAGCGACGAGGCTGGGGAGGCGTGAGGTGCCGTGCGGAGCGGGGCTTTGGCGGTGTTCTCCGTCGTTCCATCAGCAACTGCTTATAAGCGAACGGACGGGTTTTTGGCGGCGTTCGCCGCTGATCTGCGACCAGCTTTCATACACGATCGGCCGAGCCCCTCACGCCGCCGATCCATCACCATCAATCATGGCAATGTTCATAGTTCTCGACGCCATGGTGTGTAAGGTATGCCCGGTGGACACTCGCAGACGCTCCGACCGTTCCTGTGGCGCGCCGAACGACTGTACCCCGACACGGAGATCGTCTCCCGGACCCACGAGGGCCGCACGCGACACACGTACGCCGAGTACGCCGACCGCACCGCCCGGCTCGCGAACGCGCTCGACGACCGCGGGATCGAGCGCGGCGACCGGATCGCGACGTTCTGCTGGAACCACACGCGTCACTTCGAGACGTACTTCGGCGTCCCGAACACCGGCGCGCAGCTCCACACGATCAACCCCCTGCTGCCGGACGAGCACATCCGGTACATCGTCGACGACGCCGACGACGAGATAATCTTCGTCGACCCGTCGCTGGCTCCGAAGCTCGCGGCGGCGGCCGAGGGCGCCGAGGAGTTCGCCGACGTCGACTTCGTCGTGATGGGCTCGTCCGAGATCGACGAGCTCGACGCCACGCCCTACGAGGAGTTCGTCGCGGACCAGCCGACCGAGTACGACTGGCCCGAACTCCCGAGCGACCAGCCGGCCGGGCTCTGTTACACCTCCGGGACGACGGGGAAGCCGAAGGGCGTCGAGTACACGCAGTCGATGCTGTGGAGCCACACGATGGCCTCGCAGACGCCGCAGGGGATCCCGATGGAGGACTCCGACGTGGTGATGCCGGTCGTTCCCATGTTCCACGTCAACGCGTGGGGGATGCCGTTCACCGCGACCGCGGCGGGCGCGAAACACGTCTACCCCGGCCCGTCGCCGAGTCCGGCCGACCTCGCGGCGCTGATCGAGGAAGAGGGCGTGACCATCTCGGCGGGGGTCCCGACCGTCTGGCTCGGGCTCCGGGAGTACATCGCCGAGGGGAACGACGTCGACCTCTCGACGCTCGACACCGTGATCGTCGGCGGCGCGGCCGCTCCGCGGGCGCTGATCGAGTGGTACGACGACCGGGACGTCGAGGTGCTCCACGCGTGGGGGATGACCGAGATGTCGCCGATCGGCACCGTCTCTCACCTCACCGACGACCTGCGTGACGCCGACTACGAGACGCAGGTCGACAAGCGGTCGAAACAGGGGCTCGTCGCCCCCGGGCTGGAGTTCGAGGTGATCGACGAGGACGGCGAGGAGGTGCCGTGGAACGGCGAGGACTTCGGCGAGCTCCGGGTCCGGGGCCCGTGGGTCACCAAGGAGTACTTCGCCCGGCCCGAGGCCAGCGAGGAGGAGTTCGTCGACGGCTGGCTGAAGACCGGCGACGTGGTCACCGTCGACGAGGACGGCTACCTCAAGCTCGTCGACCGCACGAAAGACGTGATCAAGTCGGGCGGCGAGTGGATCTCCAGCGTCGAGCTGGAGAACGCGATCATGGCGTACGACGGCGTGAGCGAGGCGACCGTCATCGGCGTCCCCCACGAGCGCTGGCAGGAGCGCCCGGTCGCGTTCGTCGTCGCGGCCGACGGCGTCGACCGCGAGGCCTTAGTCGAGGAGATCGAGTCCGGACTCCGCGACGAGTACCCGAAGTGGTGGGTTCCCGACGCGGTGGAGTTCATCGACGAGGTGCCGAAGACCGCCACCGGGAAGTTCTCGAAGAAGGACCTCCGGGAGCGGTACGCCGACCAGTCGCTCGTGGAGGGGTCGGTGCCGGAGGAGGACGCGCCCGAGCAGGGATAAGACCAGGCCCGCTGTGGTCTCCGACTCTTACTCGTCGCGGTCGCCGACGATCCACTTGTGCGAGTAGCTCTCGCCGCAGGCGCAGTGAGCGTACGCGTGGACCACGTCGCCCTCGGCGTAGAGCCCGCCGACCTCCTCGTTCTGCGCCTCCGCGAACGCGAAGACGAAGCTGACGTCGTGGTCCTCGTCGGGTGCGTCGTCCGCGAAGGGGCACTCCCCGCCGTCGAGCGACCGGGCGATCGTCCCCTCGGCGCCCATCGCGGTCTTCGCGAACTCCATCGCGCCCATCCCCGTGCCGGCCTCGAACGCCGACCGGCCGGTCTCGCCGTCGAGGATCAGCCGCACGCCCTCGCCCGTCTCGGTGCCGACGTTGCGGAGCCGGGAGTCGTCGTCGAGGTACGCGTCGCTCAGGTAGAAGACGACGTCGTCGAGCCGCTCGCCGGCGAGGAACTCGTCGAGTTTGCTCATGCCGGCCGGACGCGCGTGAACGGTAAAAGGGGTGCGAGTCGCGGTCGACCCTCTCGCGCCGTCGTCGGCCGCGCGCCTCGACGGCGCCGGACCGATGTGAAACCGTGTAAAATAGGAGTAACTGTTAAGACGTACCACGGAGATCCGTCCCCTGATGAGCGCGCAAACACCATCCGGAGACCGGCTCGCGGAGTGGGCGGAGCTGGTCGACGAGGACGTACCCGAGGAGCACCGAGAGGAGCGCTCCGCCGAACGATAACTTTCACCCCGCTTCGCGAAGGCTTTAGGCCGACGGCGGCGAAGCGTCGCCGATGGCGACCGAGGCCGCCGGCATCGACAGACCCCTGCTCGTCGACGACTTCCTCCAGGAGCGCCGCTACCAGCTCCAGTTGGCGGAGTCCGCGGCCCGCGACCACACCCTCGTCTGTCTCCCGACCGGCCTCGGCAAGACCACGGTCAGCCTGCTCGTCACCGCCGAGCGCCTCTACGAGGTCGGCGGGAAGGCGCTCTTCTTGGCCCCCACCAAACCCCTCGTTCAGCAGCACGCCGACTTCTACCGCGAGGCTCTCTCGGTCCCGGACGACGAGATCGTCGTCTTCACCGGGGACGTGAAACCGGACGACCGCGCCGCGCTCTGGAACGACGCCCGGATCGTGATCGCGACCCCGCAGGTCGTCGAGAACGACCTGGTCGGCAACCGGATCTCGCTGCGGGACGTGACTCACCTCACCTTCGACGAGTGCCACCGCGCGACCGGCGACTACGCGTACGTCTACATCGCGGAGCGGTACCACGCCGACGCGGCCGACCCGCTCGTCACCGGGATGTCGGCCTCGCCCGGCGGCGACACCGAGGAGATCGAGACGGTCTGTGAAAACCTCGGGCTCTCGAACGTCGAGGTGATGACCGAGGCGGACGCCGACGTCGACGAGTACACCCACGACACCGACGTACAGTGGGAGCAGGTGACGCTCCCGGACGAGGTCCTCGAAATCCGCGACGCGCTCAACGAGGTGATCACCGACCGACTGGAGAAGCTCAAGTCGCTCGGCGTGACCAACACGACGAACCCGGACCTCTCGCAGAAGGACCTCAACAAGATGCGCGGACAGCTGAAGCAGATGATGGACAACGACCAGTCGGACGGGTACAAGGGGATGAGCACCCACGCCGAGGTGATGAAGCTCAGACGCGCGACCGAGCTGGTCGAGACGCAGTCGGTCGAGTCCGTCCGGCGCTACTTCGAACGGCAGCGCGAGGCCGCCCGCTCCTCGGGGGCGTCGAAGGCGAGCCAGCGGATGGTCGCCGACCCCAAGGTGCGGGAGGCGATGCGGAAGGCGGAGGCGTTCGACGGGCTCCACCCGAAGTTCTCGAAGGCCCGGATCCTCTTGGCCGAAACCCTCGGGATCAACGAGGGCGAGCGCGCCATCCTGTTCACGGAGTCCCGCGACACCGCGGAGGCGCTCGTGGAGTTCCTCTCCGCGAGCTTCGACGTCCGGAAGTTCGTCGGGCAGGGCGACAAGGAGGGCTCCGACGGGATGACCCAGAAACAGCAGCAGGAGACCCTCGACGATTTCAAGGCCGGCGAGTTCGAGGTGCTGGTCTCCACGAGCGTCGCCGAGGAGGGGCTCGACGTCCCCGAGGTCGACCTGGTCTGCTTCTACGAGCCGGTCCCCACCGCGATCCGCTCGATCCAGCGCAAGGGGCGGACCGGCCGGCAGGCGGAGGGGAAGGTGGTCGTCCTGATGGCCGAGGACACCCGCGACGAGGCGTTCTTCTGGATCTCGCGGCGGCGCGAAAAAAAGATGGCCAGTCAGCTCGCCGAGCTGAAGGAGGCCACCGACGACATCGAGGAGACCGTGGGCGACGACGGGCAGGCCGGCCTCGACGCGTTCGCCGGGGGGTCCGCCGAGCGCGATGCCGAGCCGGAGCCCGACGGGAACGCCGGCGACGCCAACGACGGCGGTGACGGGAGCGACGACCCCGCCGACGGTAGTAACGACGACGCCGGACTGACCGACTTCGCGGCGGAGGCGCGCGCGGGCGGAGACGAGACGGACGACGAGAGCGACGCGGAAGCCGACGGCGACGACGACGGCGTCGTCGCGACCGCCGGCGTCGACGACGGTGTCGAGGTCGTCGTCGACCAGCGCGAGCTCGACTCCTCCATCGCGAAGAACCTCTCGACCCGCGACGGGCTCGTCACCCGGCTGGAGACGCTCGCGGTCGGCGACTACGTGCTCTCCGACCGGGTCGCCGTCGAGCGCAAGTCGGCGGCCGACTTCGTCGACTCGATGCTCGACGCCGACCGCTCGATGTTCGAGCAGGTCGGCGAGCTCTCGCGGGCGTACGCCCGCCCCGTGATGGTCGTCGAGGGGACGAACCTCTACGGCCAGCGCGACATCGACCCCAACGCGATCCGCGGCGCGCTCGCGTCGCTCGCGGTCGACTTCGACGTGAGCGTCCTCCGGACCGAGGACGAGGGAGACACCACGGAACTCCTCGCGACCATCGCCAAGCGGGAGCAGGAGACGCGCGACCGCGAGGTGAGCGTCCACGGGGAGAAGACGACGAAGACCCGCGCGGAACAGCAGGAGTACGTCGTCTCCGCCATCGCCGACATCGGCCCGGTCACGGCCCGGACCCTGCTCGAACACTTCGGCACCGTCGAGGCCGTCATGACCGCGCCCGAGGACGACCTGCTGGAGGTCGAAGGCGTCGGCCCGGTGACCGCCGAGCGCATCCGCGAGGTCGTCGGCAGCGAGTACGAGTAGTCGGTCCTCCACTCGAGCCGCCGGAGAGCCGGCTACTCGAACCCGCTCACCAGC
Organism: Halorubrum depositum; assembly: GCF_007671725.1. Classification (NCBI taxonomy): domain Archaea; kingdom Methanobacteriati; phylum Methanobacteriota; class Halobacteria; order Halobacteriales; family Haloferacaceae; genus Halorubrum; species Halorubrum depositum. The sequence goes on along the minus strand of NZ_VCNM01000001.1, from coordinate 1,254,733 downwards.
GTCACCACCCACTGCCCGAGGTCGTACTCCGCCCGCACCTCCACGCGCGTCACCCACTTCACCCACTGGAACCCCCTCCGATCGGGAGCGACGAGCCGGGCGGGCGCGCCGTGGCCGTGGGACAATCGCTCGCCGCCGACGTGGGTGGCGAGCAGGGCGTCCTCGGCCTCGTCGAGCGGGAGGCTCCAGCGGTACCCCGTCACTGACGTGAACCGGACGTAGGCCGGCTCGCGGTCCGAGTCGCCGGCGTCCCCGAAGCCGCCGGCCGCCTCCGACCCCCCGGCCGCGTCGAGCAGGTCGCCGACGCGGATCCCGCCCCACTCCTGCACCGTGTACCAGCCGCTCGTGCAGTCGAGCAGGGCCGCCGTCTCGTGGCCGGCCGCGACCTCGTCGGCGGTCAGTTCGACGGGGTCGCTCACGAGCCCCTCGACCCGCAGCCGGTACGCCTTTCGGTCGATCGGGTCGGGGTCGTCGGCGACCCACGAGGTGACCGGGAACGCGCCGTTCCCCTCGCCCTCGCGGGGCTGTGACCCGGTAAACCGCCGGTCCGCGCCGGCCGTGTCGAGGAGGTCGTTGACGCCCTGCTGGAGCCGATAGGTCGCCGCGCCGGCGGCCAGCAGGACCGTGTACCGCACCGCGGTCCGTCGGCGCTCGAAGTCGACCCGCCGCGGGAGCCGGAACCGGGTCGTCGCGTGCGCGGCCACCAGCGGGAGCAGGACCAGTCCGAACCCGACGTGGACCGAGAGGAGCGTCCAGTAGGAGAGCCGCACGTCGAGCCCGAAGACCCAGACGATCCCGGTCGAAAGGGCTCCCAGGGCGGCGACGAGCGTCAGGACCGACAGCGCCGTCGACCGGCGCCACAGGCTCGGGTCCGTGAGCCGGCCCCGGACGCGCGCGAGCTTCCACGCGAGCAGGACGACGATGGCGAACCCGAGCGAGCGGTGGAGCCAAAAGAGGGGCCACCCCTCGGGGACGCCGACGGTGAAGGAGACGAGCCCGGTGACGACCTCCGCGGCGACGAACGCGAACAGCGACCAGTCGACCGCGCGCGGCGGGGGCTCGAGGCGGTCGACGGCCTCGCGGAGCGCCCCACGGATGCCGAGCCCCGTTCCCATCTCGATCGGGCTACGTGCTACCGAGGCAAAAGGGTACAGCCCGTCGACGCTACTCCGGTTCGCACACTCGGGGCGGAGACCGATCGCCGGAACCCAAAGAACCATCGCCGCCGTCGAGGAGGACCTCACACGGATGCGTGAACGCCGCCGGGTGCTCGTCGTGACCGCGGCGTCGCTGTTCTTTTCGGTCCTCGTCTGGTTCAACTACTCCGCCGTCCTGCCGTCCGTCGTCGACGAGTGGGGTCTCTCGGGGACCGAAGCCGGGATCATTTTCGGGGCGTTCCAGGCGGGCTATCTCGTGGCGATCGTCCCCGCGGGCTGGTTGGCGGACCGCTACTCGCCTCGGTGGGTGATCGCGGTCGGAGCGGCCGGGGCCGGAGGTCCGAGCCTCCTGTTCGCCGGCGTCGCGGACGGGTTCGTCGCGGGGACGGGGCTTCGATTCTGCTCCGGCCTGTTCATGGCCGGCGTCTACGTCCCGGGGATGCGGTTCGTCACGGATTGGTTCCCCGAATCGGCGCGCGGCCGGGCGCTCGGGCTGTACATCGGCGCGTTCTCGCTCGGGTCCGGGCTCTCGTTCGTGTTCTCGACCGCGATCGCCGACGCGGTCAGTTGGCGGCTCGCGATCGCTTCCACGAGCGCCGGTGCGCTGTTCGTGCCGCCGTTCATGCTCGGATTGACCCGCGATCACCCCGACCGGGCGGAGGGCGGCGGTGCAGGGTTCGATCGCTCGGTGTTGGGGAACCGCGAGTACCTGTTGACGGTCAGCGTCTACGCCTGGCACAACTGGGAGCTGTTCGGCGCGCGGAACTGGCTCTTGGCGTTCCTCGTGGCGGCACCCGCGTTCGCAGCCACCGGGTCGGCGCTGCTTCCGGGGTTCGTCGTCGGCTCGATGATCGCGCTCGGCAGCGTCGGAAACCTGACCGGCGGCTGGCTCAGCGATCGGATCGGACGCCCGCGGACGATCGCGATCGGACTGACGGCGAGCGCGTCGCTGAGCCTCGTCTTCGGATTGCTCGGGGATCTTCCGATCGTCGCGCTCGTCCCGATCGTCCTCGCGTACGGCGTCGTCATAACGATGGACAGCGCGCCGACATCGACGATGGTGACGGAAGTCGTCGACGACGCGCACGTCGGAACCGCCCTCTCCGTTCAGTCGCTGGTCGGGTTCACGACGACCGTGATCTCGCCCGTCGTCTTCGGACTCGTCCTCGACCGGTCGGGGTACTCCCTCGCGTTCCCGACGCTCGCCGTCGGCGCGCTGCTCGGACTGCTGTCGATCGGTGGGCTCGCGGTCGTTCGGAGGCGGACGATCGGTGTAACCGGGACGCTATAGCTCGTACACTTCACCGTCGACCGCGAGCGGCTCCGCGAACGCCTCGTCCGGCGGGTAGTAGTGCGCGACGTGGACGAGCCGAGTGCGGTCGGCGTCAAGCTCGTCGGCGAGCGCGAGCGCCCCCTCCCGGGTCATGTGCTTCGTGCCGAACGTGCGCGGGACGCCGTCGGGCCCCTCGTGGCGCCCGCCCATCGGGTGGTGCTCGCAGAGCGAGGCGGGGACGATGGCGTCGGCCAAGAGGAGGTCGGCCCCGGCGAGCGCCTCGCGGGAGCGCTCGGGCACGTCGTAGCTCGTGTCGCCGGTCAGCGAGAGCGTCGCGCCCGTCTCCGGGTCCTCGATGACGACGCCGTAACAGAGGAGGGGCGGGTGGTCGACGGGGACGAACCGGATCTCGAGCCCGCAGGTCTCGAAGGGCTCGAACGGCTCGCGGGCGTGGACGCCGATCCGGTCCTCCAGGTAGTCGTACTTCGCGCGGATCGTCTCGGCGACGCTCTCGTCTGTGGCGGGGTCGGTCTCGTTCGGCGCGTGGACCGGGAGCCCGTCGACCAGCCGGTAGACGTTGCCGAGCCCGTCGAGGTGGTCGAAGTGGATGTGCGTCACGACCCCGGCGTCGGGGAGGGGAACGTCGGCGTCGAGGAACTGCTGTCTGAAGTCCGGGCTGAAGTCGACGAGCAGCGACTCGCCGGTGCGCTCGTTGGCGACGTGGACGGAGAACCGCGAGCGCGACACTCCCCGCTCGCGGGCCGCGGCGCAGGTGTCGCAGTCGCAGCCGACGGTCGGCGTCCCCGTCGTGTCGCCGGTGCCGAGGAGCGTGACCCGCATCTCGGCTCCGTCTCGTCGACCCACCGACTTAGCGTCCGCGGTCGAGCGGGCCGCCCGGCGGGACGGCCGACGCCGCCCGGCGCCCCCGATTTATAAGCGCTTCAGGCCCGACCCTCCGGTATGCACGACGCCAGCGAACTCGTCCTCGCGAGGCTCCCCTCGGGCGTCCCGGTCCGCACGACCGTCCACGTCTACGGCGAGGGAGGCCTCGCGGAGGGGCCGGACGGGCCCGAACTCGACGTTCCGGCGGACGGCGGCCCCGTCGTCTACGCGCAGGCCGCCCAGCACGGCCGCGAGGTGAACGGGACCGCGGTCCTCCGTCGGCTCCACGAGCGGCTGACGGGCGGGGATCCGACGACCGCGGACGCGGCCGACCTCGGCGGCACCCTCGTGACGGTCCCCGTCGCCGACCCGCTCACGTTCGACCGGGTCTCGTACACGACGCCGGAGTCGCTCGACGCGACCCACTCGAACATGAACCGCTGCTGGCCCGGCGACGACGGGGGGACGCTCCACGAGCGCATGGCGGGCCGCCTCTGGCGGTTCGCGAGCGCGGCCGACTCGATCGTCGACCTCCACACCGGGTCGCCGGCGATGCTCACTCACACCGTCTATATGCGCGGCGACGAGGAGTGCCGGTCGCTCGCGGAGGCGTTCGGGACCGACCTCCTGCTCGCGGAGGCGGCGGGCGACGAGGCCGACGCGGAGTGGAGCGAACGCGGCTTCGCCGGCAAGCTCCGCGTCGCCGCCACTCGGGAGCGTATTCCCGCGATCACGCCGGAGCTCGCGCACAGCCGCGAGGTCGTCCCCGAGGCGGTTGAGGACGGATTAAAAGGGACCCTCGGCGTCCTCCGTCGCGAGGGACTGCTCCCCGGCGAGCCCGAGTCGTGGGACGGCACCGTCGCGCGGAACCACCTCGGGCGCGTGAACGCCGCCGAATCGGGGCTGTTCACCCCGGAGCGCGACCTCGCCGTCGGCGACGAGGTCGCGGAGGGCGAGCGGCTCGGGGTCGTCCACGACCCGACGACGTTCGAGCCGCTGCAGACCGCGACCGCCGACCGCGACGGGATCGTCTACTCGATCGCCCGCGAGGGGACCGTCACCGCGGGCGCGACGATCGTCGGGGTCGCGGAGCGGCTGGAGAAGTGAGCGGCGGGATCCGGGGGCCGCGGAGCGGCCGGCGGAGCGAGAGTCGGAATTCGGAGACTGCGGCGCCCGCCGGCGCTCACGGGTGTCGCACCCGGATCTGTCCGTTCGCGTCGACGGTGACGAACAGCCGGCTGCGCACCTCGCGGCCGTGGACCGCGTCGCCGGCGCGGTCGCCGATCGTCTTCATCAGATCCGGCGCGGTCTGGTTCACCTTCACGCCCGCGTCGTCGCAGGCGTCGTACACGCGCTTCGGGGCGTCGTACAGGTCCGTGCCGGGCTCGATCTTCACGCGGACCGGCGCCGCGAGCGCCTCCGCGAACGCGACCGTCTCGCGGGCCCGCTCGACGTTGTCGCGGGCGCTGGCCTCGACGCTGGAGACGTTCGCGCGCGACGTGCCGAGCCGGTCGGCGATGTCGGACTGGCGGAGCCCCCGCTCGCGGAGCGCGAGCACCTCCGCCTGCCGGTCGGTGAGGACGCTCTCGTCGGCGTCGAACCCGGACCGTTCCAGCAGCTCGGCGGCGTCGACGTCCTCGGCGTCGTCGACCGCGTCGGCGTCGGCCGGACCGTCGTCTGCGACCATACTCGTCGCGAGGGGACGCTCGCTCAAAAAACGGCGGTTTCGACCCCCCTCGAACTGAGGGGTTCGGTCGGGGGAGACCGATCGGCGGCGTCCGGACTGTCCGTGGGGTGGGGCCACCCCGGGACGCGCTCACTTGCCCCAGTAATACGCTACTCAGTGCGAACTTTGTACGCACAGACTTATTAGAATAGTACCACAATACAGTACCATATGCCAGACGACGGAGACGATGAAGGAGAAGACGAGAACAATGAACTACGGTTCACCATTCGCCTCGACCTCGGAACAAACGAGAACTGGGAATCATTTGTCGAAGAGAACCCAAAAGTCAACACAAAAGCGGAACTCGTGCGTCGTTCGGTGACTGAGTTTATCGCCAGAGAGAACGAGAAAGACGACGGCGAACTGACCAAAGAGCAGAAGGAGATAATCAGCACGATGCGGAGTGAGTTCGGAAAAGTAATGAATATTATAGAGGATGTCAAAGAGATAGGAGAGCGAGTTGAGGAAGAGCAGGTTCCAGCAGGAGAAATGCGAGAGTTGTCTTTTGAGGCTATCGCTGAAGCGAACCGACGACAGACGGTAGAAATAAAAGAGGAACTAAATGAGTGAGAAAAAGCGGCTTCGAGACCCTGACCTCCGAGAATTCGTAAAGGAAGTTAAAAGTAAAAACGAAGGAAACGCTAACACCGAAGCCAACTACCGACAGGCGTTCCATATTCTCGGCGAATTCACAGAATGGTACGACCACGCAGACGGCTGGAGAGACCTCGAAAGCGTGGATATGTACGATTTAGTTGAATACCTACGGGAAGAGCGTAACCTCAACGATACCACGATAAAACAACACTCGGATAACCTCGCCCACTTCTTCAACGAATCAGACAAGGAAGACTTAGCAGAGGTACTGCGAGACCACAAATACAACACCGAGAGTTTATCAGAGAAATACAAAGGAGAAGAAACACAATGGGTAGAGGTTCCTGAGTATGTCGTTATCGTGGAAGCCTGTGAGACCACCAGAGAAGAACTAATCATACGGATGCTCTGGGAGACTGGAGTTCGTACAGCCGAACTCTCTGAACTCACTCTTCAACGGATAGACAGGGATAAAGACCTAATTAAAGTACGAAACAAAAAGTCGGATGGAGTTCGCAAAATTCCATACTCGTCCGAAATTAAACCTGTGTTGAGGGAGTGGCTGGACTACGGAGGACGAGATGCGTATAAGACGGCTCAAAATAGCCCGTATTTGGTGGTTACACAGAACTCTGAACAGGTACAGCCGAACTATATCAATACGATAGTACGCCGTGTATCAGACCGTTCAGGAGTCGGCGAGGTGTACGGAGAGGACGCCGCTGGAAGAGATTTACATTACCCTACCGCTCATCACTTCCGACACGCATATGCGACCCATCGAGCCGCCGCAGGTATGAATCTGGAAATACTGAGAAAACTTATGGGACATCACTCAGTCGAAGTTACATCTCACTATGTCGGGTTGAAAGAAGAAACGAGAAAGATTCAGAACGAACAGGCGAGACCGAAGACCTTCGACCCGAACTCTGAAGTACTCAGGAAGTTGTAGGCTGTTCAGTCCCGCATTTTGTACAGTATGGGTCTTTCTGACGGTTAACTCGGGTACACTCACACACCCAGAGCCATCTAAATTTGTTCAGTGGTTGAACGGAAGCGGAGATATTTTTCGAGTTATTATTCTTCACGGGGTTATTTCTGAGAGCCTTAGAGCGAAGACGATGAATAGGGGGTGATTTTCTGAGAGGCACCGATTTTAGAGGTTTCAGAGTTTCGGCGAGTAACTCACTAAGAAAAATAAACAACAAACAACAACAACAACAACAAACAACTTACATATTATAGTATAGTAGTATAGTATAGTTCCTTTTGACTTCATTATGTGAGTGGAAGGTTCGGGAGACCCTCCGCAATCTCTCTTAACTCCAGTGAGAGCGGCGAGACAAACGCCTGAAACTCCTGAAATCGGAACATCTGAAAATGAGAGTGGTGTTTCTCCGTCCCTGCTCGCTTACTCTCAGAAATGAGGCATCTCAGAATAATAACTCGAAAAATATCTCCGCTTTAGGTGGGCGTGGTGCTATATACTCCGTATATATGGTTTGACGGGTATTTTCTCTTTTTCTTCGCTTACATATCGCAGTAAAACTTATAAGGTTGGTATCCGTTTACTGACATATGGAACACTTAGGATATTCCATTTCGAACGAATCGTATGAAGCGTTAGTAAACTATTCGGAGCAGTATTACGGCGGTAGAGGGTATAAGCAGGCTGTTCTGATTGATGTCATCAGGTTCAAAGTTAACCCAACACCAACGCAACAGGTACTCCAACATAGATTAACTTCTAAGTATGTTCCCGAAGACCGTCTCGACCCTCATTCGTACACTCGTGGAGAGACGAGTGAAATCTCTTTCAGATGCCCAGAAGACCTCGCAGACAGGTTCCGAGCAGAGGCTCGTAGAGTGTACTCACAGCGTAAAATCGGGCAGTACCTCAGTAAAGCCATTTATGACTATGTGATGGTTCTCGAATTACAGGCAGAGGCGTATGTGGATAAATCCACAGGTACGCAGTCAGATTGGGTAGACCGACTACACAGCAACTATAATGCTGACATTGATGCCGCCAAAATCCCTGATGATTTAACAATCCCAGCAACGGATAAGGTAGCAGTCCCGCTGGCGTTAATCCTGCTACGAGACCAATTAGATGATGTATATCATACGGGACTTATCGATGCTGTCGTTGACAACGAAGTAACCAAGTATACAGATGTAGGAGAGCGAACTCTGTCCAATTACGCAGATAAGGTTCGAGAGCGTCTTAATGCGACTGTTAACCCGTTTACAGGACAACTCAGAGGTATCGATATAGAGCGACGAGCAAGGGGGTATTACGAGCCGTCCAACGAGGAGGCTCTGAAACTCATCGAAGCCGACCTCGAAGAGTGGTCTCAAAAATGGATGGATTACTTCGAGTTGAAGCGGAAACCCGACAAAGACCATACCGAGAAAATCCGAGAATCAATCGAGACAGTTTATGACACATACGAGCCGCAGGGTGTGGATGTGTCGCCTGTGGATGAGTTAGGTGATTACCTCGATGATATTGAAGACGACGCAGTCTGAACTATATTCGCTTTTCTTTTTGTCAAATCGACTCGCTGTGCTACGAGATGAGTTTAATGAATGAGATTCCAGATTCTAATCGACACCCTGTGTAAAACCTACTAAATCACCTACTAATTTTCACCTACTAAATCCCAGTGAATAGTGGCGTCTCCGACAGGCTCCGAGATATCTCTCCCCACAGGGGAGAGAATCTCTCTACTGGAGTCCCGAGCCAGATGGATAGAACCCAGTTTCATGTGGAAGTGTGTCAATGACTGTAGGTGCGTCTTAGAATCACCCCGACTATCACACCTGCTAATTTTCTACTCAATTTCATATGTCCAATATTGGTGGGAATTCAGAGGATTTAGACTGAGAGGATAGAGAGACCAAACTCAACTCGACTTGTCTCTATATGCTACCATTTCGAACAAATTAGAACTACTTCTGTGTGTTAAGTCTCTTAGCCTCTGTTATTAGAATAGACTCAAGAATCTCCAGTATATTCTCTAATCATCCAACTCCAATCCGAAAAATTTATATGGTTCTTTACCTACAAATGGGTCGACATGAATGAAATATCATGTATCCAAAATTTGGTTGAGAAGATTATTAAACAGCATCCAATGGCAGTTACAGTGTCTGAGGAGGGCATCAAGAATAATATAATTATTATTACAATTTATGGTGTAGATAGACAGGATATTCCTGAGAGAATCACACAGGTTGGAGAGGTCTCTGTACGAGATATTCCGACGCAAGTGGTCATAGAATTCACCCACGATGGAATCAACTCGTTAGATGGCATTCTGGTGTATGCGGAAGATAGCGTTATTGCCAACCTCAAAAACCAACTCAATGACTCCAAAATTACAGATAAGATGGGGATTGACCATCTCTATGATGTATTTACGGAGATGGCTGAGAAGAAAGCACAAGAAGAACTGAGAGAATATCTTGAAACAGGTTGTGAAGAGGTTGATTGTGCCCTTCTTCGAGGATTAGCGGAGCATAAGACACCAGATAGTACATTTTCTTCTCCAGATGATGACTCCGTTCTTGAAGTGTATCAAACAAGAGGGTACCAGTATATCCTCTATACTGATGGTGGAATCTATGAAGCGTATAAGAGTTCCAGTCTGTCTCCAACAACTGTTAATAAGATAGTAGAGTCGAATTATTGGTATTGAGTACATTGTGAAACCAGTTGAGTGAATTACCCGACTGACCTTTTTATCCGACCACAATCCAGACGGGGGTATGGCACCACAAAGCCATACCGACGACGAGGTGAAACGATTGCTCCACAATGCCATTTGGAACAGTCTCCCAGATGGAAAATACAGAGAAGAGATGTTGGAAGTTGAAGACATCAATATCTCAGAATCAGATGGAGTGTACACAGAAGCAACTGTCAAAAACAACCTACTGGATGAAGTCAGTTCAGGATGGATTGAGTCGGAAGTCAATGGGCATACTGTTCAGTTTAAAGTTGGTGAGACACTGGGGCTTCACGAAAGCCAAGTTAAATTGAAATTCTGAACTGATAAGTCAGATTACAAACCTTCTTTATACTCAACTGGTTAGCAACTGGTATGAATCGAAGACAGTACCTCACAGCAATTGGTGTTAGTACAGTTGGACTGGCAGGCTGTACAGGTGAGACAGATGACAGCGGGAGTTCTGAGGAGAATTCAAACGGAGGAAATGACGAGGACTCAAACGAAGAAGATAGCGTCGGATTGGAAGACTTTGTTCAACTCCAGAGTCATGAATTCAGTCACGCACAAGTTGGAAGTGGGTTGGTATTAGAGGTTACAGTCGAGAATGTGAGCGACATCACCCTCGAACTAATCAGATTCAACGCCAATGTGTATATCGAGAATGAGCGAATCGACGATGGGAGTTTGACAATAGGAGACCTTCCCGCAGAAACCACTGAAACAGATGACATGGGTCTCGTGGATATAACACCAGACCACTACGACCAAATCACTAACTACGACATCACCATTTCAACACGAGACGAAGAACTAACTGAATACGAAGAGACATATGAGTATGATGAGTTCAACTACCCGCCTGACAATTGATGTGGTAGAATGAATCGCAGACAGTACCTCACAACAATTGGAGCCAGTTCTGTCATCACATTAGCAGGGTGTTCGGGAGACACGAGTGAAGGGAACGGTGGCGAGGAGACCGACCCTGAGGGTGGAACTGATAGTGACTCTGAAGATGAATCCACAAATGGAACAAATGGCGGTTCCACGAACGACGATACTTCAGATGGGGAGACCGAACCTGAGCCAACCCACGAGTATGTCCCTGACCCGTGGTCAAACCTTGAAGAGACAGACGACGAGACCTCAGCAACAGTAACAGGTGAGGCAACCCTCGGAGAAGGACAATACGCAGTTCGGCAGGCACAATTCCAGCGAACATACAATCTTGAAATTAGTGTGTCAGTCCAAGGCGGCGGAGAGATCGATATTCTCGGGATGAGTGCTGACGAGTTTGACCGCTATCGAGGTGAAGAACAACCAGTAACTTACGACGGATACTACGAGGAAGGCGTTTCTGAGACCACAATATCTGGTCAACTACCTGAAGGAGACCATCGGTTCATATTCGACAACTCAGGGGTGTTCGGTTCTGAGCCAGACGGTGAGGTCACCTTCGAATTTGAGACGGTTGTGAGCCTGTAACAACTACTGCTTCAAATCAGAGAGGAACTTCTCGAAGTCTTTGTACACTGTCATATCTTTCTCAGAATCAAGGTTTCGTATTGTCTTCTGAATCAAATCCACATTTACCCACTTTTTCTCTATCAACAGCATATTACACTCTGAAGCGATTGCTTGAGTACAAGTTTCTAAGTCGGCAACATCCTGCTCCCGTATATTTTCATTCAGAGTCATGACTCTCAACCGCTGAAGGAAGACCTCGTGCCTCACATCTGAAACTGTCTCCACTCCGTGTGAATTATACTGAGACCCGTGTTCATTTTGGAGATATTCCTTATACCCGCCGTTCTTGAGTTCATCATACCCGTGTTCTTCCAACAACTCTCTATCTCGTTTTATATTTGAATAATACCAATCTGAGGCACTCCAACCTGCGTGTTTGATAATTTCTTGGAAGGTCTCAACTGTGTCCATATCTTGGGTCACCTGAGAAAAATTTCGGCGATGATTCTCGCTAGGGATGAGGTCAATAATATTATTTGAAATCACACACTCCTCACGAAGAATCGTTGATGGAATACAATGGTCGGACGCACCGAGAATCAGTTTGGTAAGCCCTTCTTGTTCATTAGACCGAATCAGGTCGATGAAATTCCCGAATGTAATGTACACCTTCACATCGTCATTGTCAATCGCTTCAAGGAACCTTGGTGTTCGCTCTGGGTATTCTTCAACGAAATCTATCCAGTAGTTGGTGTCCAGTATGACTCGCTTGACCTTTTGAGAATCGGTCATAGACTCTTACTTCGTCGTCCTCGGTTAAAAACCTCCACCGAGAGAATACCTGAGAACACGCACACAGGCGACAATAGAGGGCAATAACTGACGGGGGAGCAGAAGATAGACGCTCAATACAATGATATGTCTCAATCCTCTCTCTGTTCGTCTGGAGCCGCTGAAATCATACTGAACCCTACCCCTGACGCCGTTTCAATCAGTTTTCTTCTGTTCATCGAGTATCCACTCTCTCTGTCGCAAGGTCTCCGCTGGCGAACTCTGCGTAGTAGTGGGCAAGGGTGGTATAGGTGTGTACACAGTACGAAGTCTCATATGACCAGACATCTCCAGAGTCCAGTTCTATCTCTGTCGCTCTGTTCTCCCTACTACACGAACAACGGGAGAACATCGCTATCCCGTTGCGTATGCCTAAGATGACTCTCTGGTCGCCACACCGCCACCGTTGATATTCGCTTATTACAGGCTCTGGCATCAAATCACGCCGAAATCTAACTCGAAGTTTTCCAATTCATTCTGCTCTTCTCCCAGCAATACAAAACGGTATTTATCGGGATTCTCTGGTGCGTCTATCGACTGTCTGGGTAAACGGGCATCCATCATCTTAACAGAGTCAATCTCACCGCTCTGCTCGTTGTATGTGAGATACTGGACTACCTCCCTGCGTTTCTCTTCATTGTGAACGAACCGAATTTGAATTGTGTCGGAGAGAACTCCCAACGACAGCGACTCCACATACTCAGATTCAGGGCGTTGGTACCATTCGCTCAGAAACTTCACAAACCCTCCTGTAAACGCAACTCCAACACCTCCGAGAAATGCCCGCCGAAGCATTATCCGAAGACACCTCCTGCGGCACCAACGCCGAACGGGAGAAGCATCCAACCCATCACGATACCCGTAGCCACCGACGACCCAGCAACTACGCTATAATACCCTGTGAGCGAAGCCATCAGCAGATAGTATGCCATCCATCCTTTGCTTCCCAGAAACCAGTACACGCACCCAAATACAGCAGTCCAACCGATGACGACAGCCCACGCCAGCACTCCCATTATTGCTCTCCGAATAGGGCGGCGAACAGGTCTCGCTGTTCGATGACTTCGTATTCGCCCGCTAAATGGTGCTTCATAATCGACTCCATTTCGGGCGACAACACTTCGACTAACTCGTCCGCTTCCATCTCTGTACTCTGGGCTTCGACCTCCAAATCGCAGGCTTTCAGTTTCACCTTATTCGGGCGTTCCTGTCCTCCAACGGTGTTTGTTGTGGTGGTTTGAGTTGTGCTGTCGCTACCCGCTGAAGACTCCTCGCTATCAGACATTACAGGTTACAGTACGACCGCAGGGATGTTAAAAATGTAGCTCAACTAACCAGTGTGTTCACTCGCCAGAAATGTTGTACGCACAAAATGCGCACTCACTGCCCTATTTGCCCCAGAAGTTCTCGCGGCTCCCGAGCCGTTCGCGGTCCGGGCGGTCGCGGCGCCGGTCGCTCTCGTCGTCCTCGCTCTCGCCGTCCGCGTCGGCGTCGGCCGCGTCGTCGCCGTCCTCGTCTTCAGCGTCCGGATCCTCTGGAAGGCGCTCGACGACCTCCTCGGCGGTCGCGTGGCTCGATTTCACCCGGTGAATCCGCACCTCCGCGCGCGCCGGCGGGAGTAGCCCGTCGACGAGGATGATGAAGCCGTCGTCGGTGCGGCCGACGCCCGCGCCGCTCTCGTGGATGTCGTCGACCTCGACTATCACCTGTTCGCCGGGCTGGACCGGCTGCTGTTTCAGCTCGTAGATGGGCATGTCGTAGTGGTTACACCACTCCGCGCCGCCCTTGTTGCCGTAGTGTTGACACCCCATCCCCTCGATTCGCTCGTCGAAACTGGGGCATTCGTCGGCGAGTGGACAGTCCGCCATACCGTAGGAGAGACCGGCCGCCGTTGTAAACGTTTTCGACTGGCGGGGGTGGAAAATCCGGAGTCTCGGCGCCTCATCCGGCTAAACGGCGACCGATCCGGAACCTCGCCTCCGCCCGCGGCCGAGACCCGCTCACAGGAACTCGCGGACTTCCGAGTACCACATGTCGTGGTGGTCGACGCGGTCGACCGCGTCGGCGACGTCGACCGCGATGGCGTGCCAGCACCGCTCGCTCGGGTCCTCGGCGTCGAGGTTGTACGTCGCGTCCGCGCAGGTGCACTCCCCGTCCTCGACGACGTACTCGTCGTCGTGGCCGACGACGACGGTGAAATCGCGGTATCGCTTCACGCGCCCCTCGCCGACCGCCTCGATAGCGCGCTGCCCGCGGTCGCCGTGGTCGCCGACGATCGCGGCGGCGATCGGGCCGGTGAGCTCCCCGGCCTCCGCGATCGCCGCCCGCCAGTCGTCGACCGGCTCCATGGCACCCCGTTCTCGGGCGTTCGGTTAAACAGCGTCGGTCAGACGGGCCCCGGTCCCGGGGACGGCGCCGCCGACCGGCTCCGATCCCCGTCGACGCGTGGTTTCAAGCCGCTCGCTCGCCTCCGTCCCCCATGGCCGAGACGTGTCCGCACCTGGCGTACCGCGAGGAGGGCGACGGGAAGTCGTTCGAGACCGCCCGCGCGTTCTGCACCGTGACGGGGTCGTTCGTGCAGCCGATGCGCGCCGACGTCTGTAACGCCCGGTACGGGCTCGACCCCGCGACGGACTGCGAGTTCTACGTCGAGCCGGAGTCGATCGAAGACGAGAGCGACGCCACCGACGCCGACCGATGACCTACGACGACTACCTCGACGGGAAACCCGCGATCATCACCGCGGCGCTCACCGGGGGCGTCCACGGGAAGGAGGCGCACCCGGACCTCCCCGAGACCCCCGAGGAGATCGCGTCGGCCGCGGCCGCCTGCGAGGCGGCGGGCGCGAGCGTGCTCCACCTGCACGCGCGCCGCGACAACGGCGAGCGCGCCTTCTCGGCCGAGCGGTTTCAGGAGGTCGCCGACGCGGTCCGCGAGGCCACCGACGACGCCGTCCTCCAGCACTCGACCGGCGGGACCGCGGCCCCCGACGCCCTCCGACACGAGCCGCTCCGGACCGACCCCGCGCCGGAGATGGCGTCGCTCGACATGGGCCCGCTCAACCGCTACGACCGGCTCACCTCGGAGAACACCCGCGAGCTGGTGGCGTCGCTGCACGCGGAGATGCGAGAGCGGGGTATCAAGCCCGAGCTGGAGGTGTTCAACGACGGCCACCTCAACGAGTCGCTGGCGGTCCTCGACGAGTTCGAGGACCCGCCGTACCTCAACTTCCTGTTCGGCGGCGGGACCACGTCGCCGCCGCACCCCCGGAACCTGCTGAACCGAGTCGAGGCGCTGCCGGAGAGCGTCGAATTCAACGTGATCGGGTTCGGCCCCCACCAGCTCCCGATGACGACCCAGTCGCTGCTGCTCGGGGGCCACGTCCGGGTCGGGTTAGAGGACAACCGGTACTACGAGCGCGGGGAGCTGGCGACGAACGAGCAGTTGGTGGCGCGCGCGGCGCGGATCTCTGAGGAACTGGGACGGCCGGTGGCGACGCCCGCGGAGACGCGGGAGCTGTTGGGGTTGCGCGGTCGATAACGGGAGTGCGCGTCGCGATCCGCGATAGCGATACGGTACTTAAATAGAGAACCGACAGCGGCGACTACTTATACATAAACGACGCGGTGGCGCGTGCCGATGAGCGCCCGGCAGGGCGCGAGTCGCACGCGCGAGGGACGCCGCGAGCGACGTGGGCGACCAAAGGGAGCCCCGAGCGAGCGGCGAGGCTGGGGAGGTGTGGTGCCGTCCGGTGTGGCTGGGGCTTTGGCGGTGCTCGCCGCCGATCCGCCAGCGTCCATGTATAAACAAATGTTTCCGTTGAAATCCTATTTTCAGATGTATTTTCGACTGAAACAGTCGGTCGATGAGAGTTACCTACTTGGCCGAACAACTAATAATACGGTAGAAAACCAACAGGTATGGAACACATCGACGGTGGTCGGGTCCGGAGGCACCTCTTCGGAGATCGTCTCCCTCGTTGGACCGTTATCGGTTCTGTTGTCGGTCTCTTGGGTCTCGCGTCTGTCGCGTTCCTCCTCGGTGTGGGTGTTCGCCTCTATGATTTCCGGGGCTGGCTTGTGATTGTTCCGGGAACTGCCGTCATTGCGGGGATCCTCGGTGCGGGCTTAGTCCCAACCGTCGGTACACTGTGGCTGATTAGCCTCTGGGGGTACGCCTTCCCCCCACTCGTCGGCTATCTCTCTGGTGAGTGGATGGGGGCAGGCCGGTACACCTCGCCGAGAATGCTGGGGTTCGCATACGGGTCTGCCCGCGCCGAATTACTTGGAGGACTCGAAACAAGTGTTAATTTTGGGTTGGCGCTTGCGGTCCTCGTCGGAACGACCGGCTACGTTGCGGGATCCGTCATCAGATGGATGGCGACGCGTATACGATCGGCTTGACTACTGAACAGCTTGTACTGACCGCGACTGGTCAAGAAATGTCACTTCCTGAAAATTCAAACGAGCCAACGATTTACAGATAAGCGGCCGAGACGTCGAATCTGCTCGCCGCAGCGCCATCAATCACTTATAAACGACCGCGTCCGGAGAACGCTCGGTCTTACTCCAGCACGACCAACACGTCGTCCATGTCGACGCTGTCGCCCTCGCCGACGTGGACGCTCGCGACGGTGCCGCCGCGCTCGGCGACCACGTCGTTCTCCATCTTCATCGCCTCGAGGACGCAGACGACGTCGCCCGCGGCCACCTCGTCGCCCTCGGCGACGTCCACCGAGAGGATCGTCCCCTGCATCTCCGCCGCGATCGCCTCGCCGCCCTCGGCGACGTCGACGCCGTCGTCGCCCCCGTCGTCGCTCGTCGCCTGCGGCGGTCGCTGCTTGCGGCCGCCCGCGCCGCTCCCGCCGCTCGCGGGGGTCGGGATCGCGGGCGCGCCGCGCTCCTCCAGCTCCACGTCGAAGCGTTTCCCGTTCACCTCGACGGTGAACTCGCGCTCGGTGACCTCCTCGTCGCCGTCGTCGCCCGCCGACGACTCGGTGCCCCACTTCTCCTGCGCCTCGGCGACCAGCTCGCGGTCGAGCTCCTCGTCGAGGTACTTCGTGGTGTGGGTGCCCGCGACGAACCGCTCGTCGTCGAGCATGAGCCGGTGGAACGGGACGATCGTGACGACGCCCTCCAGGTCGTACTCCGCGAGCGCGCGCTTCGACCGGGCGAGACACTCCTCGCGGTCGCCGGCCCACACGATGAGCTTCGCGATCATCGAGTCGTAGTCGGTGACGAGCTCGTCGCCCTGCCGGAGCGCGTCGTCGACGCGCACGCCGATCCCGCCCGGCGGGTCGTACGTGTCGAGCCGGCCCTCGTTGGCGGGCTGGAACTCCTTCGCGGCGTTCTCGGCGTTGATCCGGAACTCGATGGCGTGCCCCTCCAGCCCCACGTCGTCCTGCGAGACTGAGAGCCCCTCGCCGCTGGCGACCCGGAGCTGCTGTTTCACGATGTCGATCCCGGTCAGCTCCTCGGTGACGGTGTGTTCGACCTGAATGCGCGTGTTGACCTCGAGGAAGTAGAACGGGGTGTCCGGACCGAGCGGCTCCGCCGGGTCGCGGTCGACGTCCTCCTCGACGAGGAACTCGACGGTGCCGGCGTTGGTGTAGTCGGCGGCGGCGACGCCCCGGCGAGCGGCCTCGCCGATCCGCTCGCGCAGCTCGTCGGAGAGCGCCGGGGAGGGGCCCTCCTCGATCACCTTCTGGTGGCGGCGCTGGAGCGAGCAGTCGCGCTCGCCGAGGTGGACCACGTCCGACGTGTCCGCGGGGCCCTCTCCCTCCTCGCCCGCGTCCGCGACGATCTGCACCTCGACGTGGCGGGGGGTCTCGAGGTAGCGCTCGAGGTAGACGGAGTCGTTCGAGAAGTACGCCTCCCCCTCGCGCTTGGCCGACTCGAGCGCTTCCGCGGCCTCCTCGGCGCTCTCGACGACCTTCATCCCGCGCCCGCCGCCGCCGCCCTCGGCCTTGATCGCGACCGGGTAGCCGTGCTCGTCGCCGAAGTCGGTGACCGCCTCGACCTCGGTGACGGGCTCCGTCGTCCCCGGGACGATGGGGACGTCGGCGTCGTCCATCACCCGGCGGGCGTGGGTCTTCTCGCCGAGCCGCTCCATCGCGTCGCTGGCGGGGCCGATCCAGGTGATCCCGTCGGCGGCCTCGACGCGCGCCGCGAAGTCGGCGTTCTCCGCGAGGAAGCCGTAGCCCGGGTGGATCGCGTCGGCGCCGGCCGCGCGCGCGGCCTCGACGACCGCCTCGCCGTCGAGGTACGAGTCGGCGGCGCGGGCCGGGCCGACGTTGTACGCCTCGTCCGCGTACTGGACGTGGCCGCCGTGTTTGTCCGCGTCGCTGTACACGGCGACGGTGTCGACGCCCAGCTCCGCGCAGGCGCGCATCACCCGGACCGCGATCTCCCCGCGGTTCGCGACGAGAACTTTGTCGAACATTCTTACACCGTCATTCCACGATAAGCCACCTCATTCTATCGGTCCGCGACGACGACCGGTGACGACGATCGTCGTACTCCGTCGGCGCTCGCCGCGATCTCCCCGGGACGGTTAAGGGGCTGCCCGCACCCAGATCTCGACATGCTCTCGCCCGGAAACCCCTACGTGTTGCCGTCGACGCTGGTCGCGGCGGGCGCGTACCTCGCCGCGACGCTCCTGACGGACGCCTCGATCCTCGTCCGGATCGGGCTCCTCGTTCTCCTCGCCGGCGTGGTCCCCGTCGTGCTCAACCGGGTCCTCGGCGGGTCGCCCGCGGAGGCCGCGCCGGAGGAGGGCGTCGAGGAGCCGCCCGAGGCGTGACCACAGATATATAAGCTATCCAACGGATCGTCGAACGCACCCTGCGAAGGGTAGGCATGGAGAGGCCTCCGCGGCGCCTCCCCGGGGGAATGCACGCGCTCGGACGCTCTCGCGTCCGGGGCGGGTGTTCGGAAACGGAACAACGACCGAGCCGCGGCGCCGTCGAGGGTCTGCCGCGCTTCGGAAGCCGGTCCTCAGAAGCGATCGGCGCGGCCGGCCGCCGTCCACGGGTCGGTCGGCGCGTTCTCCGGGACGCGAATCGACCGACCGGTGAGCCGGTCGACCCGTCCGGCGAACGACCACCGCTCGCCCTCCCACCCGGTCTCCGCGTCCGCCTCGGCCGCGGCGGCCGCGGCCAGCTCCCCGTCGCGGAGGTGGGCGGCGACCGCGGCGGCGATGGCGGCGGCCTCCGCGTCGTCGGCGTCGTCGGGGACCGTCAGGTCGTCGAGGACGGCGGCGACCGTCGGGCCGGCCGGATCGTGTTCCGGTTCGGTCGAGTCCGCGTCCGGTCCGGGCGAGTCGGCCGCCATCAGATCGGGATGTTGCCGTGTTTCTTCTCCGGCTGGTCCGAACGCTTTCCCCGCAGCATCTGGAGGTCGTCGATCAGCCGCGCGCGCGTCTCCGCCGGCTCGATGACGTCGTCGATGAACCCGCGGTCGGCGGCGCTGTACGGGTTCGCGAACTCCTCGCGGTACTCGTCGATGAGCTCCTGCCTGCGCGCGTCGGGGTCGTCGGCCGCCGCCAGCTCCTCGCGGTAGAGGACGTTGACGGCGCCCTTCGGCCCCATCACCGCGATCTCGGCGGTCGGCCACGCGTAGTTGACGTCGCCGCCGATGTGCTTCGACGACATCACGCAGTAGGCGCCGCCGTACGCCTTCCGGGTGATGACGGTGAGGAGGGGAACGGTCGCCTCGGAGAAGGCGTACAGCAGCTTCGCGCCGTGGCGGATGATCCCGTTGTGCTCCTGGTCGGTGCCGGGCATGAAGCCGGGCACGTCCTCGAAGGTGAGGATGGGCACGTTGAACGCGTCGCAGAACCGGACGAACCGGGCGCCCTTCTGGCTCGACTCGATGTCGAGGGTGCCGGCGTTCACGCGCGGGTTGTTGGCGACGATCCCGATCGAGTGGCCGTCGAGCCGGGCGAAGCCGACGACGACGTTCTTCGCGAAGTTCTCCTGCACCTCGAAGAAGGAGCCCTCGTCGACGACGCTCCCGATCACCTCCTTCATGTCGTACGGCTTCCGCGGGGCGTTCGGCACGATCTCGGCCAGCTCCTCGTCGGCGCGCTCGGGGTCGTCCCACGGCTCGACGCGGGGCGGGTCCTCGACGTTGTTGGCGGGGAGATACGAGAGCAGCCGCGCGATGTCGTCCAACGCGTCCTCCTCGCTCTCCTCGGCGAAGTGGGCGACGCCCGAGGTCGACGTGTGGGTGACGGCGCCGCCGAGCTCCTCGAAGCTCACCTCCTCGCCCGTCACCGTCTCGATGACGTCCGGGCCGGTGATGAACATGTGCGAGGTGTCTTTCACCATGAAGGTGAAGTCCGTGATGGCCGGGGAGTACACCGCGCCGCCGGCGCACGGGCCCATGATCGCCGAGATCTGCGGGATGACGCCGGACGCCTCCGTGTTGCGCCGGAATATCTCGGCGAAGCCGCCGAGCGAGGCGACGCCCTCCTGAATGCGAGCGCCGGCGGAGTCGTTGAGGCCGACGACGGGCGCGCCCACGTCCATCGCCTTGTCCATCACCTTGCACACCTTCTCGGCGAACACCTCGCCGAGCGAGCCGCCGAAGACGGTGAAGTCGTGCGCGAAGACGAACGTCTTCCGGCCGTTCACCTCGCCGTAGCCGGTGACGACCCCGTCGCCCGGGATCTGCTGTTCCTCCATCCCGAACTTGTGGGTCCGGTGGGTGCGGAACCGGTCGAACTCGTGGAACGTCCCGTCGTCGAGGAAGTAGTCGATGCGCTCGCGCGCGGTCATCTTCCCCTTCTCGTGTTGGGACTCGATCCGGTCTTCGCCGCCGCCCTTCGCCGCCCGCTCGCGGCGCTCGCGGAGGTCCTCGATGCGGTCGTCCATCGTCACGCCGGACCACCCTGAGTCATTACCTCGTGGGTCGGTAAGCGGCGTCAAAAGGGTTCCCCTACGCGACGTTTCGGAGTTCGACGCGCGTCGAATCGGGGGGCCACGACGGGTCGATTCCGTTTCCGGAACGCCCCCGTGACGCCGCTCTCGACCGGCCGCACGAGCCCTGTCGCCGGTTCGCACGGGGACGGGCGGTTCGACGCTTTTAAACCTCCGATGGACCACTCTCCGGTGAGACAGGCTTCGCCTGTTTCACTGACCCGTAGGAGCGACCTGCGTACTACGGAGGTGAAAATGGCAGACACAATACAAGAGGCCGTAACTCTCGCACTCGACGATGCGCCCGAGCGGAACTTCCGCGAGACCGTGGACATCGCGATCAACCTGCGAGACCTTGACCTCAACGATCCGTCGAACCGCATCGACGAGTCCGTCGTGCTGCCGGCTGGAACGGGGCAGGAGACACAGATCGTCGTCTTCGCGGAGGGCGAAACCGCCGTCCGCGCTCAGGAAGTCGCTGACCAAGTACTTGACAGCGACGACCTCGAGGACCTCGGAGACGACGACGACCGCGCAAAGGACCTGGCCGGCGAAACCGACTTCTTCGTCGCGGAGGCCAACCTGATGCAGGACATCGGTCGGTACCTCGGTACCGTCCTCGGTCCGCGCGGGAAGATGCCTACCCCACTACAGCCGGACGACGACGTCGTCGAGACCGTCAACCGGATGAAGAACACGGTGCAGCTCCGGTCCCGCGACCGGCGCACGTTCCACACTCGCGTCGGCGCCGAGGACATGGGCGCCGAGGCGATCACGGACAACATCGACGTCATCGTCCGGCGGCTCGAAGCGAGCCTCGAGAAGGGCCCGCTCAACATCGACGGGATCTACGTGAAGACCACGATGGGTCCCGCCAAGGAGGTGCCCGTATGAGCTCGGTCCGCAAGACCGAGACGATCCCGCAGTGGAAACAGGAGGAGGTCGACGAGCTCGTCGAGTTCATCGACTCATTCAACTCCGTCGGGATCGTCGGCGTCGGCGGCATTCCGAGCCGGCAGCTCCAGGCCATGCGCCGCGAGCTGCACGGCTCGGCCGACGTCCGCGTGAGCCGGAACACGCTCACCGTTCGCGCCCTCGAAGAGGTCGACGACGGCGTCGAGGAGCTGACCCAGTACGTCTCGGGTCAGGTCGCGCTCATCGGCACGAACGACAACCCGTTCGGCCTCTTCCAGCAGCTGGAAGCCTCGAAGACCCCCGCCCCGATCAACGCGGGCGAGGTCGCCCCCAACGACGTCGTCATCCCCGAGGGTGACACCGGCGTCGACCCCGGACCGTTCGTGGGCGAGCTCCAGACGATCGGCGCGGCCGCACGCATCCAGGACGGCTCGATCATGGTCACCGAGGACTCTACGGTCCTCGAGGAGGGCGAGGTCGTCGACGACGACCTCGCGAACGTCTTAGTCGAGCTCGGCATCGAGCCGAAGGAAGTCGGGCTCGACCTCAAGGGCGTCTACTCGGAGGGCGTCCTGTTCGAGCCGGACGAGCTCGAAATCGACGTCGACGAGTACGCGGCGGACATCCGGTCCGCCGCCGCCGCCGCGCGCAACCTCTCGATCAACGCCGAGTACCCGACGGCCGCCACGGTCGGCAGCCTTCTCGCGAAGGCCTCCGGCGAGGCGAAGTCCGTCGGGCTGTTCGCGGAGATCGAGAGCCCGGACGTCGTGCCCGATCTCATCGGGAAGGCCGACGCCCAGCTGCGCTCGCTCGCGGCCCAGATCGACGACGAGGAGGCACTCCCCGAGGAGCTGCAGGGGGTCGAGGCGGCCCCGGCTCCGGAGACGGACGACGCCGACGAGGAGGAACAGGCGGAGGAAGACGACGACACGGACGACGCTGAGACGACCGACGGCGACGCCGACGCCGACGAGGACGACGGCGACGACGGCGGCGACGGTCTCGGCGCGATGTTCGGCTAACACTACGAGGACACACCAATGGAATACGTTTACGCTGCGCTCATCCTGAACGAGACTGGCGAAGAGATCAACGAGGAGAACATCACCGGCGTGCTGGAAGCCGCCGGCGTCGACGTCGAGGAATCCCGCGTCAAGGCGCTCGTCGCCGCGCTGGAGGACGTCGACATCGAGGAAGCCATCGAGACGGCCGCCGCGGCCCCCGCCGCCGGCGCCGCGTCCGGCGGCTCCGCGGACGCCGCGGAGGCCGAGGAAGCGGCCGACGAGGCCGACGAGAGCGACGACGAGGCCGAGGAAGCGGCCGACGAGGCCGACGAGGACGACGACGAGGACGGCGGCGAGGGCCTCGGCGAACTCTTCGGCTAACCTCGGACGCACCGCGACCGACCGTCGCGCCGACCGCACCCATTTTTATACCGATGCCGCTATCCGGAGTGATAACGCCGGGCGCGCCTTTTTATACTGATCGGCGGAAGTGGTCCCCGTTCAATGAAGATCGTCGACGGCGACAAGGTCGAGTGCGACCGCTGCGAGTCGGTGCTTCCCATCGGAGATGTCTCGCTGCTCGAGAAGGAGACGAACCGCGACTACGAGAGGGTGCTGTGCGAGGGGTGTCTCGGCGCCGTCGGCGTCCCGAAGGGATACACGTTGCGGCGCGACATCAGTCACCTCGCGGGCTGACTCGACGGCGTGGCGGGGCCGCGAGCGGTCACTCCCGGCGCGGGCGAACGAGCCGCGAGGCTGGGAAGGCGTACCGCTCGCAGTCCGACAGGCCGCGCCCCGGGCGGACCGCGTCGACGTACACGGCCTCGATCACGGGCTCGTGGGCGCCGTACGCGGCGTTCGTGGCGTACTCGTCGACCGTCCGGTCCTCCTCGGTCCGGTAGGCGTCGGCGCGCTCGGTCGTGACCGCGACGACGACGAGCCGCTCGCCGGTCTCCCGGTCGCGGACGACGTCGCCCGGTTCGAACGCGTGGCGCGAACAGAGGTGCGCCCCCGGGTCGTCGAGCGGGACGAACGTCTCCGTCCCGCAGACCGCGCAGGCGCCCACGCGCTCGTCCGGTGCCGGGACCGACCCCGCGGTCACCTCCATGGCGACGCGCCGGAGGTGTTTACACCGGGAGCCGCGGATCGCGTGGTCGGGGCAGGTGCAGGTGCCGGCGTCGAGCGCGACGACGTATGTGCCGCCGTCCGTCTCGACGACGTACCGCCGGTCGCGGAGGGGCCGCACCGTCATCTCCTCCGCGGCGGCGCGCGCCGACCGGTCGTCGACGTCGACGGCGGCGCTCGGAGCGCGCTCGGAATCGTCGTCGTCGACCGCGGCGGAGACGCCTCGCTCCGGGGATCGCTCCCCCGGCGGCGCGGCTCGCGGTGCGTCCGGATTGGTGGCCGCTGACGCGGGCGGGGTTCGGGGATGCGTCATGAGTGACCGCGAGGGTGGCCCTCGCTTCGGGTCGAGATAGGCGCCGAAAACGGTTAAATTCGCCGCCGGAGGATGTCGAGCGTCCGAAATCTGGGGTTCGGCTGTCGGCGCCATCGAGGGGACAGTCGCCGGGAGCCGCCGGAACACGGCCGCCCTCATCGAAGTGCTTTTTTAGCGGCGACGGAAACCCGCGGGCATGGAAATCGACGCGGAGCTTCGTCGGCAGATCGCGGTCTCGTTGCTGGCGGCCGCCGTCTTCATCCTCGGGCTGGTCGGGATCGGGGTCACGTTCGGCGGGTCGTCCGGGCTGCCGGAGTCCGGCGCGATCGCGCTGATCGGACTGCTGACCGGGTTCGTCCTGTTGATGGCGCTCGTCGGCGCGTACCTCATCCGCGCGAACGACGGGGAGTAAGTCGGCGACTACCCTACTCCGCTCCGTCCGAGTCTACGGTCTCGCTCGCGGCCCGCGCTTTTCCGTTCTCCTCCTCAGTTTCCCCCTCGCTTCCCTCCCCGTTTTCCTCATCGCTCTCCTCCCCGTTCCTGTCGCCCTCGCGGTCCCGCCAGTCCGTGATCTCGTCGGCGGCAGCGACCCGCTTCTCGTAGTACGCGAGGGGGTCGGCGGCCACCTGCATGTGGTCCTCCTCGTTGTGGCAGATCCCGTAGTTCGCCAGCGTCTCGCAGGTCGGCGGGGGGTACTGCGTCCCGCGATCGTCCTTCAGGTACTCCGTCTGATACCGGATCCCCTCCGCGTCGAGGCTCGTGTCGGCGCAGAACGCCACCACCTCGTCCGGCGTCATCCCGATCCCGACGAGGAACGCCATCAGCGCGAACGACTCCGGCGGCGAGAGGTCGGCGTCGCGCTCGGCCTTCTCGATCAGGTTCGTCATACAGGGCGGGAACAGCTCGGGGGCGACGACGTCGACCGGCCCCGCGTAGCTCCGCTCGGAGAGCAGGCGCTTGAGGTCGGCGACGCCCTCCTCCAGTTCGGCGGCGATCCCCTCGCCGGCCGCCAGCTCGAACGGGAGCCCCTCGCGCACCCGCTCCTCGACCGCGGCCTCCAGCGCGTCGAGCAGCTCCTCGCGGGAGACGCGCACCGCCCCGCCGGCGAGCGCGCGATTGACGAGCCGCCACGACTCGCCCCACGACGGAGACGTGAGCCGGAGGTACGGGCCGACGTCGATCCGGTAGTGGGCGGGGTCGCGGCCGGGGGAGTCGGCGCCGGCCCCCGCTTTCCCCCCGACCGACTCCGGGCGGACCGCGTCGGCGAGGTCGAACTCGGCGAGCACGTCGTCGAGTTCGACGGTCGGCGTCGACACCGACCGCAGCTCGTCGTCGGTCGCGAGGTCCTCGCGGATCCGGTCGACCGCGGTCGCGGCCTCCGCGGCGGCGTACTTCTCGATCGCGGGCTCGGAGTCTAAAAGCGAAACGAGGATCCGCGCGACCGGATACGAGAGCAGCTCCGCCTGCACGTCGTAGTCGGACTCGCCGGGGAACTCGCCGCTCTCCGACTCGACCGTCCCGTCCATCAGGGCGCGCTCGACCCGCTCGCGGCCGCGCTCGACGGCGGGGGCGTCGGCCGCGACGAGCTCCGGCAGCGACACCGCGGCGTCGGCGACGGCCTCGCGGGCGGCCGTGAAGAACGGGTACTTGGCGTCGAGCGCGTCCATGTCCGACCCGAGGTAGCGACGGGCGTCGAATAAGCGGTGCGGTCCGCGGCCGCGCTACAGCTCCCCGCGGAGGTAGTGCCCGAGGTAGCCCCCGACCACGCCCGAGCCGAGGGTGTAGGCGGCGCCGAGCCCGACCGCGACGAGCACGACGAGCCCGAACTCCGCCGGCGCGCCGGCGAACCCGAGGAGGAACAGGAAGACGAACACGACCGCGACGAACGGGAGCGTCATGACGAGGCCGGCGACCGCCCCCGTCTTGAGCGCGTCGGCCGACGTGCCGCCGCAGAGGTAGCCGGCGAGCGCGCCGCCCAGGACGGTCGCGAAGGGGACGAACGACAGCACCGACCCGGCGATCCCGCCCAGCACGCCGTAGAGGAGGATATCGCCCAGATCCGCGGGCGCGTCGTCGCCGGGCGAGAGGTACCCGCCCGAGTCGTCGTCCGGATCGTATCGATCGGCGGCGACGCTGCGGTCCTCGGCGTCTCGGCTCCGCGCGTCGCCGGTGGAGGGCTCTACTCCCGCGTCGCCGGTGGAGGGCTCTACTCCCGCGTCGCCGGTGGAGGAGTCGTCGGAGACCATCGCCGACCTACTCCTCGTCGTCCTCGGCCGGCTCGTCGCCGTCGAGCTCCTCGACGGGCGCGCCCGGCGCGTTCGACTTCACGCTGTTGAGTCCCTGTTTCGCCTTCTGCTTCGAGGCGTACCCCTGACCGCCGTCGGCGATGACGTTGCCGTTCTCGTGGCGGAGCCGCCAGCGGTGCTCGTCGGCCTTGTCCCGGAACAGCTCGAAGACCGCGTCGCTTCCGCCCTCCTCGGGCGGCTCCTCGCCGCGGCTCGCGTCGATCACGTGGGCGCCCGGCGCGTTCCGCTGCACGCTCTCGATCCCCGACCTCGCGTCGCGCTTGTCCGCGTACCCCTCGCCGCCGTCGGCGATGATGTTCCCGTTGTCGTGGACGAGCCGCCAGCGCCACTGGCCGGCGTTGTCGGCGTACAGCTCGAACGTCCCCCTGCTCGCGGCGGCGTCGACGTCGACCTCGCCCTCCTCCTCGTCGAACTCGACCTCCACCTCGAAGTGGACGGTGCCGTCCTCGCGTTCGAGCTCGATCTCGACCTCCGACTCGGCGGCGGGGTCGACGGTCACCGTCCCGGCGTCGTCGACCGGGATCGGCTCGCCGCGGCCGAGCGCCTTCGCGATGCGGCGGAAGTAGGTGGCCAGCGCCTGTCGACTCCGCGACCCCTTCGACTCGTGGATCGTCTCTTCGGGCATACGCGTTTCACCTCGGGGGCGGCACACAAAACGCTATGCCCGGACCCCCCGTCGCCGCGCCGTCGCCGACCCCGATACGCTTTAGCCGCCCCCGGCGCACGTCCGAGGCGTGAGTCAGTTCGATCGGAGCACCGGACCGGACGCGAGCGGCGACCGGGAGGTCGACGGCGACGAGTCGGCCACGGGCGGGGAGCCCGAGGCCGACCGCGGCGGGCCGGCGACCCCCCGCACCGAGTCGCGCGTCCTCCCCGCGGAGGTGTTCGCGACGCTCGGCAACGACACCCGCGTCGCCGTCCTCCGGGCCCTCCTGGAGCTCGGCGCCGACGAGGCGCCGGTGAGCTTCACCGACCTGTTCGACCGCGTCGACGTCGACGACAGCGCGAACTTCAGCTACCACCTCCGGCAGCTCACCGGCCACTTCATCCGGCGGAGCGACGAGGGGTACGAGTTCCGCTCGCCCGGTCGGAAGGTCGTCAGCGCCATCTTCACCGGGAGCCTCACCGAGCGCGCGCAGCTCGGCTTCTTCCCCGCGGACGGCGCCTGCTACGACTGCGGCGGCGACCTCCACGGCTGGTACGTCGACGACGAGCTCACCGTGGGCTGCGCCGACTGCGGGACCGTCCAGGTGAGCTACCCGTTCCCCTCGGGCGGGCTCGACGACCGGACCACAGACGAGCTGTTACAGGCGTTCCACCACTACGTCCGCCACCACTACTGCCTGGCCGCCGACGGCGTCTGCCCCGAGTGCACCGGCTCGATCGACACCACGCTCGTGCGTGACCCCGACGACGAGGACCTCGACGTCGCCGTCGAACACGTCTGCCGGCGGTGCAGCTACCGGCTGCGGTCGACGATCGGCGTCACGCTCCTCGACCACGCCGAGACGCTCGTCTTCCACTCCGACCGCGGCGTCGACCTGAACACCGCGCCGTTCTGGCAGTTCGACTGGTGCGTGAGCGACCGGCTGACGACGGTCGTCTCCGAGGACCCGCTCCGGGTGCGGCTGACGCTCCCCTGCGCGGGCGACGAGCTCCGCGTCCTGCTCGACGAGACCTGCGCCGTGATCGAGACGACGCTCGTCGAGTAAGGCGGAACCGCAGTAGAATACCGGAAGAGGGCCGCGACGCCTTCGGGCGCGACTCCGACGCGGGATTCGACGCGCGTCTCGGAGCGCGTTCTAGACGCGTTACTCGAAGAGCTCGACGGCCTGCTCGTAGCGGGCGGCGGGCTCGTTCCAGTCGACGACCTCGAAGAAGTTGTCGACGAACTCGCCGCGAGCCGGACCGTAGTCGTGGTAGTAGGAGTGTTCCCAGACGTCGAGCGCGAGGATGGGGTGACCGCCCCAGATGGCGCCCTGGTCGTGCTTGTCGACCACGACGTTGCGGAGCTGGTTCGAGAACGTGTCGTACACCAAGAGCGCCCAGCCGGAGGCGCCGGAGGCGGCGGCCTCGAACTCGCCCTTCCAGGCCTCGTAGGAGCCGAAGTCCTCTTCGATGCGGTCTGCCAGAGCGCCCGAGGGCTCGTCGCCGCCCTCGGGGGACATGTTCTGCCAGAACAGGTCGTGGAGGATGTGGCCCGACGAGTTGTGGGTCACGTTCCGGATCGCACCGGCCGACGAGGAGAAGTCGTGCTCCTCGCGGTTGGCCTCGAGGGTCTCCTCGGCCGAGTTCCAGCCGTTCACGTACCCCTGATGATGGGTGTCGTGATGCCATTCGAGCACCTGCTCGGAGATGTGCGGTTCCAGCGCGTCGTAATCGTACGGTAACGGATCGAGTTCGTAGCTCATGTCTACGACCAGTCGTATGCTCGCCGGGCACATGAACGTTCTCTGTAACGCGTTCCAGTAAGAGGATCGACTACTGTGATTCCGTTTATTTGGGCTATTTAACTCCGTTCAAACGCTTTCGAAGATATTATTATAAGAATTATGTTATTTCTCGGCTACCGCCGACGAGACGCTTATCAGTGCCGGACCAATCAGATCGCCTATGAAGACTAACGCGACGACCGACGGCGGCGACGGAGTCGTCTCGGGCGAGCCGGTTCGCCACGGGACGGGCGTGAACTCGAACCGCGCGTTCCCGACCGAGAGTCACCCGACGAACCTCGACCCGTTCGTGCTGTTCGAGCGGTTCTACATCGAGCCGGACACGGGATTCCCGATGCACCCGCACAAGGGGTTCGAGATCGTCTCGTACATGATCGAGGGCGGCATGGACCACGCCGACTCGCTCGGCGTCGAACACACCGCCCGCGAGGACGAGGCGATGCGGATCACGACCGGGGAAGGCATCCGTCACTCCGAGTTCCCCGCCGACGGCGAGGCCTGCAACGGGCTCCAGCTGTGGGTGAACCTCCCGCAGGACGAGAAGGAGGTCGACCCCGACTACGTCGACGCGAGCGCGGCTGAGCTCCCGACGCGGGAGACGGACGGCGCGACCGTCACGACCGTCGTCGGAGAGGGGTCGCCGATCGACCTCCACACCCCGATGGAGTACCTCGACGTCCGCGTCGACGACGCGTGGACGTGGACGGTGCCGGACGGGTGGGCGGGCTTCCTCTACGGCGTCGCGGGGAGCGGGTCCGTCGAGGGCGACGCGTTCGGGGAGGGAGACGTCTTCACGACCCGCGCCGGCGGCGAATTCGCGGTCGCGACCGACGGCGACCTCCGGCTCGTCGCGGTCGCGGGCCGGCCGCACGGCGAGCCGATCCGGCAGCAGGGGCCGTTCGTTTTATAAATCCGCTCCGAGCTTCCCTCACGCGGCCGACGGCCGCCACCTACCTTCGCCGATAGCCGACGGACGCTATCAACATTCGCCGATAGCCGACGGCCGCCATCACGGAGCGCCCGGTTCCGTACTACTATGTGGGCTCCGCGAGGACCCGCACACGGTTGATTCGGTGATTACGGTAGTACACGGTCTCGTACCGCCGCCGTCGACGCTCCTCGGACAGCTCCCCGTAGCGCTGCCGGTCCCGCTCGACGTGTTCGTCGTGCTCGCCGTGGTCGCCGTCGCGCTCGCCCTGTTCGTCCTCCAGCCGGTCTCGATCGACACGACCGCCATCGCGCTGATGGTCGCGCTCATCCTCCTCGGCCCGTGGACGGGCGTCTCCCCGGAGGAGGGCGTGTCGGGCTTTTCGAACCCCGCGACGCTCACCGTGCTGTCGATGTTCGTCCTCAGCGAGGGCGTCCGACAGACCGGCGTCATCCAGATCCTCACCCGGAAGATGGAGTCGTTCGCGGGCGACAGCGAGTTCCGACAGCTCCTCGCGACGGTCGGGCTCTCCGGACCCTTCGCGGGCTTCGTCAACAACACGCCCATCGTCGCGGTGCTCATCCCGGCCGTCATCAACCTCGCCAAGAAGACGGGGACCTCGCCGTCGAAGCTGCTGATTCCGCTCTCCTTCGCCTCGATGATGGGCGGGACGCTCACCGTCATCGGGACGTCGACGAACCTGCTCGCGAGCGACATCTGGACACAGATCGGACCGACGGGCGAGCCGTTCTCGCTGTTCGAGTTCACGCAGCTGGGCGTCGTCGTCCTGGCCGTCGGCAGCGTCTACCTGCTGACCGTCGGGCGATACCTCACCCCCGCTCGGATCACCGCCGAGGGATCCCCCACGGACCAGTTTGGGATGTCCGACTACCTGACCGACGTCGTCGTGGACGAGGAGTCCGACCTCGTCGGGTCGCAGGTGCGGGCGCTGCGACGCCGCGACCTCGACCTGGACGTGTTCCAGATCGTGCGCAACGGCCGCACCATCGTCCGCGGCCTCCCGAGCGAGCGGATCCGCGCCGGCGACGTCCTCTCGGTGCGAGCGGACCAGGAGACGCTCGAACAGGTCATCGAGGACGAACACCTCGCCCTCCTGCCGGAACTCCGCGACGCCGCGGTCGACGAGGGCACATCCCTGCCCGAGGAGGTCGTGTCGGCGCGCCACGCGTGGAACCGGTCGCCGGCGTCCGACGCCGCCCCCGCGGCCGATGAGACCGAAGGGAAAGACGACGAAGCGGGCGACGAGGCGGACGACGACGAGACGGAGACCTCGCTCACGGAGGTCGTGTTGCTTCCCGGGCCATGGTCGAATCGGCGAGACGGCGTCGTCGGCTTCGAGCGCGAGTTCGACGCGACGGTCCTCGCGATCCGCCGGGGAAACGAGGTGATCCGCCAGCGCCTCCGCGACGTCGACCCGCAGGCCGGAGACGTGTTGCTCGTGCAGACGAGCGCGGACGTCCTGGACCGGATTCGAACCGACGCCAACGTCGTCGTCTCCAGCGACGAGCGCTGGGAGGAGTTCGACCGGCGGCAGATCCCCATCGCGCTGGGCATCGTCGCCGGCGTCGTCGGACTGGCCGCCCTCGAGTACCTCCCCATCATGGTCAGCGCGCTCGCCGGCGTCGTCGCGATGCTCTTCTCGGGAATCCTCCGTCCCGAGGACGCGTACGACGCCGTCGACTGGGACGTCATCTTCCTGCTGGCGGGGGTCATCCCCCTCGGCATCGCCTTCGAGGCGTCCGGGACGGCGGACCTGATCGCGACGGGGATCGTCGCCGGGAGCGCCGTCCTGCCGCCTATCGCGATGCTCGCGACGTTCTACCTCGGCACCGCGATCGTCACGGAGATGGTGAGCAACAACGCGAGCATCGTGCTGATGCTCCCGATCGCCGTCGAGGTCGCGGGGCAGCTCGGCGCCAACGCCTTCGCGTTCGCCCTCGCCGTGACGTTCGCCGCCAGCACGCCGCTGCTCAGCCCGGTCGGCTACCAGACGAACCTCATGGTGTACGGCCCCGGCGGGTACAAGTTCACGGACTTCGCGCGCGTCGGCGCTCCGCTCCAGCTCATCCTCACCGTCGTCACGACGGCCGGCATCGCGTTCTTCTGGGGACTGTAGCGCGCCGGAGCCGGAGGGGCTCACTCCGTCAAGCCGAGCGTCGTCCCACTCCCGCTCGGCGATCACTCTCTCCCGCTCGGCGATGACCCTCAGTCCCGCTCCGCGATGATCGTCTCGCCCGCGCGGACCGCGTCGCCCTCGCGCACGAGGAGGTCGTCCTCGTCGACGTCGGCGGGGAAGATTACGTCGGCGCGGGAGCCGAACGAGACGTGGCCGACGCGCTCGCCGCGGTCGACGGCGTCGCCCGGCTCCACGGACGGGTGGATCCGGCGGGCGAACCAGCCGGCGATGACCAGCAGCTCGTACTCGCCGAAGTCGATCGCGACCTGCTCGTTGCGGTCGGACTCCTTGCTGAACGCGGGCCGGTTCGCGCCGGGGCGGTGCCGCACCTCGCGGACCTCGCCGGCGATCGGCGCGCGGTTCACGTGGACGTCGGTGACGTTCATGAACACGCCCACCCGCAGGCGAGTCCCCTCCTCGCGCACGACCGAGACGGTGCCGTCTGCGGGGGCGACGACGACGCCCTCCGCGTCCGGCGGGGTTCGGTCGGGGTCGCGGTGGAACCAGAGGACCCCGAGCGCGAGCGCGACGAGGGCGGCGCCGACCGGGGGGAGGAGGGGGAGCGCCGCGGCCCCGACGAGGGCGGGGACCAGCGCCAGCCGCCACGCCTCGTCGACGACCGGGAACGGGAGGACGCGCGCGAGCGGCGGGCTCCGCGCCATCGTCACGCCTCCACCGGGTCGCGGAGGTCGGGTCGGAGCTCGGTGCGGCCGGCCGCCCACGCCGCGAGTAGGTGCGTGAGGTGGGTCCGGTCGTCGAGGCCGTCGGTGAGGTCGAGGTCGGCCTCGCCGGCGAGCACGTGGAGCCGCGCGAGGTCGTCGCCGCCGTACTCGGAGCCGGCGCGGGCGACCCGCAGGACCTCCCGGAGGAGCTCCCCGCCGTCGTACCCCCCGTCGTCGAGGAGATCGTCGAGGGTCGACCGCGCGTCCTTCAGGTCGCCGGCGCGGGCGTCGCCGAGCGCCCCGCGGATCGCGTCGTCGTCGCCGACCTCGCCGAGCGTCTCGTAGGCGGTCGACATCGTGACCTCGCCTCCCTCGACCGCGGTCGCCTGCGCGGAGAGGATCGCCTCGCGGAGGTCGCCGCCGGCCGCGCTGGCGACGAACTCCAGCCCGTCGGCGTCGTACTCGACCCCCTCACGGTCGCAGATCGTCTCGAGGACGTCGATCGTCTCGTCGGTGGTCGGCGCGCGCATCCGCACCGGGAAGCAGCGCGACCGGATCGGCGCGATGAGCTTCGACGGCTGGCGGGTGGCGATCACGAACTGCGTGGTCCGGTGGTGCTTCTCCATCACGCGCCGGAGCGCCTGCTGGAAGTCCTCGCGGATCGACTCGGCGTTGTCGAGCAAGATCGTCTTGTATTCGCCGGACATCGGCGCGTACGACGCCGACTCCTTCAGAACTCGATTTATCATGTCGCGTTTCGCCATCCGGCTCCGCCCCTGCAGGAACCCCTCGAAGCGGGGGTCGGTCCGGATCTCCTTTTTCGTCCGGCCGAAGAAGTCGGCGACGTTGATCTCGATCAGGTCGCCCTCGGGATTCTCGTGGGCGGCCCGGGTCAGCGCCCGCGTCGCCGCCGTCTTCCCGACCCCCGGCGGCCCCTGTACGACGAGGTTCATCGGCTCGTCGACCGCGCGCTCCAGCCGCTCGCGGGCCTCCTCCTGTCGGATCTCGTCGAGCGCGGGAGCGTGCGCGTCGATCCACAGCGGTCCGTCCATGCCGTGTGGGTCCGGGCCGGGCGCTCAAGAATCGGTCGGTCGGTGCGCCGAGCCGACCCGTCGTCGAGGCGGGGAGCGAACGCCCAGTCGGCACCAATTCGTTACGATCACCCCCGGCTAAACCGTTCAAAAACGGGCCGGCGACGACGTTCCGAAGAAGACGCTCATTTCCTCTTTCCCACGGAGAGTCCGTTTACGGCTGTTTACTATGCGATCCGTTTTTTAATAATATTTTGAGTAAATAAACATCAATCGTTAAGTAAGGTGCATCCGAACTCGCGGACACATGTCACGTGACAACAGCGCAAGTTCGGAGGACCGACTCACCCGCCGCCACTACGTGGCCGGCGCCGGGGCCCTCGCGACCGTGGGGATCGCCGGCTGTTCCGGCGACGGCTCTGACGGCAGTGACGGCTCTGACGGCAGTGACGGCTCTGACGGGTCCGACGGCGGCGACTCCGCCGAACTGGAGATCGTCCACTGGTGGACCGCCGGCGGCGAACAGGACGCGTATCAGGCCCTCCTCGACGGCTTCCGAGAGGAACATCCGGACGTCGAGATCGTCGACAACCCGGCGCCCGGCGGCGCCGGCTCCGCGATCGACACGGTGATCCAGAACCGCGTGATCGACGGAAACCCGCCGAGCACGTTCCAGATCTGGCCCGGACAGGCGCTCACGCCGTACACGAACGAGGGACTGCTCGAGGACATCGGCGACTCCGTCTGGGACGACGAGATGCGCGACGCCTACCTCGACGGCGTCCGCGACCTCGCCCAGCCCGAAGGGAACCTCGTCTCCGTTCCGATCAACATCCACCGACTGAACAACCTGTTTTATAACGTCTCCGTCCTCGAGGACGCCGGCGTAGACGCGACCGACATCGACGACCCGCAGGGGCTCCTCGCTGCGATGGAGACCGTCGCGGCCGAGACCGACGCCACCCCGATGGCCCACCAGACGCAGGCCCCGTGGTCGTCGCTCCAGCTGTGGGAGAGCGTCTTCATCGGCCAGCAGGGCGTCGACGACTACCAGACTCTCATCGGCGGCGACGTCGAGTCGCTCGAGGACGAGGTGCGCACCTCGCTCGAGACGCTCGCGTCGTACGCTGAGTACTATCCCGAGGACGCCGGATCCATCTCGTGGGACCAGGGGAACAACGGAGTGATCGAGGGCGACGCCGCGTTCCTCCACCAGGGCGACTGGGCGGCCGGCCAGTACGGCTCCGCCGAGGACTTCGAGTTCGAGGACGACTGGGACATGGTGCCGTTCCCGGGCACCTCGGGCGTCTACCAGTCGGTCATCGACTCGTTCGTCTTCCCGACGAACAACCCGTCTCCGGAGGCGACCGAGCAGTTCCTCAACTACGCCGGTACCGTCGACGCACAGGAGCGGTTCAATCCCATCAAGGGTTCGATCCCGCCCCGGACTGACGTGCCGATGGACGAGTTCGGCGACTTCCTCACCCGACAGTTCGAGGACTTCCAGAACTCGAACACGCAGCCGCCGGCCATCGCGCACGGGACGGCCGTCGCGCCGGCCATCCAGTCCTCGCTCTCCGAAGTCTTCGCCAACTTCAACGGTAGCCTCGACGTCGGCGCGGCGTACGAGGGCATCCGCGACGCGTTCTGACCACCGATGTCCTCACGAATTTTTGCGGCACTGACGCGCGCCACCGGCGGATCTGACTCCGCCGACAGCGACGTGACCACCACGAGCGAGGCCGGCTCCGCTCCCGCCCGAACCGACGGCGGCGCGGCCGTTGACGGGACGGAAGACGCGGGCGCGTCTTCCCCGTCGCTCCGCTCCCGGTTCCGCCGCAATCGGTTCCTCGAATCGCTCCCGTTTTGGGGGCCGCCGGGACTGCTCGTGCTGTTTTTCGTCTACGGTGCGATCGGCTGGAACTTCGTCATCTCGCTGACCGGCTGGGAGGGGCTCGGCTCGCCGGACTACTCGTCGCTGTCGACGGAGATGTACACGCGGCTGCTCACGGACGCGTCGTTCCACGCCGCGTTCCGCAACACGCTGGTGTTGCTGCTCGCGTTCACCGTCCTCTCTCTGATCGTGGGGCTACTCGTCGCGATACTCGTTGACCAGAAGATCCGACTCGAGAACACGTTCCGGACGATCTACCTGCTGCCGATGAGCCTCTCGTTCGTCGTCACGGCCATCTTCTGGTCGTGGATGTACAACCCGCGGATCGGCCTCGTTAACGAGGTCCTCCGTGGGGTCGGACTCGACTCGCTCACGCAGGCGTGGCTCTCCGATCCACAGTTCAAACTGGCGGCGATCATCTTCGCGCTGATGTGGCAGTTCTCCGGCTACTGCATGGTCGTGTACCTCGCCGGTCTGCGAGCGATCCCGGACGCCCAGTACGAGGCGGCGCGTATCGATGGCGCGTCGACGCTCCGGCTCTACTGGCGCGTGATCATCCCGCAGCTGCGGGCCTCGACGATGTCGGCGACGGTCGTCCTCGTCGTGTTCGCGCTGAAGGCGTTCGACTTCCTGTTCGTGCTGTTCGGCGTCAACCCCGGGCAGTCGGCCGACATCCTCTCGGTGATGATGTACCGCGTCGCCTTCGACCGCATCCAGTGGGCGTACGGCTCCGCCGTCGCGATGGTGCTTTTCGCCATGGCGCTCGGCGTGATCGGGCCGTACCTGTTCGTCCAGTACCGGCGGGGTGAGCTATGAGCGCCGACGCGAGCGACGGGCCGTTCGGCCTCGACGCGTCCCGGATCGCGCTGTACGCGGTCCTACTGGCGATGGTCGCCTTTTACCTCGCGCCGCTGGAGTCCGGCTTCATGACGGCGTTCAAGACGCCCGACGGCTTCCGGTCGACGACACCGTTCGCGCTCCCGCCGCTCGGGGAGTTCACCCTCTCGGCGTGGGGAACGGCGTTTAACCGGCTGTCGGCCGGGCTTCTCAACAGCGCCACGATGGCGGTGCCGGCGACGGTGCTGTCGGCGCTGTTCGGGTCGCTCGCAGCGTACGGGCTGACGAACCTCAGCTGGCGCGGACAGGTCGGCGTCCTGATGCTGTTCGTCGCCGGCGTGTTCATCCCGTACCAGGCGGTGCTGGTGCCGCTGACCCAGTTCTGGTCGTTCGTCGACCTCGGCGGGCGGATCCCACTCGGCATCGTCAGCGACAACGAGGGGCTGATCAACCTCGGGATCACGCACGTCGCGTACGGGATCCCGATCTGTACGGTGCTGTTCCGCTCGTACTACGCGACGATCGACGACGAGATGCTGGAGGCGGCGCGGCTGGACGGCGCCTCGGCGGCGACGGTGTACCGCCGTATCATCCTCCCGCTATCGATCCCGATCTTCGCGGTGACGCTCATCTACCAGTTCACGCAGATCTGGAACGACCTCCTGTTCGCCATCGTGCTGGTCAGCGACCCGTCCAACCAAGTGGTGACGGTCGCGTTGAATCAGCTGCAGGGGTCGTTCGTCCAGCAGTTCAACCTCCAGATGGCGGGGGCGTTCGTCGCGGCGTTGCCGACGCTCGTCGTGTACGTCCTCTTCGGAGAGCAGTTCGCGAAAGGCGTCGCAGGTGATACATAATGGCACGACTCGAACTCGATTCGGTGACGAAACGGTTCGGCGAGGGGGACGGCTCCGTCCTCGCCGTAGACGACGTGAACGTGGACATCTCGGACGGAGAGTTCCTCGTCCTCGTCGGCCCTTCGGGCTGTGGCAAGTCCACGACCCTGCGGATGGTCGCCGGGCTCGAATCGATCACGGACGGGGAGATCAGACTCGACGGCGAGCGGATGAACGAGCAGGGTCCCGCCGAGCGGGATATCGCGATGGTGTTCCAGAGCTACGCGCTGTACCCGCATATGACCGTCCGACAGAACATGCGCTTCGGGTTAGAGGAGTCGACCGGTCTCGACGACGACGAGATGGATCGCCGCGTCGAGGAGACGGCGGAGCTGCTCGACATCACCGAGCTGCTCGACCGCAAGCCCGGCGCGCTCTCTGGCGGGCAACAGCAGCGCGTCGCGCTCGGCCGCGCCATCGTGCGCGAGCCGAAGGCGTTCCTGATGGACGAGCCGCTCAGCAACCTCGACGCGAAGCTCCGCTCGCAGATGCGCACGGAGCTCCAACAGCTTCAGGCCGACCTCGACACGACCACCGTCTACGTCACGCACGACCAGACGGAGGCGATGACGATGGGCGACCGGATCGCCATCCTCGACGGGGGTGAACTCCAGCAGGTGGCGACGCCGCTGGAGGCGTATCACCGTCCCGCGAACCAGTTTGTCGCCGGCTTCATCGGCGAGCCGTCGATGAACTTCGTCGGCTGCGCGGTCGAGGGCGACGTGCTCGTCGACGGCGCGTTCCGGTACCCCCTCGCCGACGAGGCGGCCGCCACGGTCGCGGACAGCGAGACCGTGACACTCGGGATTCGCCCCGAGGACGTCGCGGTCGACGTTGGCGCCGACGCGACCGATGCGGGCGACCACGCCTTCGCCGCCGTGGTCGACGTGGTGGAGCCGATGGGCGACGAGAACGTCGTCCACCTCTCGGTCGACGACGGGCCGGAGCTGGTCGCGACGGTCGACGGGCTCCGCCAGATCGACACCGGGGCCGAAGCCGTCATCGCGATCCCCGAGAACGCGATCCACGTGTTCGACGGGAAGTCCGGCGAGGCGGTTCACAGCCGGTCGCTCGAAGACGCCGATCTGAATCGATCGCGGGTCTGAACCGCCTCTTAGACGCCCCGTCGCTCCCACGCCCGGCCGGTCGCCGTCCCGACCGCGGCCGCGGCGACGACCTCGACGTAGAACGCGACGAAGAATCCCGCAGCGACGGCGTTGAGCGTCGCGTACGCCGCGAACGTGACGCCGAGGCCGCCGGCCGCGAGCAGGACCGCGACGAGGTAGCCGGCGTCGCGGGTCGCGACCCCGACGAGCGTCGCGTCGGCGGCCGCGCGCAGCGAGCGCTCCCGGGCGACGGCGACGAGCGCGGCCGGGAGCGGGTAGCAGATAGCCGCCGCCAGCAGCGTCGAGACGGTGGTCCCGACGATGAAGAAGATCCCGTCGGTCGTGCCGGTCGGGTCGATCCCCTCTAACGGCCCTCCGAGGGTCACGGTCAGGAGGACGACCGGGACCGCGAGGTAGCCGATGACGGTCGCACAGAGTCGGAGCCCGTCGCCGAGCAGGGGGCGGATCGGTCGCCAGCCGGGTCGGCCCGGGTCGCGGTGTGGCTCCGTCGTCGCGGTCGCCGCGAGCACCCGCGCGAGGTAGCCGACGACCGCGACGAGCGGCAGCAGGGGGAGCCAGACGGCGAGCAGGTGGAGCCCGCCGCCGACAACGACGGCGTCGAGACGCGGTGATCCGCGGACCGGATACGTCAGGACGCTCGGGATCACGACGGGAGCGGTCGGCTGGTCACGCGTCGGTCACTCCCGGATCCGTTCGACCTCGCGCCGGACCCCCTCGCGGACCCGGTCGGCGACGTCGTCGCCGGCCCGGTCGACGGTCTCGGCGTCCTCGGTCTCCAGCAGGCGGTCGAGCTTCCGCTCGAACTCCCGCTCGTCGATCTCGCCGCGCGCGTAGCGCTCCCGGAGGGCGTCGAGCGCGGGGTCGGCGTCCCGCTCATCGTCGCCGTCACGGTCGGGTAGGGGCCGCGTCAGGGTGTGGAGCACGGGGAGCGCGACGAACAGCCCGAAGAACCAGACCAGCGGGAGGGTCCACCAGAGCCCGGTGACGAACGGGGCGGCGACGCCGCCGCCCACCACGAGGAGCGCGAACACCCGCCGCCAGCGGTGGCGGAGGTTCCACGCGATCCGTGCGGGGAGCCCGGTCATGATCTGGTCGACGACTGCGAGGGGGAAATCGGTTTCGTCGCGCTCGGCCGACGCGTTCGGCGACGTCTCTCACTCGCGGTCGACGACGATCCGATCGCCCGGCTCGACGCCGTGGCGCTCGCTCCACCCGCGCGGCACTTCGAGGACGTACCGCCCCGTGCCGCGGTGTCGGGTGTAGGGGCGCGACTCCGGCTCCGCCTCGTGGATCGTCGTGATCGTCCCGTCCGGGGCGACGAAGACGATGTCGAGCGCAAACGCCATCTCCCGCATCACGTAGGCGCGCTCGGCGGCGTCCTCGTGGACGAACAGCATCCCCTCGCCCTCCTTGAGTTCCCCGGTCGCCGAGAGCCCCACGTACTGTTTCACGAGACCGTCGGCGACGCGGGCCTCGACGGTCGCGAGCGACTCGCCGGTCTCGCCGTCGACGGCTTCCACGGTCGTCGTCTCGTAGCCGGTGATCAGGAGGGCCGGGTTCGCCGCGGCGACGGCGATCGCGACGGCGACGATCAGCGCGAGGCCGGCGGCGACCCCGGCGAGGCGGCGGTTCACGGTCGATCGTCGCGTCGGAGAAAGAAACCGTTTTCCGCTCCGGGCGGGTTGCAACCCGTGAGGGCTCGTGGTCTAGCTGGTTATGACGCGGCCTTTACAAGGCTGAGATCGGCGGTTCGAACCCGCCCGAGCCCACTGTCGCTGTCGCGAGCACCCCGCGAGCGACAGCGTCGTGCGTGTCTGAGGGCGCGGTTCGAAGCAGGGAACGGAGCGAGCGGAGTGAGTGAGGTTCGAACACGCCCGAGCCCACTGTCGCTGTCGCGGGCATCACGCGAGCGGCGTCGTTATGATTGTTTGAGGACAAGAAATTTCTTGCTTTTATAGGTTGCACAGCGGCGGGATCTTTTCATCCGTCTTTTTGAGGAGTCAACCTGATTTAAGTAATTCATCTACGAGACAGATGATATGACGGTTGAAACAGGCACTTTACTGACTTTTTTACAGCTGATTGTACTGTCTTTTACTGCACTGATATACATCGGTCAATCTACAATCAGAAGCAATGATTCAAGCGGAGGCATGTTCTCTGGCGTGTCAACGACCGATCCTGCTCGGATCTTAGCAGTTGGAGCCATTTGCATGGCGTTGTCTGGAATAGCAATCACAATACATTTGATAATCAAATTAGCTGCTCAGTACCTGATTTATTTGCAACTTTGGATAAATTGGGTTCCACTTCTATCACCCTGGGGTACGCCTCCGGTTTTTCTCGCCGCTCTCACGAGCCTCTTGAGCATCCTCTTATTTCGTAGTGATTCAGATCATAGAGCTTGGTGGATATTGATCTTAGTAGTCGTGTTTGCCTGGATGTACGCTGCTGTCAGCACAGCGCTGATTTACCAAGAATGGATTCCCCTGTTTGCGACGGGAGCTTTTGCGCTCGGTATCTCTCTATTCTTCGTCGCTCTGGTTCGTATGAGCTATTTAGTTTTGAAAGAAGTAGAAGCGAGCTAACCTGAAAGACAGCAGTCTTCTGCCACTTAAAAGCGTATTCTGTCGGTTCACTGGTTTTTTATTTACTCTGCCCCAACTTGACCTCTATGTGCTCATCTTACACCTTCTCTGTCTCGAGGTTGTGATGGGTGAGTTACCTGCAGTCGTGCGGTTCGAACCCGCCCGAGCCCACTACCGGCGCCGAAATTCTACTTAAGAGACGTGGCTCTCGCTCCGACCGCGCGGGGATCGTAGCCACCTATATCACGCCGACGCGGCCACCCTTTCGTATGTACGGGTTCGAGGTCGCCCTCCGTCTGACCGCCGGGATGCTGCTTATTCTCGCGAACGGGTTCTTCGTCGCGATCGAGTTCGCCCTGACCCGAGTGCGCCAGTTCCCGGAGTCGGAGTTCGACGCGCCGGGACTCCGGCGGGCGTGGGAGATGACGCAGGATCTCGAGATCTACCTCACCAGCTGTCAGGTGGGGATCTCGGCGACGAGCATCGCGGTCGGGATCGTCGCGGAGCCGGCGCTCGCGTCGCTCGTCGAGCCGCTGTTCGCGAACACGGCGCTCGCGTCGGTCGGCGCCGGCGCGGTAGTCGGGTTCGTGATCATCAACTTGCTCCACCTCACGCACGGCGAGCAGACCCCCACGTACCTCGGCGTCGAGCGCACGAAGTTCGTCGCCCGGTACGGCGCGACGCCGCTCTACTGGTTCGCGAAACTGCTGTACCCGGTCATCGTTCTCGGCGACGCGGTCGCCAAGTGGACGCTCCGGCGCTTCGGCGTCGAGATGACCGGGGCGTGGCTCGAGACGGAGACCGACCGCGTCGAGTCGCGCGCGGACCTGCGCAACCGGCTCGGCTCGCTCCTCTCCCGCAGCGATCTCACCGTCGAGCGCCGCGAGGAGGTTCTCAACGCCCTCACCATCGGCGAGACCACGGTCGACACGGTCATGACGCCCCGCGAGGAGGTCGTCTTCCTCTCGACGACCGCGAGCGTGGCGGAGAACCTCGACCGGATCGGCGGCAGCCCGCACACCCGGTTCCCGCTGATCGGCGACGACCCGGCCGACCCGGACGAGTTCCGCGGGATCGTCTACGTCCCGTCCGTCGTCGACGGGATCGACGCGCTCCGCGGCGGGACGGTCGACTTCGAAGACGTGGCCGCCCCGCCGATGACGCTCGGGCCCGAGGTGCACATCAGCGACGCGGTCGACCGGTTTCAGGACGCTAACCAGGAGCTCGCGCTCGTCGTCGACGACGGGACGATCGTCGGACTGATCACGGCGACAGACGCGCTGGAGGCGGTCGTCGGCGAGATCGAGGACCCGCTCGACGTCGCGCTCGACGGCCGGCCGACGTCGGCGTGAGACTTCGCTCGGCCGGCGACGACGCGCCGACG
This sequence comes from Halorubrum depositum, assembly GCF_007671725.1. NCBI lineage: Archaea > Methanobacteriati > Methanobacteriota > Halobacteria > Halobacteriales > Haloferacaceae > Halorubrum > Halorubrum depositum. The sequence continues at coordinate 1,212,483 of NZ_VCNM01000001.1, read as the reverse complement.
CGCCGACGCGACGATGCGCCGCCGCGACGCCGCGTTCGACCGATCCCCTCACCGCGCGGTCCAGCCGCCGTCGGCCGCCAGCGTCTCGCCGGTGACGAAGCTCGCGGCGTCGCTGGCGAGAAAGACGACCGGTCCGGCGACCTCCATCGGGTCGGCGAAGCGATCCAGCGGGGTCCGGTCGAGGATCGACTCCCGGAGCCGCTCGCTCTCCCGGAGCGTTTCGGTGAGATCGGTCGCGACGTAGCCCGGCGCGACCGCGTTCACTCGGACCTCGGGCGCCCAGTCGATCGCCGCGCTCTTCGTGAGCCCGACGAGCCCGTGCTTCGAGGCGACGTACGAGTGTTGCCGCGGCAGGCCGACCTCCCCCGCCACGCTGGCGACGTTGACGACGCTTCCGCCCGACTCCTGCAGGTGCGGGCCGGCCGCCCGGAGCGTCCGGAACGCGCCCCGCAGGTTCACGTCGAGCACGTCGTCGACCGCGTCGGCGTCGATCTCCGCGGGGTCGCCGAGCGCGTCGTCGGGGTTGAACCCCGCGTTGTTGACGAGCACGTCCAGCGAGCCGAAGCGCTCGACGGTCTCCGCGACAAGCGCCTCGACGTCGGCGTCGTCCGTCACGTCGGCGGTGACCCCCCGCGCCGTTCCGCCGCGCTCGCGGATCGTCTCGGCGACCGCCTCGACCTCTCCCTCCGTCCGCGCCGCGGGGACGACCGTCGCGCCGGCCGTCGCCAGTCCGAGCGCGATCGCCTCCCCGATCCCGCGCCCGCCGCCCGTGACGACGGCGACCTTCGCCGAGAGGTCCGGGAGCGCGTCTGTCGGTGGGTGGGACCGTTCTCCCGGGTCCGCGTCACGCTCGGACATCGAGATTCAGACCCCCAGCGCGTCCGCCAGTTCGTGGATCGACTCGACCGTGCGGTCCGGGGCGCCGCCGAACGGCTCCCACGGGGTCCCCTTCCGGTCGAGGCGGACCGCCTGCATCCCGGCGTGAGCGGCGCCCATCACGTCGAACCAGCCGGCGGTGACGTGGACGACCTCGTCGATCGGCGTCCCGGTTCGGGCGGCGCCGTGGCGGTACAGCGCCGCGGCCGGCTTGAACGTCTCCACCTCGTCGGCGCTTATCGCGTCCGCGACGAGGTCCTCGATCCCGGCGTGTTCGACCATCGACTCGAGCATCGCCGGGTTCCCGTTCGAGAGCACGTACGGCTCGTAGCCGCCCTCGCGGAGGCGCTCGATCCCCGAGCGGACGTCGTCGAACACCTCTAACTCGTGGTACACCGCGAGGATCTCGTCGCGCTCGGCCGCCGGGAGGTCGACGCCGTGCGCCTCCAGGGCGTACGTCAGCGCGTCTCGATTCATCTCGTAGAACGGCTGGTAGGCGTCGATCGCGTTCGCGACGAACGTGTACGCCAGCGACCGCGACCGCCAGAGCCGCGACACCGGCTCGGGGTCGGCCACGCGGTCGGCGAGCGCGGCCTCCGCTGCCTCCACGTCGACGAGGGTGCTGTACGAGTCGAACGTCACCGTCCGGACGCGGTCGGGGTCGAACGACATTCGCGTCGCCCTTCGGTCGCCCGCGTCATTACACCCGGTGGTCGCAGCGCTCGGCGTCGCCCTCGCGAGCGGATCGGTGAGACCGATCCTCCGCCCTCTCGGTGATCTGAACGCTCGCGTTCAGCAAAACACGGTCCCGCGAAATATTCCCCGTTCGATCGCCGAGTCGTCACCGACGACGAGACTGGTCGTGACGCTCGCACCCGTGATCCGAGGGATGACAGGGTCTTCCACCGCCGATCAGAGGAGCCGGCCGAGGAGGTACGGGAGGAAAGCGACGAGCCCCGCGACCGCTCCCGCGAGGATCTCGTTGCGGCCGGTGTCGCGGTTGGGGTATCCCGCGATCATGTCGCCACCGAGTGAGACTGCAGACGGACACGACCGACTCGCCCGGCGGTGCGGAATCGGCCCTACCGATCGCTCGCTCGTGACGGTCTCCGACCAGGGGTTGGAAACCCCGTCCGATTCAGTATACCGCTCGATGCCGGGACGAACCGACACCGATTTAGCTACGTTCTATACGAACTCGCAATCTTCTGAATTTCTCACGGAGCCAAGTATATTTAGCTATCTACCGACACGGTACGGATATGATTACACCTCGATCGACGGACGATCGGAATCGCTTGGAGGGGCATCACGGATGGGACTAGATGGCCGAGACGTTCGCATTCTCCGCTCGATCGCGGAGAACGACTCCACCAGCCCCGAACGCATACAGGAGGAGACGGACATCCCCAAATCGACCGTCCACTACCGGATCAAGAACATGAAGGACCGGGGAGTGATCAAAAACGACCTGTTCGAGATCGATTTCGAAAAGGCCGGACTCGGTCTCACGGTCATCTCCGAAGTCCTCGCCGAGTTCGGAGAGGGGTATCAGGAGGAGGTCGGAAAGGAGTTGGCCGCCATCGAGGGGGTAAACGAGGTGTACTTTATGATGGGCGATACGGACTTCATCGTTATCTCACGGCTTCCGTCTCGCGACATGATCGAGACGCTCGTCGAGGAGTTCGAGGCCATCGACGGTATCCAACGGACGAGTTCGAAGTTCGTGATCAGTTCGATCAAAGCCGACGAGAGCGTGGGGATGTTACGCGACTACAGCGAGGAGACCATACTGAACTCGCACGGGCTCGACGAGACCGGCGACGACATAGAGTGACCGACGCTGCGGAAGCTCGTCAGTCGCGGTCCGCGAGGACGTCACGGATCGATTCGGTGATGATGTCCAGTCCGATCTCCGCTTGGCGTTGCGTCAACACGAGCGGCGGAAGCAGCCGAAGGACGCTCTTGTGGCGGCCGGCGTACCACACGAGAACGCCCCTGTGGTAACACTCGCGTTGGATCGATTCGACGAGCGACTTCGAGGGGTCACCATCCACTGCAAATTCGACGCCGGTGAACTGGCCTTTTCCGCGGATGTCGACGATTTCGGGGACGTCCTCGGCGAGCTCACGGAATCGCGACCGGATGTAGGCCCCGACCTCGGTCGCGTGATCGAGGAGGTCGTGCGATTCGATGTACTCTATCGCGCGCGTTCCGCCGACGAACGCGGGGACGTTCCCGCGGAAGGTGCCGACGTGACCGCCCGGGCCCCACGTGTCGTACTCCTCGTGATACATCATCGCGCCGATGGGGAGCCCGGAGCCGCCGATCCCCTTCGCCATCGTCATCGCGTCCGGCGTCACGTCCCAGTGGTCGGCCGCGAACCACTCGCCGGTGCGTCCGAACCCGGTCTGGATCTCGTCGAACACGAGTAGCGCGTCGTTGTCGTCCGCGATGTCGCGGAGTCCTTTCAGGAACCCCTCCGGCGGGACGACCACGCCGCCCTCGCCCTGGATCGGCTCGACCCAGATCCCGGCGGGCGACTCGTGGCCCCCGTACGGGCCCTCGAACTTCCGTTGGACCGCGTCCAGCGCACGGGCACAGGTACCCGCCTGACAACAGTTCTCCGCGGGACAGAACGACTCGACGTCACCGGTCGGGCCCGGTTCGCTCGGGTCGGGGAACGGGACGTGGACGGCGTCGGCCAACAGCGGGCCGTACCCCTGCTTGTACGCCTTGCCGGCGGTGAGGCTGAGCGCACCGGCCGTCGTCCCGTGGTACGACCCCTCGAAGGCGAGCGTGCCGTGGCGGCCGGTGTTGTGTTTGGCGAGCTTGATCGACCCCTCGATCGCGTCGCTGCCGCTCGGTCCGCCGAAGATGACCTTACTGTTCCCGCCGAGACCGTCAGGGGCGATGTCGTTGAGCCGTTCGATGAACTCGATCCGCGCCTCGGTGGGGAAGTCCACCGTGTGAGCGACCTTATCGAGCTGCTCGTGGACGCCCTCGAGCACGTACGGGTTGGAGTGACCGACGTTCAACACGCCGATTCCGGCGAAGAAGTCGAGGAAGGTGTTCCCGTCGACGTCCCTGATGGTCGCGCCTTTGGCCTCCTCGATCGCGATCGGTATGCGTCGCGGATAGGCGACGGCGTTGCTATCGATCTCTCGTTGCTGTTCGATCAACTGCCCTGTTCGTGGTCCGGGAACCGTCTCCACATCCGGCTCCATCGAGAAGTGGATCTCGTCGATCGACGGGCTTGGTACCATGCCACATGAATTCGGTGATGGGAATAAATAATTAATGGCTGTTCAGGTTCAACCACGAGAGACCATCCAAATACTACCTATCCGGTTTAATTTGGACCCTGTTCAACGCAATCAAATATCTCGAACCCAACACTTATTACAGGAAGTTTGAGTATAGCTTGTGTAGCTATGACACGCAAACACAAGGATCGGCGGACGTTTCTGAAAAGCGTCGGCGGTACGGCGACCGCAGTCGGCCTCGCAGGCTGTGCCGGGCTTGGAGGCGGTTCAGGCCGTGACTACTTCAAACTCGGCGCGGTGACCTCGCTCTCAGGGGATCTCCGGTTCGGTGGCGAAGTCACTCAGCGCGGATACGACCTCTGGGCGGACACGATAAACGAGGAACAAGGCGGCATCGAGATCGGTGGAGAGACGTACGAGGTGCAGATAGAGTACGCCGACGCGCAGTCGAACCCTTCGACGGGGGCGGACGCGGCGTCTGAGATGATCAACGACGGCGCCGACGCGATCCTCGGCCCGTACTCGAGCAACGTCACTCTCGCCGTCTGTCCGATCATGGACCAGAACTCGATGCCCCACATCACCGGGAGCGCCGAGTCACCACAGATCTGGCAGGAGGGGTACGAGTACAGCTTCGGGACGATCCCGACGGTGAGCATCATCGGGAACGAAGCGGCCTCCGCACTGCTCAACCTCGAGCCGCAGCCCGACTCCGTCTACATCACGGCCGTCAACGAACCCTTCTCGGTCGCGACCGGCGATTCGATGCAGGCCGCCGCCGAGGAGGCCGGAATCACGGTCGAGAACTACGAGCAGTTCCCGCGCGACACCGACTACACCAACGTCGTGAGCGCGGCCCAGAACGCCGACCCGGACCTCCACCTCCACGGGGGACACATCGGGAGCCACGTCAACCTCGTCAACGCGGCCGAACAGCTCGGCTACAACCCCGACGGGTTCCTGATGCATTACGGCGTCAACACCGGCTCGTACAAGGACGGCGCGGGCGCCCAGGCGCCGTACACCTTCGGCGCGACCGTCTGGATCCCGGGCGTCGACCGGGAAGGGGGCGTCCTCTTCGACTCCCCGCAGGCGTACGCGGACGCCTCCCAGTCCGCGTACGACACCGCACCGGACTACACGCAGGCCGGATCGACGGCCGCAGGGATCGTCTTCCAAGAGGCGTTCAAGGAGCTCGGCGCGGCGCCGCCGCTCTCCCAGGACGACAAGGACGAGCTGATCGGGATCCTCGAGGAGATCGAGGTGAACACCTTCTACGGTGACGTCGCCTTCGAGACGGGAGGCGAATACCACCACAACAACATCAACACTCAGCCCCTCCTCATCCAGCTCGGCGAGGACGGCTCGCCGACGATCGTCGGCCCCGAGGAATCCGCGACCGGCGAGGCCAACTATCCCGTCCCCGCGTGGGACGAGCGGTAACCACCGAGTAAATGGTCGATATCGGCCTGTTCACACAGATCGTCATCAACGGCCTCCTGCTCGGGGGGATTTACGTCACGATCGGCGTCGGATTCTCGTTAGCGTTCGGCGTCCTCGAAGTCGTCGACTTCGCGGTCGGCGAGTACGTGATGGTCGGCGCGTTCATGGGGGCGGTGCTCGCCCCCCTGTTCGGCGCCGAGGGGATATTCGCCATCCCGATCGTGCTCGTCGTCTTCTTCGCGCTCGGCGCGCTGATCCAGCCGCTGATCCACCACGTGACGACGGGCGACAGACCCCACCCGCTGTTGATGGGGCTCGTGTTCACCTTCGGGCTCGCGACGTTCCTCCGCGGGTCGGTGCTCACGATCTTCGGCCCGAACAATCGGGACGTCCCGTCTTCGCTGTTAACCGGCGGGGTGGCGGTTCCCGGAGTCGGCACGTTCCCGGTCGTCCGTACGGTGACGGCGGTGTTCGGCGTCACTGCCTTGGTCGTGTTCATGTACTACCTGTATCGAACGCGGGGGGGAATGGCGATCCGCGCGATCGCCGAGGACCGGACGAACGCGCGGCTGATGGGGATCAACATCAACCGCTACCAGTCGATCGCCTACGGCGCGTACGCCGCGCTGACCGGCAGCGCGGGCGTGTTCATCGGCATGACGTTCACGGCGAACCCCGGAATGGGGTTACAGTACACCGCGTTCGCGTTCTTCATGGTTGTGCTCGCCGGCATGGGTTACCTCCCGGGAGTCATCCTCGCCGGAATCGTCCTCGGGCTCACCCAGTCGTTCACGGCGGTGTACATCAGCGGGAACCTGGTGTTGCTCGTGCTGTTCGCGATCATCTACCTCGTCCTGCTGGTCTCGCCGGCGGGGATCCTCGGTAAGGGAGAGTGGGCCACATGACCGACGACGTTCCCTTCCTCGACCGGATCCCCGGAGCTCGCCGCCACTGGTACGTCGCGCTCGGCGTCCTGCTGATCGTGTGGCCGATCGCGTTCGGGAACTTTTGGGCCCGGATCGGAGTGGGTGCGCTGATGTGGATCGGCCTCGCGCAGTCGTGGAACATGATCGGCGGCTACGCCGGCTACCTGGACTTCGGCCACGGGGCCTACTTCGGGATCGGCGCCTTCGCGGCCGGGATCGCGATGGTGCAGTTCGGCTTCCCGTTCCTCGTCGGCTTCGCGCTCGCGCTCGTCGCCTCGGCGGCGATCTCGTACCTCGTCGCCGTGCCGACGCTCCGGCTCACCGGAGCGTACTTCGCGATCGCGACGTGGGCGTTCGCCGAGTCGATGAAGCAGGCGGCGCTCGTGACCGGGATCACCGGCGGGACATTCGGGTTGAGCCTGCCTCGCTCGCCGGACACGCTCATTGGGATCGCGGTCCCGTTCGAGATCGGCGAGACGTTCTTCTACTACGCGATGCTCCTGTTGTGTCTGGCCACGATGGCGCTCACCTACTACCTGTTCGAACGTCACGAGTTCGGCTACCGGGTGAAGGCGCTGCGGGACGACCAGGACGCCGCCGAGTCGCTCGGCATCGACACCACCCGGGTGAAACGGCAGGTGTACGTGCTCTCGTGTGTCGTCGCGGCCGTCTTCGGATCGGTTCACGCGTGGTACATCGTCTACATCCACCCGAACGACGTCCTCGCGCCGATCATCACCGATCGGATGGTGATCATGGCGCTTCTGGGCGGACTGGGCACGCTCACCGGGCCGGTCGCCGGCGGCCTGCTCGTGTTCCTGTTGGAGCGGCTCTCGTCGGTGTTCCTCGGATCGACCACGTTCTACCTACCGCTCATCGGCACGCTGATCATGGTCACCGTCCTGTTCGCGCCGAGCGGCATCATCGGGATCCTCCGCGGGGAGGTCGACCGCGACGACGTGCGCAAGAACGTGAGAGAACTCGGGGAGAAGTTCGACCTACTATGACCGACGACATACTCCGAACGACCGACCTGACGAAGCGATTCGGTGCGCTGACCGCCAACGATAAGATCTCGGTCTCGGTCGAGCGCGGCGAGATCCGCGGCATCATCGGCCCGAACGGCTCCGGAAAAACGACGTTCTTCAACACAGTCACGGGCTTTTACAAGCCCGACGGCGGGAGAGTCCACTTCGACGGCGAGGAGGTCACCGGCTGGGAACCCCATCGGCTCGCCCGCCGGGGACTCGGACGTACCTTCCAGATAGTCTCTCCGTTCAAGAACATGACCGTGCGACAGAACATGCTCGCGGTCCAGACCGACGACGGCCGCTCGCGCGAGGAGAAACGCGACCGCGCCGGGGAGATCATGGAGTTCCTCGAGATCGATCACATCGCCGACAACGAGGCCCGCGGCATGTCCGGCGGGCAACAGAAACTGCTGGAACTCGGACGGGTGCTGATGCTCGACCCGGAGCTCGTGATGCTGGACGAGCCAGCTGCGGGCGTCAACCCGGCGCTCGAGTCACGCATCATGGATCACATCCACGAGCTGAACGACGACGGGACGACGTTCGTCGTCATCGAACACGACATGCACGTGATGAAGACGCTCGCGGACACGGTGTCCGTGTTCGACTCCGGGAGCCACATCGCACAGGGCGACTTCGAGGAGGTCTCTCAGGACGACGCCGTCCGAGAGGCGTACCTCGGTGGAACGACCGCGGAGGACGACGAGGTGCCGATATGAGCGACCGGGCCGACGTGCCGACGCTCTCGGCCACTGGCGTCGAAGCGGGCTACGATCGGCATCAGGTGCTCCACGGGATCACCTTCGAGAGCCGCGACGGCGTGACGTGTATCTTCGGGCCGAACGGCTCCGGCAAATCGACGTTCCTGAAGACGCTGAACGGCATCGTTCCGGTGTGGGACGGCACGATCACCTACGGCGATGTCGACCTCACCGAGACGAAACCCGAGGACATCGTCACGCACGGAATCGCGACGCTCCCGCAGGGCGGCGGGATCTTCGGCAGCCTCTCAGTGAAAGAGAACCTGCTGGTCGGAGCGTTCACGGTCGACGACGACGCGGTGATCGAGGAGCGAATGGACGAGGTGATCGAGGTGTTCCCGGCGTTAGAAGACAAACTCGGTCAGAAGGCGCGAGACCTCTCAGGCGGCCAACAGATGATGGTGAGTCTGGGTCGCGCGATGATGACCGGGGCCGACACCTTCCTGCTCGACGAGCCGTCGGCCGGGCTCGCACCGCGGCTCGTCGACGACGCGTTCGGGCTCATCGAGCGGCTCGTCGACCGGGGTGCACAGGTCGTGTTGATCGAACAGAACGTGCGGGCCGCGCTCCGGTTGGCCGACTACGTGTACATCCTTGCGGAGGGGGAAGTGCAGTTCGACGGCCCGCCCGAGGACCTCTCCGAGGAAGACGAGCTGATGGAGCTGTACCTCGGATTGTAGGCTCCTCACCTCTTTCTTCGAAAAGGGTATCGGCCGGATTACGGAGATCGATCGCCCGCGGAACTCATCCAGATGCCCCGCCCGTCTGCGACTCGCACTCTTGTGGACCGACAGCGGCCACCCTCACATCGATCATCTGCACGGACGAGTCGGATACTCTCCCCGACCTGCATCTCCGGCTGGGTTGCGGTCTGTGACGTCTGGCGCGGTGACGATCGCGCTCGATGGCAGGGCAATCGGTTGGGTGGTGAAGTATTGAGAGCGTATCGCACACGCGAGGAGAGGCTCACAGCTTCAGCCGTGGCAGGACGTCACTCCCAGACTTGTTCGTACTTCCCAGAGAGCAGACGCCGGTTAGCAACGGCCAACTCGCTGACCCCCACCCACGTCGGTGGTGTGTTTCCGGCCTCCCTCGCCGGGAAGTTCACTATCCTTGGTGACTGAGACCACTCCCATGTCCACTTCACTCAATCGGGTCCGAGCGGGTCTCGTGGTGAGTCTCCGATGACACGACGGGCGGTCCGACGGGAGAGGATTCGCAACCGTCGCAGTCGGTGCAGCTGGAACCGGGGACACTCACAGAGGCGGGACGAACGACGTCGTCCCGCCGATTCACCTCTCGACTACGTTCGAGTGGGCCAGTGGGGAGGACGCCAATGAACACGACTATTCGCGCGAGAGCGATCCGACGCGGGCGACCCTCGAAGCGTAGTTAGCTCGCCCCGAAGGCGGCGAGCACGGGTTGGCGTTCGCTTCCGGAATGGCGGCGACATCGACGACGATGCTGTCGCTGGTCCCTCCGGGAGGCCACGTCATCTCCTCGGACACCGTCTATAACGGAACCGAAACGCTGCTCACGGACCACCTGGCCGGACATCTCGGCGTCGACACCGATTTCGTTGACGCCCGTGACCCCGGGAACGTCGCCGATGCCGTCACCGCGGACACCGACCTGATCTGGGCGGAATCACCGTCGAATCCCTTGATTCGGTTGTGCGATATCGGAACGATAGCCGATGTCGCCGATGACCACGATACCCCGTTCGGCGTGGACAGCACCTTTGCGAGTCCCTACTATCAATCCCCGCTCGAACTGGGTGCCGACGTCGTCGTTCACAGCACCACGAAGAACCTCAACGGACACTCCGACTCTATCGGCGGTGCCGTTATCACCGACGACAAGAACGTGTTTGAGCGATTAGCGTTCGCACAGCGGGTCGGACTCGGGAACATGCTTTCGCCGTTCGACTACCACCTCGTTGCGCGGGGCATCAAGACGCTACCCGCACGGATGGAACACCACGAGAAGGACGCGATGGCAGTCGCGCGGTTCCTCGAACGCCACGAGCGAGTCGCTCGCGTTCGCTATCCGGGTCTCGAAAGCCACCCGCAACACGATCTCGCGAGCGAGCAGATGCCGGGGTACAGCGGAATGTTATCCTTCGAGTTCGACGGGACGCTCATCGAACTCGAGGCGTTCGTCGAGGGACTGGAGGTGTTCACGCCCGGGGCCAGTCTCGGTGGCACCGAAAGCGTCGTTGAGGTTCCGTCGCTGATGCTCCCCGACGAGTTCTGTCGCAGCGAGGCTTCAGCGGAGATCACCGAGACGTTGGTCCGGATGTCCGTCGGCCTCGAAGACGCCGACGACCTCCGCGAGGACCTTCGGACGGCCCTCCGGTAAGATCACACTCCTCGGCAGCACGGGTGCGTTTGTTTTTCGAGTCCGAGTCGACGCGATCGGCGACGGGGAAACCGGTCAGTCGACGATCGGCTCGGCCAGGTCTAGCGCCGCGTTCGCAAGCACGTTCGACGATCGGTAGCAGTCCGGCCAGCTAGTGAACTCGTCTTCCGTGTGGCTCTTGCCGCCCTCACTGACCGAGAAAACCATCGCGGCGCCGCAGACGGCGGCGGCGTGGGTAGCGTCGTGACCGGCACCGCTGACCATCCGGCGGCCATCGTAGCCGAGGTGGTCGACGGCGTCCGCAACGGCCTCGACCGGCCGGTCGGGGAAGTCGACCGTGGGCGAGGCCATCGTGTGCTCGATCTCGTACTCGATGCCCTCGCGGTCGGCCGCCGCGGCCACCTCCGCCTCCATCCGCGCGACGCCCTCGTCGAGGACGGCCTCGTCCGGGTCGCGGATGTCGGTCGTGAGCGTCACCGTCTCGGGGACGGTATTGACCGAGTTAGGCTGGACGGTCAGCGACCCGACCGTCGCGACGGTTCGGTCGCCGAGCGTCCCCGGCAGGCGCCGGATCGCAGTGACGATGTCGGAGGCCGCAACGAGTGCGTCCTCCCGGTAGTTCATCGGCGTCGTCCCGGTGTGATTGGCCTGCCCGTGGAGCGTGATGTCCGCCCACCGGAGGCCGACGATGCCGGTGACGATCCCCACGTCGGCCCCGGTTTCCTCCAGAAACGGTCCCTGTTCGGGATGGAGTTCGAGATACGCGTGGTACGGCTCGCGCGGCTCGGCCGGCTCGTCTCCGTGGTAACCGATGCGTTCGAGTTCGTCGAGCAGACGAGTACCGTCGGCGTCGGTCTTCTCGTACTCGGCCTCGATGTCGTGAGCGCCTGCCCAGACGCCGCTGCCCTGCATCGCGGGCGGGAACCGGGACCCCTCCTCGTTGGTCCAGTTGACCACCTCGACCGGTCGGCGAGTCTCGATCGCCCGGTCGTTCAGCGTGCGGACGAACTCCAGGGCCGCCACGACGCCGAGTGCACCGTCGTAGATACCGCCGTACGGCTGGGAGTCGAGGTGCGAACCCACGAGCAGCGGTTCGGCGTCGGGATCGGCACCTTCCCGACGGGCGAAGGTGTTGCCGAAGGCGTCGACGCGGACGTCCAGCCCGGCGTCCGCAGCACGGTCGACGAACCAGTCACGCACCTCGCGGTCGGTGTCGGAGAGCGCGAGGCGGTGGAGCCCGCCGCCCTCCGTTCCGCCGATCTCCGCCTGGTCTTCCATCGTCTCGACGAGTCGATCGCGGTCGATGTCGATACGCATGGCCGACCCACGCGCGGCGAGCAACTAAACGTCCCGGTGGACGGCAGTCACTCTGCCGACGGGACCGTCCGATCGCGGAGCGTCTCTATTTCGCTTTCGAGCCCCTCGGCCGACGGCGTCCCGACAAACCGCGAATCGACGCGCCCGTCGAGAGTGAACAGCATCGTCGGCGCTGCATTCGCGTCGAACTCCCGGTCTAGGAGTCGAGGGCAGTCCGGACCGTACACCGCGAGCAAGAGCAGGTCGCCCGGTGGGTCGGCGCCGAACAGGTCGTCGAAGTCTGCCTTGATCGTCTCGCAGGGCGGGCAGTCCTCGCGCCAGGCGTAGACGACACAGCGGTCGTGAAGCCGGACGAGCCGCACGAGGTCCTCGCCGTCGACGGGGAGGAAGGCCGCCGGTGCGCCGTCCGAGCGAGGCATACCGGTTTCGAGCTGTCCGATCACGACCGTGAGCGTGAGCGCCTGCGCCGCCGAGAGGTCGGCGGCCCGATTTCGGAGCGCGACGTACCGCGCGAGGAAGTCGAGATCCGAGACGTCCGCCGCCGCGAACGTATCCGCGACATCGGGGTCGTCGGTCAGCTCCGCGACGGCCGCGGACCGCTCGTCGGCGTCGCGGTCGGTCAGCGTCCGCCGGTGGCGGTCGACCGCCGCCCGGAACGATTCGGTCGGGCGTAACTCGTCATCACCGGCCGCCTCGAATACGTCGCGCTCGATGAGTCGGTCGACGGCGTCGATCGCAGACATACCGTTATCTGCCATCTCGAATATATAAAGGATCCCCCGTCAGGCCGGAAGCACCGACGTGACGGCGGCCGCCGTCGCGAGGAGGTCGGCGTCGTGGAACGCCGGACCAACCAATTGGAGGCCGACCGGCAGCCCCGAGGCGGTACCGTTCGGCACCGTTACCGCGGGGAGCCGGGTGACGTTCGCCGCCCGCGTGTTGCGCGCGTAATCGTATGCCCAGTCGTCGGCGCCGTCGACCGGCGGCGCCACGTCCGGCATCGTCGGCAGGAGGAGGGCGTCGACGTCGTCGAGTGCCGCCTCGAACGCCTCGCGGAGCCGCTCTCTGGCGGTCTGGGCGCGGACGTACGGCCGGCCGTCGTGGGCCTCGACGACCCGCGCGCCGGCGAGCAGCTTGCTCGTGTAGAAATCGCTCAGCTCGCCGCTGGCCGCGGCGCGGGCGCGGGCGAAGCCGGTCTGGAGCGTCTCGTCGACGCCGCCGCGGCGGTACGGAGCGGCGCCGTCTCGCCAGTGGGTGGCGAGCTCGACGAAACTCAGAGCGTTCTTGATCGGACGGGCGTCGTGGAAGGTGTCGACTGAGACCGACCGGACCGTCACGCCCGCGTCGTCGAGGACGTCGACGGCGGCCTCGGTGCGCCTCTCGACGCGGTCCGCGACGCCCTCGCCCGTCCCCTCGTCGAGAACGCCGATCCGGAGATCCGAGGGATCGGATGACGAGGCGACCGCGTCGCGGTAGCCCCCGACGCGGTACCCCGACCGCCCGGCCGCAGCCAGGCTCGCCGGGTCGGTGTCGTCGGCGCCCGCCATCGCCCCGAGAAGTGCCGCCGCGTCGGCGACGGTATCGGTGAGCGTCCCGACGTGGTCTTGGGTGTAGGTGTTCTCGATGACACCGGTCAGCGGCACGAGCCCGTAGGTCGGCTTGTAGCCGACGACGCCACAGAACGACGCGGGGATGCGCACGGAGCCACCGGTGTCGGTACCGAGCGCGGCGTCGACGCTACCGGCCGCGACCGCCGCCGCGCTCCCCCCGGAGGAGCCGCCGGCCGTCCGTTCGTCGTCGTGGGGGTTGGTGATCGGCGCCCCGTGGCCGGTCGTTCCGCGGGCGCTCCCCGCGAACTCGTCGCAGGCGGTCTTGGCGGTGATCGACGCGCCGGCCGCGCGAAGCCGGTCGACGACGGTCGCGTCGCGGGAGGGGACGAACCCCCGCATAGTCGCCGAGCCACAGCGCATCGGGACGCCGGCGACGGCGATCACGTCTTTCACTCCGACGCGAGTGCCGTCGAGAGACCCCTTCGATGACGGGGGTACCGAGCAGCCGACCGCGACCGCACCGTGGGGATTCTCGGCCGGGTCCGTCCAGGTTCGCGCGCCGGGATCGGCGCCCGTTGGCGCCGGCGCGTCGCCGCCGACGGGTATCTCCTCGAGCGCGTCGAGATCCGCGAGCATCGCGTTGACCGTCTCGGTGATGCTGGCCGCGCGATCATCGTCAACGTCGATCTCGAAGCGGTCACCGAGCGCCACCAGTTCGTCCACGGTGAGTCTTCGCATAGCTACGCCTCAAGGGGTCGCTGTAAGTTAGTACCGGTGTGCCGTCGTTCCGCCCGTCGCACGCTAGGGGACGGTACGGCAGTCCCCGATAATGGCGGACCAGCGTCACGTCAAAAAACCGGAGGAGTCCTACGGATCGAGACCCAGTTCTTCGATGCAGGGGAAGTCCTCGGCCGAAGGCACCTCGCCTTGTGGCCACAGCGGGTCGAGGTCGGCGTCCGGCGGGTAGTGGAGGTTGTCGTTACCGTCCCAGCCCCAGCCGGCGTCTTCGAGCATCTGCCGGGCCACGTCCGGGCTGCCCTGTGGCGACTCGGCCCACCCGGACAGCATGTCCTCGGGCGGGTACATCGGGTGGTTCTTCGAGATGTACGTCGGGTACATCTCGGGTTCGACCTCGCCGGCCAGCGCCACGCCGATCATCTGCTGGCGGTTCATCGAGGCGTCGACCGCCTTGCGGAACTCGGGGAACTTACACGGCGCGGTGTGACAGACGTACTGGAGGTTGTAAGACGTGTGCGTGGCCGCGAACTCCGCTTGGGCGTTGTCGATCTCGTTGTTGACGCGCTCCGCGTTCGGCGGCGATATCTCCGGTGTGATCATACACTCGCCGGCCTCGAGGGCGGTGATCATCGTCTCCTCGTTACGGTAGGCCTCGAAGATGATCGGCTGGCTTGCCTCGTAGGTCGGGTGGCCGTCGTGCGGTTCTGTGACTACCCGCGTCCCGCGCTGGAGTTCGGTCACCTCGAGCGGTCCCGAAGAGACGATAGGCATCTCGAACTGGGCGCCACCCGGGTTCTCGACCGCACCCGCCTCCTCGAAGGACTGCTTGTGGAGGATACCCCACCGCATCAGCGTCGTGCGAGCGAAGGGGATGTATGGCTCCGTGAAGGTGAAACGGACCGTCTGCTCGTCGGGCGTTTCGATAGCGTCGTAGGGAACCGGTGCCGCCCCCGGGTACGCACCGGCCTCGCCGCCGCGCTGGATCTGCTCGAAGGTGAACTTCACGTCCTCGGATGTGACCGGGTCGCCGTTGGTGAACGTCGCGTCGTCGAACAGTTCGACGACGATCTCCTGAGAGTTGACGACGTCGACCGAGCCGAGCAGCTCCGTGAGCTCGAAGTTCTCGTTGTACTTGTGGATCGGAGAGTGGATCATGTGCTGCCACATCGCCTCCGGCATCGAGGCGGAGTGGGTCAGCCAGTTCGACGTCTCGGTGGCGATCGGGTTGATCGCCACCACCATGTCATCGCCGTCCGTGGTCTGGGACTTGAACGCCCACTCGGCGTTCGAGCGGGCGATACCGCCGTTGCCGACGCCACCCATGTCGACCATGTCCGTGCGGTAGGCGCCGATGTTGGCGACCGGAGCGAGGTTGCCGATGGCACAGTCCTCTGACAGGCGGGCGATGGCCTCGTGCATCCCCTCTTGTCGTTCCTCCGGTGTCTCGGCGGTCGTCTGTTCGAGGAGCAGCTCGGTGAACTCGCAGTCGGCGTAGTTGGAGTAGTTGCTCTGTCCGTTGGCGCCGGCCCAGTCCAAGCGCATGTTGTTCAGGAGCTCCTGCGGGTCGAGACGATCGGCTGCGGGCACCCACCACGTAAAAGAGATGTTGTTGTCACGGTTCTCGTCGTTGGCCATCTGGGAGAGCTGTGTCGTGATGCTCACCGGGACGACCTCCATCCCGACGCCGAGTTCCTCGACGCTGCTCGAGATGATCGGCGCCATCTGCTCCTGTGTGGTCGTGAATCCGCCGTAGTCCGACCAGTACTCCATCTGCAGCGTCGAGACTCGTTCGCCGAGGTCGCCACCGGAGCCGCCACCGCTGCCCGACTGATCTCCACAGCCGGCGAGTCCGGTCGCGCCTGCAACCCCGATCGCCTTCAATACCGAGCGGCGGTCCACGCCGCTGCCACTCGATTCATTCTCGCATGACATACACTCACAAGCAAACGCGACCGGTATAACTCTATCGCCGATGCGAGTGGGGTTGTTAATATGAGATATATATTATACTTATTCTGCGGCCAAAAAATAGCGTGGGCGGGTGCGTCACCCCTCGACGCGGATGCGCGGATCGATCACGCCGTACAGCAGGTCGATCAGGAAGTTCGAGGTGATGACGAAGGCCGCGACGAGGAAGAACACGAACTGGACTGTCGGGTAGTCGCGGCCGAGCACCGCTTCGACGAGCGTGAATCCGATCCCCGGCCAGTTGAAGACGGTCTCGATCAGCACGAGACCGCCGAGCGCCCTGGCCAGCGAGACCGGGTAGATGGTGATCACCGGGAGGCTGGCGTGCTTGGCGACGTGGCCGAGCCGCTTCCGGAGCGGCAGGCCGGTCAGGCGGTGGTACTCGGTGTAGTCCTGCTCCATCACCTCGACGACGCTCGTCCGCATGATCAGCGAGGGGATGAACAGATACCGGCAGACGACGGCCACGAATGGCAGGACGTAGTGGATACCGAAGTCGGGTGTGACGTACGGCCCCCACCACGTCCCCGCGTCGCTACCGCCCGCCGACAGCATCCCCGACGTCGGGAAGATGTTGAGCCAGCTCGCAAAGACGACGATCAGGACGATGGAGATGAAGAAGGCCGGGAACGATCCCGCACCGATGACCGGGATGAGACCGAGTTTCTCGAGGCGGCTGCCCCGCTTGCTCCCGGCGATGGTCCCGATCAGCGCCCCGAGGATGTAGGTGAACGTCATCGCGGGCGCGACGAGAATGAACGTGTTGAAGATCCGCATCTTGACGAACTCCCAGACGGGGATGCGGTAGACCGGCGATTCGCCGAGGTCGCCCTGCGCGAGGTTGGTAATGTACCGCCAGTACTGGACGTGGAGGGGTTGGTCGAGTCCCCACTTGGCACGCAGCGCCGCGAGCGCCTGCTCGTTGGCGCCCGCCACCGCCATCTGGGCGGTGAAGTCGCCGGGCATCGACCGGAACATCACGAACAGGGCGGTGAGCACCAGCCACAGCGTGAAGACGGTCTGGATGCTGCGGACGGCGACGTAGCGTTTCATCGACGACACGGGACGCTCACCTCCGGACGCGAACCGGCGTCGTCGTGGGTCGTTCGGCCGGGTCGTGCGCTCCGTGATCGGTGGTCGTCGAGTACGACCGCCCGGTGTCGGGGTCGGGAGTCAGTCTGTCGTGATTGCATGATCTTCCGTGTGCCGTTGGTCGTGGTCGTAGTACTGGTGGCAGGCGACGTGCCAGCCGGACTCGTCCTCGATGGAGTCGGGAGTGAGCTCACAGACGCTCTCGAAGCGCTCGCGTAAGCGGTCGATGGCGGCGTCCGGCTTGCCGGCCGCGATGTCGTCGAGCGCCGCGTCGACCGTCGCCGCGTTCTCGTCAGACAGCTCGGCCGAGAAGTGCTCGTCGTCGATAGCGGCGGTTAACGCGTCCGTATCGCCCGGGTCGTCGAGGCTCTCCCGGATGCGGTCGAGGGGGAGTTCGTCTCGTTCGAGCGCCTCGCGAAACGCCATCACCTCCCGGTACGCCGACTGATCGATGTCGAGCCCGTCGGGAGGGATCACTTCCGGACATCGGTCGCGGAACCGGCAACCCTCCCCCAGATCGATCGGGTCGCGCGGCGCGCCGGACATCTCCGTCCGCGGCCGGCCGTAGTGGGGATCTGGCACCGGAATCGCGGAGACGAGCGCCTTCGTGTATGGGTGTTTGGGATCGCCGAGGAGTCTGTCGGTGGCCGCCGACTCGACGATCCGCCCCAGATACATCACGTTCACCACCTCCGAGATGTACGACACCGTCGAGAGGTCGTGTGAGATGTAGATCATCGACGCGTCGTAGTCGTCGATGAGCCCCTTCAGCATCCGCAGGACTGACGCCTGTGTCGACACGTCGAGCATCGACACCGGTTCGTCCGCGAGGATGATGTCGGGTTCGAGCACCAGCGCACGGCCGATGGCGACGCGCTGTTTCTCGCCGCCGCTCAGGTTCATCGGCTTGCGGCGCAGGTACTTCTCCGGCGGTCGGAGTTCGACGTCCTCGAGCACCTCTCGGACCCGCTCGTCCCGGTTACCGATTCCGTGAATCTCCAGCGGCTCCTTCAGCGACTCTTCGACGGTCATCTTCGGGTCCAGCGAGTTGAACGGATCCTGGAAGATCACCTGAACGTTGCTCCGGTACTCCTTCCAGTCGCTCTTGTCGAACGACGACATCGGCGTTCCCTTGTACACCACGTCGCCGCCGGTGATGTCGTGGAGACCGATAAGCGTCAACAGCAGCGTCGTCTTGCCACAGCCGCTCTCGCCGATGACGGCGATGGAGTCGTTCCGTTCAAGCGTGAACGAGACGCCGTCGACGGCCTGAATCTTCGACGGCTCCTGTCGCATGAGGACGTCGAAGATGTTCGTGTTCTCCTCGAAGTGCTTCTCCAGTCGGTTGATTTCCAGCAGTGGTGGTTCGGTCGTCATCTCAGTCGTCCCCCTGTTCCGGCGCCGCCGGATCGGCCGTGCCGTGTTCCTCGTACAGTTCGTACGCCTCGTCGGAGCGGAAACACGACGCGGCGTGGGTGGCGTCGTCGTCGCCGACGGATTCGAGCGGCGGAGCGCTCTTCCGACACTCCTCGACTGCCCACGGACAGCGATCGGCGAAGCTACACGCCGATACCTCGCCGATCAGTTCGGGCGGGTAGCCCTCGATCACCTCCAGTTCCCGGTCCGGCTCGCGGATGTCCGGGAACGCCTCCTTGAACATGAAGGCGTAGGGGTGTCGGGGGTTGTCGTGGACCGACTCCGCCGACCCCCGCTCGGCGATCTGACTCGCGTGCATGATCGCCACGCTGTCGCACGACTCGAAGATGACGCTGATGTCGTGGGTGATGAGCAGGAGGCTCGTCGAGGCGTCGTCTTTCATCCGATCGAGATATTTGAAGATCTGGTCCTGCATGATCACGTCTAGCGCCGTCGTCGGCTCGTCGGCGATGACGAGGCTGGGCTCCAGAAACAGCGCGAGCGCGATGATCGCACGCTGTTGCATCCCGCCGGAGAACTGGTGGGGATAATCGTCGATCCGGCTCTGCTGGAGTCCGACCACGTCGAACATCTCCTTGAGCTTCTCGCGGATCTCCTCGTTGGAGAGGTCGGTGTGGACTTGGCCGATCTCCAAGGCCTGTTCGCTCACCCGCTGAAGCGGATCGAGGCTGTTCATCGAGCTCTGAGGGATCCAAGAGATCTCCTTCCACCGGAGCTTCTCGTTGAGCTGTGCGTCGCTGAAGTCCTGGATCTCCTCGCCGCGATACCGGACCGTCCCGCCGTCGACGAAGCCGTTGTCGTCGAGCCCGCCGATGATCGCCTTGGCGGTCGTGCTCTTACCGGAGCCGGACTCGCCGGCGAGGCCGAAGAACTCGCCCTCGTCGATGCTGAAGGACGCATCGGACACCGCGGTGATGTCGCCGCCGTCCGTCTCGTACCGGATCGTGAGGTTCTCGACCTCGAGTAGTGTGTCGGACATGATTACGCGGCTACCGTGTCGGCCTCGATCGACTCTCCGTCGGCCGTGATGAGATCCTCGTATCCCCGTCCGAACATGAACGTCGAGAGCACCGTGATACCGATCAGGAGCCCCGGTGTCAGCGACCACCACCACGCCTCGGACATGTACCCGGAGTTGAACGCGTTCCGGATCATGACCCCCCACGACGGGGTGAACGGCGACGCGACGCCGAGGAAGGTGAGGCTGGCCTGGAGCATGATGGCGTAGCCGACGCCAAGCGCCAGGAAGAAGATGGCCATCGGTGCCACGTTCGGGAGGATGTGTTTGATGATGATCCGACGCCTGCTCGCGCCCGTCGCCTTGGCGACCTTGATGAACGGGTACTGCTTGATCTGTAGGGTCTGGGCGCGGATCACCCGAGCCCCGCCCCGCCACAGGATCAAGCCGATGACGAGAATCGAGGACAGGAATCCGACCCCGAGAAATGTGATCATCACGATGCCAAAGGGGATGAGCGGCACGCCGTACGCGAAGTCGGTGAAACGCATCAGGATCGTTTCGGTACGCCCGCCGACGTAGCCGGCGGTGATTCCGATTGTGGTCCCGATGGTGAGGATCAGCCCGCCACCGAGAACTCCCGTGATCACGGTCGGACGGGCGCCGACCAGAAGCCGCGAGAGCACGTCGTAGCCCGCAAATGTCGTCCCGAGGGGGTGCGCCAGCGAGGGCGGCTCGGCGCTCAGCACCTCGCCGCTCTGGCTGTAGTGTGTCACCTCGATACCGTAGGGGGCGATCATCGGCCCGACGACGCCGAGGATCGTGATCCCGACGAGTATCCAGAAGTACGCGGCGGTCGTCCGATCGCTGAGCATCAGCCGCAATCCATCGACGAAGTTGCGGACGATGTGGTTGTCCGTTAGTGCGTCCACCAGTCCGGAGCTGGTAGACGAGAGCAAGTCACGCATTGACATACCAGCCCTAATTCGAAGGGTGGTCAAAAGTGTTGTCCTTAGTTCGGTCCCATCAATTAGGATGGTTTTCAGTCACTCGATGGCGGTGGGATGTCCGGCCCTCAGTTCAGATATATGATGGGTCTGTAAGTGGCGATGCGGGCGTCGGAACCGACCCTCGACACGGACCGGAACGTTTTGTTCGCGGCCGCCGTGGCGGTCTCCATGGTGTACGATACTATCGGTGCGTCGCCGGTCGCGTGGGCGGGGAAGCCGTATCCGGCGGTCCGTGACGCGGCCGAGCGAGACGGCTCGGTGGCGGTCGTTCCAGTCGGGAGCCTCGAACAGCACGGCCACCACCTACCGACGGCAACGGATACCATCCTTGCGGACGCGGTTGCCACGACAGCCGCCGAACGCGCCGCCGACGCGATGCCGGTGCTCGTCACGCCGCCGATATGGACCGGCCACTCCCCACACCACACGCCATTCGGCGGCACGGTGAGCCTCGACGGTGGGGACCTGCTCGACCTGCTGGAGCGCGTGGCGGAGACGGTGCTCGCCGAGGGCTTCGACGGACTCCTGCTCCTCAACGGGCACGGCGGCAACGGCGCACTCGTTTCGAGCGCGACGAGTGCGATCGGCGCCTCTCACCGGACGGCGGAGGTACTGGGGGTCACGTACTTCGATCTGGGCGCCGACCGAATCGGCGAGATACGGGACAGCGACCGCGGCGGCGCCGGCCACGCGGGCGAGGTTGAGACGTCGATGCTCGCTCACCTCCGTCCGGACCTCGTCGACTTGGACGCTGCCGAGGGGACGCCGTGGGAGTCGCCCTACGACCGGACCCGAGACGACCTCTCGCATCCGGGGCCGCTCTCGGCCTACGCCGACTTCGACGCGTACAGCGAGACGGGTGCGGTCGGCACGCCGGAGCTGGCGACCGCCGAAAAGGGTGAACGGTTCTTCGAGGTGTTCGTCGACGAGGTCGGCGACGTGCTCGAACGGCTCCACGAGCGGGCGGGGTGAGGGCGACGACGGCCGTTCGCGAAACCGCGTTGCCGACCGGTGCCAACCGGCCGGTACGGAAGCGAGCGACAGGCACGCCGACCGCGACTGACGGCTGATCCGGGAGGAGGCGTGGTCGGGGTCGACTCATGTCACCACGAGAACGGTCAGAGACCCGACGAAGCACGTTCTCTGTCTTCCTCCGGCGTCATAGCGGTCCCGAGACGCCGCTTCGCCGGCGCCACAACATATTAATTGAATGAAGGAGAACACCGCTGAATAGTGATTCACGACGCACCGCTGGCCACGACGATAGACGACCTGCGTCGAGACCGGGTCAGCGTCGACGAGTATCTCGATACCGTCGAGTCCCGAGTCGACGCGGTCGAACCCAATATCGAATCGCTCGTCCCTGAGGAGGATCGGTGGAGTCGACTCCGGGCGGCTGCAGCAGACCTCCAATCCCGGTTCCCGGAGCCCTCGACCCGACCGCCACTGTACGGTGTTCCCATCGGTGTGAAGGATATCTTCCACGTCGACGGACTGCCGACTCGGGCGGGGTCGGACGTCCCGCCCGAGGCGTTGGCCGGCGAGGAGTCGACGGCAGTGCGGACCCTCCGCGAGGCGGGAGCGCTGATTCTCGGCAAGACGGTCACGGCCGAGTTCGCTTACTTCGAACCCGGTCCCACCCGAAACCCGCACGATCCGGCCCATACTCCCGGCGGGTCGTCGAGCGGATCGGCGGCGGCCGTCGCAGCCGGGCTCTGTCCGTTCGCGTTCGGCACGCAGACTATCGGATCGGTGACCCGCCCGGCGGCGTTCTGTGGTATCGTCGGGGTGAAGCCGAGTTTCGGGCGGATTTCCACCGATGGCGTGATTCCCTGTACGCCCTCGGTTGACCATATCGGGTTCTTCACGCAGGACACCGCGGGCGCTGCGGTCGGCGCGGCACTGCTCTGTGACGAGTGGCGACCGCTGCCAGCACCGCGTGACCGCCCGACGCTCGGCGTCCCCGAGGGACCCTACCTTCGGCAGGCGAGCGATCTCGGACTGAAATCTTTCGAGGAACACGTTTCGCGGCTCGAACGCGCGGGATACGACGTTGAGCGGATCGACGCATTCGAGGACATCGACGGCATTAATTCCCGGCACAATCGCCTCGTTGCCGCAGAATTCGCACTCACTCACGAGGAGTGGTACGGGGAGTATCCGGGGGGGTACGCTGACACCTCGGTCGAACTCCTCCGAGAGGGACGTGAGGTGTCGACCGCCGATGTCGCCGCCGCCCGTCGGAGTCGCCGCCGACTCCGTGCGGCGCTACACGACCGGATGCACGATGCAGGGATCGACCTCTGGATCTCGCCGTCGGCTCCCGGCCCGGCCCCTGAGGGAATCGATGCCACAGGCGACCCCGTCATGAACCTTCCGTGGACGCACGCCGGACTGCCGACCGTCGGCCTGCCGGCTGGGACGACCGACGACGGTTTACCGCTCGGCCTCCAGTGTGCCGCGCCGTTCGGCGACGACGAGAGCCTGCTCGCGTGGGCACACGATATCGCCGACAGCCTATAGACGATCTCCACTAGAACGGCGGTACACCCCGACAGCCGGGGTCGGCGTGGCCGCCAAAACGGCCGCGGGACGAGCGATTTACTGAGGGAGGTAGAGACCACACTGCTCGGACCCTTCGATACTTATCACGCGGGGTCTGATCCCGAAGAACTTCGCCCCTTTCGGCCCGGGTTCGTTCAACCGGTCGAACACGCTCCGATGCCCGGCCGGAACTCCTCGGCGAGCCACACCGTGGGCCCGGCGCTCTTCCCGGATGAGTATGGCCGAGGAGTCACTAGATCAGACAACGCTGGGGTGAGCGATCACTCATTGGGATCCGTTGATGATCTCGTGGTTTTCACTGTGACGCAGGGGAATCGCTGTGAGATGGCTCTGTGCCACGTGCGAGAACGTCCCGGACACTACTCCGGGGCGGCTCAATCAGAAACTGAGGTCTACCTAACTTCAAATCATGGGGGCGTGCTAACCGGGCTCAAACCACAGGTAGAATCGGCTTTGGGTTACTTCAGGTCGTCTAGTCTCGGAGCTACTCGACCCCATTGATGTTCAGTGCCATTTCGAACCCATGCTCTTCTCGAAGTGCCACTCGACTCCAATCACTAACGTGAATGCCGGTTCGGTTCTTCGCAAATCGACAGACGGCGGCGACCGCCGTCACGGAGCGTGACGAAATCACCCCTCGAAATGAACCCAAATACTGCCGATCGCTACGCTGTCTGGTGGTTTGCTATGTATCCACGGGAAGAGGTTGTGTGACGGGCGCGACGGGATTTGAACCCGCGGCATCTTGGTCCGGAACCAAGTGCTCTGTCCGCTGAGCTACGCGCCCTCACGACCGGATATCCGCGGCGCGCGTTTAACGCTTCTGACTCGGGGTGTCGGTATCGCTCGACTGCGGCAGCCTGTCTTCCTCGAGTCCGCACCGACACCGTCTCCGCCCCGTGGTCTCCGGATGCCACTGTCGATTATCTCGGTTGATATTCACAGCGTGGAGATTTATACCCGTCCGTCCGTAGCGTGGACAGAACCATCGTGACCCTCCGTCCCAGCGATCGACCGTCCGCCCCGCGGAGCGGCTCCGCTCGTGACGGCGAGCGACGGCTCCCGGCGGAGCGCCGGTCGACCACCGACGGGGGGTCGAAATCCGATTCGACGGCCGACGTCGCTCCCGAGGCGGCGGATCGCGCGGCCGCGGTCGACCGCGGCTCGGACCGCTTCGTCGCGGCGGTCGCCGTCGACGGCGAGGTGCTGTTCGCGGGCCCGTCGGTGCCCGCGGTGCTCGGCGTCGAGCGCGGGGCCCTCCTCGGCGACGACCTGCTGGAGCACGTCCACCCGAACGACCGCGATCCCGTCTCCGACGCGCTCTCCGCGGTCGCGACCCACCGGACCGTCACCCACCGGCTCCGTCACGCGAGCGGCGGCTTCGTCTGGGTCGAGTCCGTCGTGGACGAGGAGCTCGCGCCGGAGTTCGGAGGCCGCGTCGTCACCGCGCGCCGCGTCGACGTCGATCGCGCCTTCCCGGAGCGGTTCCGTCAGTTCCTGGAGTACGGCACCGACCTCGTCACCGTCGTCGACGCGGACGGGCGGGTCCGATACGAGAGCCCGTCCGTCGAGGAGGTGCTCGGCTACGAGCAGGGGTCGACGGTCGGCCGGTCGCCGCTCGGGTACGTCCACCCGGACGACCGCGAGCGCGTGACGGAGCGGTTCTACCGCGCCCTCGACGACCCGGAGGCGGCGCCGACCCTGGAGTACCGGTACCGCACCGCCGACGGCGACTGGGTCTGGCTGGAGTCGCGGACGCGCTCGCTGCCCGACGACGCCGCGGTCGGGACGCTCCTCATCAACTCCCGGGACGTGAGCGAGCGCAAGGCGCGCGAGCGCCGGCTCACCGACCGCAACGAGCGGCTCGACCGGTTCGCCGGCATCGTCTCGCACGACCTCCGGAACCCCCTGTCCGTGATCCGCGGGTCGATGGAGATGGCGCGGCTGAAGGGGGACACCGCCCCGCTGGAGCGGGGCGAGCGCGCGGTCGACCGGATCGACCAGCTCGTCTCCGAGCTGCTGACGCTCGCCCGGCAGGGGTCGGGGATCGACGAGCCGACGGAGTTCGACCTCGCGGGGGTCGTCCGCGAGGCGTGGGCGACCGCCGGGAGCGACGACGCGACCCTCGTCGTCGGCGGCGACGCCCGGGTCCGAGGCGACCGCGGACGCCTGCGGCAGGCGTTCGAGAACCTCTTCCGCAACGCGGTCGAACACGCCTGCGAGGCCGAGGCCGACCTCGCGGTCGTCGTGAGCACGACCGACGAGGGGGTCGTCGTCGCCGACGACGGTCCCGGAATCGACCCCGACCACCGCGCGGACGTCTTCGACCCCGGATTCACGACCAGCGCCGACGGGACGGGGTACGGCCTCGACATCGTCCGCGAGGTCGTCGAGTCCCACGGCTGGTCGATCGGGCTCCGCCCGGACGCGAGCGCGCTCGATCTCCCGCCTCGCGTGTCGCGGCCGAACGGCGCCTGCTTCGTCGTCGAGGCGCCCGATCCCGACGCCGTCGCGGCGGCGGAGCCGTGGATCGACGGCTGACCGCCTCCGGAGCGTTCGGGGCGCACCCGCGCCGCACCGCCGCCCCGTCGCGTTTATTCCTCCCGCCTCCTAACCCCGCCCGTGACCCCCGTCGACGCCGCGATCCGCCGGGTCGAGCGCGCGGACCTGCTCGGAGTGGTGCGGATCGAGCGGGCGTGCTTCTCGGACCCGTGGCCGTACGACGCCTTCGAGCGGCTGCTCGACGAGCCCGCGTTCCTCGTCGCCGAGCGCACCGGCGGGGTCGTCGGCTACGTCGTCGCGGACGCCACGCCGAACCACGGCCGCGACATCGGCCACGTCAAGGACCTCGCGGTCCACCCGGACGCGCGGGGGGAGGGGATCGGCCGCGGGCTGCTCCGGTCGGCGCTCGCCCGGCTCCGTGGCGTCGGCGTCGCGGTCGTGCGCCTGGAGGTCCGCGAGAGCAACGCGGTCGCCCGGTCGCTGTACGCGGACGAGGGGTTCGAGCCGGTCCGTCGCGTCACCAACTACTACCGGGACGGGGAGGACGCGATCGTGCTCGTCGTCGACCTCGCCGAGTGGGCGTCGGCGGACTGAGCGCCCGGCGGCGGACTGACCGCTCGGTGACGGTCGCTCCGCCGCGAGGGGCCGCTTTTGACTGCCGCTCCGGTTTTGATCGGGGTTCCGCTTTTGACAACTCTTAGTGCTCGGGGCGCAAACCGTACGGTATGAGTTCGGTTCCCGAGCGAGCGGAGATCGACGAGGCGTACAAGTGGGACCTCCAGGGCGTCTACGAGGACGACGAGACGTGGGAGGCGGCCTACGAGACGGTCGCCGACCGGATCGACGAGCTGCGCGACTACGAGGGGCGCGTCGCCGAGGACGCCGCGACCCTGCTGGAGCTGCTCGAGCTCCGCGAGGAGATCTTCCGGGAGATCCAGCAGGTGACGACGTACGCCCGGCTCCGCAGCGCCGAGGACACGCGGAACCAGGAGTACCAGGCGATGTCGGCGCGGGCGTCCTCGCTCAGCTCCGAGGCGTCGAGCGCGGTCTCGTATCTCGAGCCCGAGCTGCAGTCGCTCAGCCAGTCGGCGGTCGCGGAGTTCCTCGAGCGCGAGCCCGCGCTGGAGACGTACGAGCACTACCTCGACGACGTGTTGCGGATGAAAGAACACACGCGCTCGGCGGAGGTCGAGGAAGTGCTCGCCGACCTCTCGGAGGTCACCGACGCCCCGGCCGAGATATACTCGATGCTGACGAACGCCGACATGACCTACGGCGTCGTCGAGGACCCCGACGGCGAGGAGGTGGAGATCACGCAGTCGAACTTCACGAAGCTCCAGACGAACCCGGACCGCGACTTCCGCCGGCGCGTCCACGAGACGTTCTACGAGCAGTGGGCGGACGTCCGCAACACGGTCGGCACCTCGCTCGAGAAGGCGGTCCGCGAGCACGCGACGAGCGCCGAGATCCGCGGCTACGACAGCGCCCGCGCGGCCGCGCTCGACGGCTCGAACGTCCCCGTCGAGGTGTACGACACCCTCGTCGACACCGTCGACGATAACCTCGACGTGCTCCACCTCCATGCCGAGCTGAAGCAGCGGGCCCTCGGCGTCGACCAACTCGAGAGCCACGACCTCTACATGTCGCTGACGGGCGACCAGGGTCCCGACGTCGAGTACGACCAGGCCCGCGAGTGGGTGATCGAGGCGGTCGCGCCGCTCGGCGAGGCGTACCAGGAGCGGATGGCCGAGGGGCTCGACTCGCGCTGGGTCGACGTGTACGAGAACCGCGGGAAGCGCTCCGGCGCGTTCTCCTCCGGGACCTACGACACCCAGCCGTACATCATGATGAACTACCAGGACGACATCGCCTCGATGTTCACGCTGGCCCACGAGCTCGGTCACTCGATGCACTCCGAGCTCGCGGGCGACGCCCAGCCGTGGCACGACGCGAGCTACGAGATCTTCGTCGCGGAGATCGCCTCCACGGTCAACGAGACGCTGCTCACCCATCACCTGCTCGACACCGTCGAGGACGACGAGCTGCGGACGCACGTGCTCGACGAGTACCTCGAGCGCTTCCGCTCCACCCTCTTCCGGCAGACCATGTTCGCGACGTTCGAGCAGCGGATCCACGAGCGCGTGGAGGCCGGCGACGCGCTCACCCCCGACGCCTTCGACGAGATCTACGCCGACCTGAAGGGCGACTACTACGCGCCCGCCGAACTCACGGGCGGCGTCGAGCGCGAGTGGGAGCGCATCCCCCACTTCTACTACAACTTCTACGTCTACCAGTACGCGACCGGCATCTCCGCGGCCGCCGCGATCGTCGAGCGCGTCCTCGACGAGGGCGAGCCCGCCGCCGCCGACTACCGCGAGATGCTGGAGGCCGGCGGCTCCGACTACCCCTTGAACGTCGTCGAACTCGCCGGCATCGACATGGCGTCGCCGGCCCCGATCGAGGCCGCCGTCGGGATCTACGACGACTACCTCGACGAGATCGCGACGCTGCTCGACCTGGAGTAACTCCCCGCGCGGTCGACACGGCGGAACGCGGCGAGCGGGGTCGACGCTACAGGGACTTCGTCATACAGGCGGCCGAGGCGGGGCAAAGCTCGTCGAACTCCGTCGTTCGCCGGATCGCCTCCGGTGCGGCGTCCCGGTCGATCTCCGCGTACTCCCGGTCGGCGAAGAAGTCGGCCGCGGTCGTGGTCAGCAGATACAGCGCGTCGACGCCGCCGGACGCGGCCCTCGCTTCCACCGCCGCGCAGAGCGCCGTTCCGTACCCTCGGCCGCGTTCGTCCTCCTCGACGACGACCGACCGGAGGAGGCCGTCGCTCCCGTAGCGCTCGACGCCCGCGACGCCGACGCGCTCGTCCCCGTCGTAGCCGACGTAGAAGCAGTCGGGCTTCGACCGCACGTCCCGCGACGGCAACCCGTTCGCCTCGAGTCGCTCCTCGACGTACGAGAGGTCGGCCGCGTCCGCTCGGCGGAGGCGTACCGATGCTCCGTCCATAGCTCGGATCACGGGCCGAACCCCCTAATAGTCTCACCAGGACGCGGCTCGGACGAGAGCGATCGGGGGTGAAAGCGACCGCAGCCGCTCGCCGCGCTGGGCTCCGATGACCGCTTCCCGGCACCGATTTACCGCTCCCCCGCGACGTACCGAGTAATCATGGACGAACGCGTACGCGAGCACGCCGCGGTGCTCGTCGACTGGAGCGCGCGGGTCGAGGCCGGGGACGACGTCGTCGTCAGCGTCGCCGAGGACGCCCACGAACTGGGCGTCGCCGTCGCCGAGGCGCTCGGCGAGCGCGGGGCGACCGTCACGACGCTGTACGGTTCCGATGAATTCTCACGGGCCTATTTAAAAGGCGCCGAGGCGGGAGCCGACGGCTCCGACGCGGTCCCCGACTTCGACGACGACCCGGCGGTCGACCGCGCGATCTTCGAGGCCGCCGACGCCTACCTCCGGATCGGGGGCGGCCGCAACACCACCGCGACCGCCGACGTGGCGAGGGAGACGCGACAGGCGTACGCGAAGGCGCGGAAGGGCGTCCGGGAGGCCCGGATGGACACCGACTGGGTCTCGACGGTCCACCCCACCCGGAGCCTCGCCCAGCAGGCGGGCATGGCGTACGAGGAGTACCAAGACTTCGTCTACGACGCCGTGCTCCGCGACTGGGAGGCGCTCGCCGC
This sequence comes from Halorubrum depositum, assembly GCF_007671725.1. Classification (NCBI taxonomy): domain Archaea; kingdom Methanobacteriati; phylum Methanobacteriota; class Halobacteria; order Halobacteriales; family Haloferacaceae; genus Halorubrum; species Halorubrum depositum. The sequence continues at coordinate 1,182,984 of NZ_VCNM01000001.1, read as the reverse complement.
CGAGATGTCGGAGATGAAGGCCGTCCTCGACGCGGGCGAGGAGGTCCGGATCGTCACCGAGCGCGACGACGCGCCCGACACCGACGTGACGATGTCGATCGCGGGCCGCACCGCGGTCAACTCCGCCGCCTCCGTGGCGTACGACTCGCACAACCTCCCGAGCGGCGAGGTGTTCACCGCCCCGTACGACACCGAGGGGGAGGCGTTCTTCGACGTGCCGATGACGATCGACGCGACCCGCGTCCGGGACGTGCACCTCGTCTTCGAGGAGGGCGAGGTCGTCGACTTCTCGGCCGGGGCCGGCGAGGACGCGCTCGCCGGCGTGCTCGACACCGACCCGGGCGCCCGGCGACTCGGCGAGCTCGGGATCGGGATGAACCGCGGGATCGACCGGTTCACCGACTCGATCCTCTTCGACGAGAAGATGGGCGACACGGTCCACATGGCGGTCGGCCGCGCCTACGACGCCTGCCTCCCCGAGGGCGAGTCGGGCAACGACAGCGCGGTCCACGTCGACATGATAAGCGACGTGAGCGAGCGCTCTCGGATGGAGGTCGACGGCGAGGTCGTCCAGCGGGACGGGACATTCCGGTGGGAGGAGGGGTTCGAGGACTGAGCGATCGAACCCGCCGGCGGCGATCCGGTATTTAAACAAACGCGGCAGTGCGGCGGCGCGCGCCTGCGAGCGGCCGCCCCCGGCGGTCGCGAGTCAGCGCGTGCGAGGGAGTCGCGAACGAAGTGAGCGACAGCGAGGCGCTTCGCGCCTCTGGCAGCCGGCGGCAAAGCCGCCGGCGACGAGGCTGGGGAGGCGTGAGGTGTGGTTGCGGTGCTGTGGGGGGATACAAAGGGGCAGCCGCGAGGACGAAGCACGGCGCAGTAAGCACCGCAGCGAGCAACGCGAGCGAGGAGCGCAACAAGCCGCGCGAGTCGTCGCGGCTGGGGCTTTGGAGGTCTTCACTGTCGATCCAGCGTCACTCATTTATAAACGAGCGGCTGGGGCTTTGGAGGTGTTCTCCGCTACAGCGACTGCAACGACGTATAAACGCCCGACGGAAGCCCCGAGATCGAGTCCTTATTTCCGTAAAGCGTCGAGATCGAACTCGAAGGCGGCCACCGGGACCTCCAGGTCGTGTTCGACGAGGACCGCGGGGTGCACCTCGCCGATCACGCCGACCCGCTCGCCGTCGATCTCGACCGCGGCGGTCCGGCCGTCGATGAACGACGGGTGCTCGGTGCGGGGCGTCGCCAGCTCCGCGCCGAAGTCGTCGCACACCGCCTGCAGGCGGCCCTTCGCGGCCTCGTAGGAGGCGTCGCGCCGGGCGACCGCGCCGGCGACGCGGCGGCGCTCGGCGACGTTCGTGTTCTCGGCGTCGTCGCGCTCGGCGACGAAGCCGACCTCCGCGACGTCCTGCGGGTACGCGTTGTGGGTGTTCCGCTCTAACAGCATGACGAGCGAGGGGAGCGCCCAGGTGCGGAGCTGGGTGTACTCCTCGCTGTACGGCTCCGTGATCTCGACGGGGTCGCCGCCGCCGAGGACGGCGGTCCCCGGCTCCACGTTCATCCGGTCGTAGTTCTCGGTGCCGCTCGTCATGTGGAAGTTGAGCAGGTCCTCGAAGCCGAGCCCGACGAGGCTCGTCCGGACCGCGTCCTCCAGCCGGGAGCGCTCGTGGCGCCCGCCGACGGTCCCCACGTCGGGGTAGCGCGGCTCCAGCTCGTCGAAGCCGTACGCCCGGCCCACGTCGTCGACCAGGTCGAGGGGATGGAGCACGTCGACGCGGTACGGCGGGATCTCCACCTCGTAGGTGACGTCGCCGTCGAGCGTGTAGGAGGCGTCGAGGCCGGCGCGCTCGAAGCAGTCGACGACCTCCTCCGGCTCGAACTCGACGCCGAGCAGCGTCTCGATCCGATCGTGGGTGACGGACTTCTCGTCGGTGTCGAAGTTCGGCCGAACGAGCTCGGCGCCGTACTCGTCGGGGGCGGCCGCGCCGTCGGCGTAGTTCACTTCGACCTCCTCGACCGTCGCGCCGCGGGCGGAGAGGGCGTAACAGACGATGTTGCACATCCGGTCGATCGTCCACTGGTCGGTGCCGGTGAGCTCGACGAGCAGCTCGCGCGAGCCCGCCGTCACCTCGGTCCGCTTCCCGTTGATGACGGGCGGGAACGAGAAGAGGCCGAGCTCGTCGTAGATGGCGGGGTAGCGGTCGAGACCTTCGACGAGGTCCGCGTACTTCTGCCCCGTGTCGTGCTCCTCGAGCACCGCGGCGGGGGTCAGCTCGTCGTTCGCGTCCAGCGGGACAAACGTGTCGCCCTCGGGCTCGACACCGCGGTAGGTGATCGACGGCTCCGCGCCCTCCTGCAGGGGCGCGCCCTTCACCATCGCGAGGTCGTGGATCCCGATCGCGCCCTTCGCGCGACCGCGCCCCATCGTCGCGTGGAGCTTCTCCTGGAGCTGGATCAGCGAGTCGAGTGCGCTCTCGTCGAGGTCGACGCCCCGGATCACGGCCCCCGTCACGTAGGGGCGCTCGTCCGGCACGGACTCGTCGACCTCGATCGTCCACTCGGGGTCGTTCGTCTCGGGGACGTAGACGCCGCGGTCGTCGCCGTAGTGGTAGCGCAGCGAGCGCGCGACCCCCTCGACGGAGAGGCGGTCGAGCCGGTCGGGCGCGAACTCGAACTGGAGGAGGCCGTCGTCGGTCTCCCCTTCGAACTCTAAGCCGAGCCCGAACAGGTCCTCCTTGAACTCCGCGTCTGTCGTGTCGGTACGGCCGGTGAGTCCCCGCAGCTCGTCGGTGTCGATGTCGACGACGGGCATCAGTAGCTCACCTCCGCGTCCCGCAGGAACTCGATGTCGGCCAGCGTGCCGTGGAGGTCGCGGATGTCCTCCGCGCCCGTCGTCAACATCGCGAGCCGTTCGAGGGCGAGCCCCCACGCCATCACGTCGCAGTCGACGCCGAGCGGGCCGGTGACCTCCTCGCGGAAGACGCCGGAGTTCCCGATCTCGATCTCCTCGCCGGTTTCGGGATGTTCGCCGAACAGCTCGAAGGAGGGTTCCGTATACGGGTTATAGTGGGGTTTGAACCGGATGTCAGTGATTCCGAACTGCCGGTAGAACTCCTCGAAGGTGCCCATCAGGTCGCGCACCGAGAGGTCCTCGGCCATCACCCACCCCTCGATCTGGAAGAACTCGAGGAGGTGCGTCGGGTCGAGCGTGTCGTTGCGGTACACCTTCTCCACGGAGAAGTAGCGCTGCGGGGGCTCGAGCTCCGCGCCGGCGATCCCCGAGAGGTACCGCATCGACAGCGAGGTGGTGTGGCCCCGGAGGGCGACCTCGTGGGCGAACTCCTCGGACCACGGCGAGTGGTAGCCGTCGCCGTCCTCGCCCCACCCCTCCCGGTGGGCCGACTCGACCCGCCGGATCAGCTCCTCCGGAATCTCGTCCATCGGGTCGACGTCCAGCGCGAACCGGTCCCAGTGGGTCCGCGCGGGGTGGTCCTGGGGCATGAACAGGCAGTCGTTGATCCAGAAGTCGCTGTCGGCGTGGGGGCCCTCCATCTCCTGGAACCCCATGCCGACGAGGACGTCCTTCACGCGGTCGGCGGTCCGGCGGAGCACGTGTTTCCGCCCGCCTCGCGTCGTCGGGGCGTCAGCCTCCACGTTGTACTCGGAGAACTCCACGTCGCGCCACTCGCCGCTGGCGAGCAGCTCCGGCGTGAGCTCCGAGACGGTCTCGGTCGCCTCCACGCCCGTCATCAGCGCGTCGACGCCCTCCTCGGTGAGCGTCACGGACCGAGTCACCGACTCGCCGCGCTCGACGAGCCCGCGGGAGTCCAGCTGGTCGAGCACCGCCTCGTCGACCGCGGGGTCGTCGCCGCCGGCGAGAGCCGCGAGCGCGGCCGCTTCCGGGTCGGCGTCGGGGTCGGCGTCGGGGTCGACCCGGAGTTCCCCCGAGTCGATCGAGCCGAACCCCTTCCGCGCGAAGTTCGAGAGCGCGATGTCGACCTCGGGGCCGTCGAGGTCGGCCTCGCCGATGACCCGTCCCATCGAGACCGGCGCCTCGTCGGCGTCGAGCGCGAGCCCGGCCCCGTAGAGCCGCGTCTCGGGAAGCTCGTCCTCGACGTAGTGCCGTCCCTCGTCGGTGAGATCCAAGGTCTCGGCGGCGCGTTCGGCAACCGAGAGCAGCCCCTCGTCGCGGAGGTCGAAGGCGGCGCCGACGACCGTCTCGGACTTCAGTCCCGCCTCCGCCGCGATCTCGTCTATCGTCCGTTCGTCCGTCGCGCTCGCGGCCTCGAGGACCGCGAGCTGTCGTTCCGGGAGTCGCATTCGAGTTGTATCCATACGCGTGTGGCTGGTTGGTAACGGTTCCGGCACGTCGCCGGCAGCGGTTCCGGCACGTCGCACTCGCGGGACGGCACGGGGCGGCTTCGTCTCCCGCGTGACCGTCCCGACCGCCGAACCGTGCGCGGTTTCGCCGCCCGATCGCGGGGCAGGTCCGCCGCGCGCCGGTCAGTTAAAAAAGAACCCGAACGCGTCGCCGTCGGCTCTCCGGGCGATACCCGCCGTGGCGCGTTCGAGTGCCATGCGATCCCCTGACGCACGCGAGACGTTAACCGTTTCGCTCCGGTCGGCCGATCCGTCGATCCGTTTGAATTATCGTTTCTGATTAACGACGGCGAGAGTTTATATACTCGTTCGGCGACGAGAGGGTATGAGCAGTGTTCCGACAAGCGCTTCCGACGCCGCCTCGCTTCCCGGACCGGTCCGGGTCGCCCACGGCTGCGACGACCGACCGGCGAGCCGCGCTGTCGTCGAGGCGGTCGCCGACCTCGCCGGGGTCGCCCCCGACGGGCTCGCCGACGAGGCCGACATCGTCCTGTACGACCACGTCGACCTCGACGCGCTCGACGCGCTCGTCGAGCACCGCGCGGACGGCGGGGTCTCCCTCTCGTTTTCCGTCGCCGAGTACGACGTCCGGGTCGACGACGACGAGGCCGTCGCGCGAGTTACCGAGTAGGAACCGTTGAGCGTTTCGCCCACTCAGCTCTCCTCTTCCGCCCGTTCTCGGAGCGCCGCGATCCGATCGCCGAGCGGCGGCTGCACCTCGAACCACGTCGACCAGTCGCCCGTCTCGGGCTCGACCCCCCGAATCGCGGCGACGCGCTCGAAGGCGTCGGCGACGCGCCCCGCGCCGACGGCGTCCGCGGCGCGGTCGTCGGCCGCGTACTGCACCCGCCGGCCGACCCAGAACGCGGCGACCCCCACGGCGACGAGCGACGCGAAGCCGGCCTGAAACGGCACCGCCGCCGTCACGATCGCCGCCAGCACCGCGAGCACCGCCGCGATCGCGACCGCGCGGAACTCGCCGTAGTACGTCTCGACGCGCCCCGCCTCGGCCGCGAGCAGGCCGAGCGCGACGTCCTCGTCGAGGTCGTCGAGCACGCTCTCCGTGACGAACAGGACCCGCCTACCGGGCGGGCCGCGGACGCCGACTTCGACCCGGCCGATCCCCGGCTCGTCCGCGTCGGTCGCCGCCTCGTCGGCTGTCTCCTCGGCGCCGGTCTCGATCGCGACCCGTTCCACGTCGAGGCCGGCGGTCTCGCGCAGCGAGGCGAGCCGCCCCCGCTCCTCTGCCGTCGGCTCCCGCAGGTCGCGGAAGCGGTCGGCCGCGTACAAGGGTCCGACTTCGACCGCGAGGAAGGCGACGACGGCGACGCCGACGAGGAACGCGACCGTGAGCATGGCTCCCCGTCCGCCCCCGATCGGGTAAAACGACCCGATGTTCGGTGAACCCCGGCCTCGTCAGCGAGGGACTCGCCCCGCGAGCTCCTCTATCGCCCGCGCGGCGTCGCTGTCGGGCGCGACGTCGACGACCGGCCGCTCCGCGGTGACGGAGCGTCCGACTCGCGGATCCGCGGGGACGACCGCCGCGGGCGCGCCCAGCGCGTCGGCGATCGCTTCGGTCGGAGGCTCCTCGGTTACCCGGTTGACGGCGCAGCCGACGAGCCCGGCGTCGAGTTCGCGGGCGAGCTCTCGCGTCCGGATCGCGTCGGCCAGCGCGAACGCCCGCGGCGAGACGACCAGCAGACACGCGTCCGCGACAGCGAGCGGGACGCCGGCGTCCGCCCGTCGCCCGGCCGGACAGTCGAGGACGACGACGCCGCGCTCGCGCTCGATCGCGGCCACCGCGTCTCCCAGTTCCGACAAGTCGCAGGCGCGGGCGCCGGCGAGCGTCCGCCCGCAGGGGACGACGTCGACCCGGCCGGACCGCACCGTCTCCGTCGGGTCGGCGCGCCCGGCGAGCACGTCGTGGAGGTCCGGACCGCGGCCGCCCGGGAGGTCGGCCATGCCGAGATCCGCGTCGACGACGACCGCGTCGAGCGCGGCGGCGACGTTGTACGCGAGGGTGGTCTTTCCGACGCCGCCCTTCCCCCCGGCGACGGCGAGGATCACGCGAGCCGCTCCAGCGCGTCGATCGGGACGTCCGTCGCGTCCGCGCGCTCCGCCAGCGACGCCGCGCGCTCGCTCACCGCTCGGAGGCGCTCCGCGTCGGCGTCGAGCCGGTCGGCGAGGTCGGAGAGCGCGTCGACGCCGCCCGCGTCCGCGACTATCCCGGTCGCCGTGTCCACGTCGGCGTCGGTCAGTCGCTCAGCCCGCTCGAGTCGGGCTTCGACCGCGGCGAACCGGTCGTCGACCGAGCCGGGGACCGATCGCTCCGATTCGCCGGCGCCGCTCCCGGTGTCGTCGCTCCCGATGCCGTCGCTCCCGGCGTCGTCGCGTTCGCCGTCGGAACCGCGAGCGTCTCCGACCGGGGCGGTGTCCTCGGGGCGACCGTCGGCCTCGCGATCCCCGTCGACGGCTGCCCGCGGCGGCCGGTGATCGGCGAGCTCGCGGAGCGCGTCGGCCGGCGTCGGGTGGACGCCTCCGCCGGCGCCGGCGCCGGCGAGACCGGCGGTTCCCCGGGCGGACCCGTTCGGCTCGACCGACTCGACGTCGACGATCTCGACCGGGGGATCGACGGGTGGCGCCGGAACCGCGAAGCCGAATCCGCGTCGCTCGCTCGGGCCGACCCGCAGCGTCACCCCGGTCGCGTCCCACCCGTCCGCCGGGACGCCGCCGCGTCGCGGCGGTAGCACCGGCGCCTCGAACCGACTCTCGACCCGCACGCGTCGCGGGACGGCCTCGTCGTTGCGCACCCGACAGCGCACCAGCGACGCGTCGCCCGCCCGGTCGACGGTCCACGAGAGATCCATACGCCGGCTGCCGCGGTATCGCTGATAAACCTCCGTCCGACGCCGACCCCGATCACGGGTCGGGCGCGGCGTCCGGACGGACGACGGCCGCGTCGAGTACCTCTTCCGGCGACCTCTCCCCGCGCTCGTCGAGCCAGCGAGCGGCCTCGACGCCGAGCGCGACCGACGCGTCCAGATCGGCGATCCGAACCGCCGCGAGCGACGCGGCGAGTCGCGGTCCCTCGTACGCCGACGGCGCCGACCCTGCCTGCGTCGGAGCGCCGCCCGGGATCGAGCCCAGAGCGTCGCGAAACGCCGGATACGCCTCGGTCGCGAGCTCGCGGCGCGCCTCCCGTCGGCGGTTCCGGAGCCGGTCTTCGAGTTCGAGCCGTCGCTCCCGCTCGTCGCGGGCGCGGGCGGCCCGCTCGCGGGCCCGCTCGAGCGCCTGTTCGGCCGCGATCCGTTCCGTCTGCGCGCTCGAGAGCGCCGCCGCGGCGGACTCGAGGTCGCCGAGCGCCTCGTCGGTCTCCGCCTCGACGGCCCGCCGCGCCCGAACGTCGCCGCGGAGCGCCGCGACGCGCTCTTTCAGGCGCTCCTCCTCGCCGCTCGCTTCCGCGACCCGGCGACGGGCCGCGGCGAGGTCGACCGATTCGAACTCGATCGCCGCGATCTCGTCGCGGAGCCGACCGAGCTCGTCACGCACCGACGACTCGCGTCCGCGCGACCGGGCCGCCGCCGCGATCTCCCGCCGGAGGCTGGTCCCGGTCGGCACCCGGCCGAGGACCTCCTCGGGCGCGGGGACCGGTCGCGCTTTCACGTCCGGCACTCCCGTCTCCGACGCCCCGGTCACAGCTCCTCGCCCTTCAGTCGCTCCGGGTCGGGATGGTCCGTCCCGGCGGCGAACGCGGCGTACGGCGTCGCCGTCGCGTCCCGGTCCGCGTACGCGCTCGCGGCCTCACGGACCGACTCGTCGAGCGCGGCGAACTCGTTGAACGGCTCCGTCCGCTCGATCTGGACGTCGCCGCCGTGCGACTCCCGGAGCCGCACGGCGAGGAACGCGGCGTACTCCGTCGCCTCGAGCAGCGCCGCCCGCCCGAACCGCCGGACGACCGACTCCTCGTGGCGCCGACACAGGTTCCGGAGGCCGGTGCGGGCCGCCTCCGAATACGTCACGATCAGCAGCACGGACGCGGCTGATCGAGGGTCGAACTTATCGGTTCCGAACTACTCCGGATCGACTACTCGTTCGACCTCGAAGTCGGGGACTGCGTCGTTTTCGAGGTCTGTCAGATCGTCGAACTCGTTCGCGTCGATTCCGGAAAGCGCGAGCACGCGTTCGCGGGCGGCCGGCGCCGAGGGCGCCACGACGATCCGCCCGTCGACAGGGTCGTCGCCGACCGCGCGGAACACGTCGTCGTCGCCGTCGAACTCCGTGGCGTACGTCCGGAGCACCGCCGCCACCCGCCGCTCCGTGTCGGCGAGGTCGGCGTCGCCGTTCTCGAACGCGCGCAGGGCGTCCTCGACGTTCCGTATCGCGGAGATGCGGTCCATCTACGTCGTCCGCAGGTGTCCCTGCTTCGGCTCGTACACCTCGCCCTTCGTGCGGAGCTTCTCGATCTCCTGTTCGGCCTTCCCGGGGTCCATCCCGATCTCGCCGGCGCGGTCGAGCACCTCCTCGACGGGCGCGCCCTCCTGATACTCCTCCTCGATGTCCGCGATGAGTCCCTTGATGTTCTTGATGCGGTCGCGCTGGCTCTTGGAGGTGCCCGTCTCGACGACGTCGGCGTCGAACTGCCCCGTCTCGGGGTCGACGCCGATGTCCTTCAGACAGGACTCGACGATGTCGGTGGCGCGATCGGCGTCCTCCCGCTCGACGGTGTCCGAGAGCCGGAGCCGCGCGCTCGCCTCCGCGAGCCGCACCATCGCCTCCAGCTTCCGCGCGGTGACGGGGACCGGCGCGTCCTCGTCGGCGCCCTTCGAGCGCAGGTCGACGTAGAACTCCTCGATCAGCTCCTTCGCCTCCTCCGTCATCGTCGGGTAACAGGAGCGCTTCGCGTGGGCGATGTACTTTCGGAGCAGCTCGGCGTCGATCTCCGGTGCGACCTCCTGGGTCACCTCCGCCACCTGGTCCGAGGTGAACTCCGAGCTCGCAAGCTCGGTCCGCTGGGTGTTGAGCTCGCCGGCGTAGTTCGTCTTGATGATGTGTTTCGCCAGCCGGGAGTCGTGTTCCGGGTCCGGGCTGTCCGTCACCGTGAAGATCAGGTCGAACCGCGAGATGAGCGCGGGTTCGAGGTCGATCTGCTCGCCGATCGGCTCGTACTGATCGAATCGCCCGTACTTCGGGTTCGCCGCGCCGAGGAGGGAACACCGCGCCTTCAACGTCGCGTTGATCCCCGCCTTCGAGACGGAGATCTTCTGCTGTTCGAGCCCTTCGTGCATCGCGGAGCGGTCGCTCGAATCCATTTTATCCAGCTCGTCGACAGCGGCGATCCCCTTGTCCGCAAGGACGAGCGCACCGGCTTCGAGCGACCACTGCTGGCCGTCGCCGAAATCGTCCCTCACAGCCGCGGCCGTGTTGTGTGTCACGATCCCGTTTCCGAGGAAATTGTGGGTGTCCGGAACTGTGAGGTCGAATACCTCCTTTTCGCCGGTGTTCTCGGCGTCGACGACTTCGTCCCAGACGAGATCGGCGTCGACAACCTCCTCGACATCACCACCGATCGCACCGAGCTCGAGACTGTTCACGATGGCTTTCGCCCGGGAACGGCTTGGATCCTGTCCCTTTACGAAATTCTGGCGATACGCTGCGGATCCCCCGTCTGCCCGTGCAAGTGCGTTTCCCACCGGAAGCCGTTCACCACGCCGAGGCACGTCGCGAACGATCCTGCTGAGAGCCTGTGATTTCGTGATCGACCGAAACCCGACCTGGTCGGCGAACGCGTCGAGTTCCTTCCCGTAAATAGCGAGGTGCGTTTGGATCGAGGTCGATTCGATTTCGTGTCCGTCTGCTCGTGTGTAGGTCCCGCGGCGGTCTCGCTCACGGGTCCGTGAACGGACGCCGTACGTCTCCAACATCAGTTGGACCTGCTCTGAGAGTTCGCCGCAGACGGTCGAGAACTGGACACTCGATCCACCGTCGTCACGTCCACAAACTGCTCCGTCGGCATCGAACAGGCCCCGGAGGAATGCGTTAGCGTGTTCTGCCGTTGTGAGCCTCGAATCGAGCCGAATGTCGTCTTTCGGCGATTCGACACCGACGTTGGCGAAGAAGCGGGCGACGGTCGCGCTGTGAAGACGAATGCAGGGGACGCGCTCATCCTGGTACTCGATCTGGACGGACTTTCCGAATTTGGCTTCAATGATATTGGCGGCCTGTTTCAGTAGGTCCTCGTCGGAGTTCGAGATCCGGACGTGACCGCGATTGCCCCCACGACGTGACACCATCACGTCGCCGTCACCGAAGACGAGTCCGATCAGATACATGAGATCCGCGTCGAACTCCTCGGGAATCGTCACGCCGCTTCCGTGCCGAAGCATCGCCCGTTCGATACTGATGTCGTCGATATCCACGTCGAGCGCATCGAGAACCGTGTCGAGTTTTTCGCGCGGAATGTGACGATTTGAGAGCGTGTCGTAGATGAAGTCCTCAGAAAGATCGAGTTCGGCCGCCGCATCACGGAGCGTTCCGAACTCCTCGCAGAGACGAGTGCGAAGGTGTTCGACCGACTCGTCGGTCGGTTTTAGCTTTTCGCCCGTGAACTCAACGTACTCACGAACTGGCGGCGATGACCGGTCGATCTCGGTGTATCGTGGAACTGCAACGTGGTCGCCAACGCCGACCTCCGTGATCTCGCGCCACTCGATGCCGTGTTCGTCACAGACGAGAACCGGTGTGTTGACCGAGGCTTCGAGATCCTTTCCGTGTGCCGTCTCGATCCACCGACAGGGTTTCTCGGGCATTCGCCACACGTGAGAACTCTCCGCGAGGTCGATCGAGCCGTCGGCACGGTCGAACGTGTACAGCTCGTGCGCCGACTCTGCGGCCGTTTCACTTTCGACTGGATCGGGATGCTGTTCCGTCGCGATCTCCCGAATCGAGACGAATCCGTCGTTCGTGTGAATCTTCGTGTCACCGGCCACGCAGAGACCTGCAGCGGATGATCCTTTTCCTGAGGTATAAACTGATCTTGGAGCAATATTCTCGACATAACTGATCATCTGACTCTTCCCTGTACCCGGGTCGCCAATAAGTAGCATATGCAGGTCTCCCCGGATCCGCGACCCGTCGGGGAGGTGTTTGGTGACGCCGGAGAACAGCTGGAGGATCATCGCGAGCTTCTCCTCCTCGTAGCCGTAGATAGCGGGCGCGATGGAGCCGACCATCGCCTCGTAGATGTCGTCGCGGTTGGAGAGCTCGATGATCTCGCGTTTGTCCTCTTCGGTGATGTCCATGTCCTCGAACTCCTCGTCCTCGATGGAGATGGAGACGCCGTCCATGTAGAGGTCGAAGATGGCGGACTTCTCGTTGCCCTGCTCGACCTGCTCGATGTGGAGGACGCCGACGCAGGTGACGTGGTCGCCGGGGCTCACCTTGCCGGTGATGTCGTCGACGATGTCGACGTCGAGCGACTGGGGTGTCTCGCCGCCGCGGAGCCCCTCGGGCGACTCCTGGATCCGGAGCTTCTGGGAGTCGATGAACTCCGACTGGTCGAAGTTGACGCGGAACGGGCCCTGTCGCTCGCAGCCCTGGCACTCGTGGGGCTCCTGGAAGCCACCGTCGCTCTGCGGGATGTACGTCATCGTGCCGCAGCGCTGGCACTCGAAGGCCGCCTCGATCACCTTCGGGCGGACGTCGGTCGCCTTGCGGACGATCCCCTTGACGGAGACGAGCTTGCCGATGTGGTCGTCGTGGACGCGGATGCCGCGGATGTCGATGCTCTCGGGGAGGTTCTCGATCCGGACGTGCGCGCGGCCGAGGCTGACGTCGGCGGGGAGGTCGTAGAGCCGCAGCGCCTCCTCGGCGTACTCGCGCATCTGGTCCGGCTTCGTGCGGAAGTCCTCGGCGAGGTCGCGGTCGAACTGAAACAGATCGTCGTAGTCGACGTACAGGGAGCGCTGTTCGTTGGGGTATCGCTGCGCGAGGGTGCCGATCTCCTCGCGGTAGTAGTTGCGGTAGAACTGAATGAACCGCTCCGTGAGGTCCTGATTCCCGGCCTGAGCCATTACGAAACCCCTTCGTCGCCATCACGTATGAACCTCATGTTCGGAGTGGAGGTGGATCGCGACGGGGCTCGTTCGGTCCCGGGATCCGTTCTCGCTACGCCTTCGTCACGAACGTCGCGTCGGCCGAGGTGCGCCCCTCGTTGAACGAGAGCACCTTCGCGCGGATCACGTCGCCCTCGGAGAGGCCGCTCGGGATGTCCTCGGCGAAGACGACGAACCCCTCGACCTTGCCGACGGCGACCTCCCCGCCCGAGTGGTGATCGGTGAGCTCGGTGACGCCGAACTCGTACGTCTCGCCGATCTCGACCGGCGGCTCGCGCTCCTGCGCGGCCTCGTGAGCGCGCTTCGACTCCCGCGCCTCGCCCGAGGGCCCCCGCAGGCGACGGAACAGGCCCAACAGGACGAGCAGGGCGATCACGGCCGCGGCTCCGACGACGATCGGGTCCGACGGTATCATACCGGCCGGTCGACCCGCGGTCACGTAAACGCTCGGGGTCCGGGTCCGGTGACCGCGCTCGGTTCGACGTTCCCGCCCGCCAGCGCTCGACGACGGCGTCCGTCCGACCGTCGCGCGCTCGCCGCCCACATGAGAAACGCCTTTGCGCTGGAGCCCCCCGACTCGACGTGATGCGAACACCGCTCGATCGCCGTCGACTCGTCCGCGAGCGTGGTGCGGCGTGAAGGTCGCGGACGCGGTGCCGGAGTTCGCCGACGCGTTCGGCTTCGAGGAGTTCAATCGGATGCAACGCGAGGCGCTCCCGGGTATCTGGGAGACGGACCACAACGTCGTCGCCTCCGCGCCGACGGCATCCGGGAAGACCGCACTCGCCGAGCTCGCGATCTGTAAGACGCTCTCTGAGGGCGGCACCGCCCTCTTTATCGCCCCCCTCCGCGCGCTCACCAACGAGAAGGAGAGCGAGTGGGAGCGCTTCGAGGAGCTCGGCTACTCCGTCTACGTCGTCTCCGGCGAGCGCGACCTCAACCCCCGCCGCGCCGAGCGCGCGGACGTGCTCGTGACGACCCCCGAGAAGGCCGACAGCGCGACCCGCAAACACGACTCCGCGCGCTACTCGTTCGTCACCGACGTCGACTGCGTCGTCATCGACGAGGTCCACCTGCTCGACAGCGAGAAGCGCGGCGCGGTGCTCGAAGTGACCGTCTCGCGGCTCCGCCGCCTGCAGGACCCCCGCGTCGTCGCGCTCTCGGCGACCATGCCGAACGTCGGGGACGTCGCCGAGTGGCTCGACGCGCCCGCGGACACGACCTACGAGTTCGGCGACGAGTACCGCCCCGTCGACCTCGAGACGGGCGTGAAGACGTACTCGCACGGCTCGAACGCCTTCGCCGACAAGTACCGGCGGCTCTACCGCGCGCTCGACCTGGCCGAGCCGCACGTCCGCGAGGACGGGCAGGCGCTCGTGTTCGTCTCCTCGCGGCAGGACACGGTGCAGGCCGCCAAGAAGGCGCGCGACGAGATCACCGACCGCGACATCCCGATCGACTCCCGGGGCGACTACGACTTCCACAACGAGGCCAAGGAGCTCACTAACGACACGCTCCGGCAATCGGTCACCGACGGCGTCGGCTTCCACCACGCCGGGCTCGGGAAGGCCGATCGCGACCGGGTCGAGGAGTGGTTCAAGCAGGGGAAGATCAAGCTGCTCTTCTCGACGTCGACGCTCGCGTGGGGGGTGAATCTCCCCGCGCGCTGCGTCGTCATCCGCGACACGAAGTACCACGACCCGCTGGAGGGCGAGACGGACATCTCGCCGCTCGACGTGCTCCAGATGCTCGGTCGCGCCGGGCGCCCCGGCTACGACGACGTGGGGTACGGCTGGGTGGTCTGCGACCGCGCGGACGCCGACAAGTACCGCGAGCTGTTGCGCGAAGGCAAGGAGATCGAGTCGCGGCTCGCCGCCGAACTCGAGTCGCACCTCAACGCGGAGATCGCGATGGGGACGATCCGCGGGCTCGAGGACGTGATGGCGTGGTTGGAGACCACCTTCTACTACGTCCGCGCGGCGTCGAAGCCCGACGAGTACGACTTCGGCACCCTCCGCGACCGCGTGCGCGACACCCTCGACTCGCTCGTCGACGACGGCTTCGTCGCGGCCGACGACGACCTCGCGATCGAGCCCACCGGGCTCGGCCGGCTCGCCTCCAAGTACTACCTCCGTCTGGACACGGCCCGTCGCTTCCAGCGGCTCGCGGACCGCGAGACGCTGACCGTCGACCGGATCTTAGAGACCGTCGCGTCGGCCGGCGAGTTCGACTCCGTCTCCGCGCGGTCGGCCGAGGCGGACGCGATAGACCGGATCCTCGACGGCCGCGACACCGACCTCGAGGACGGACACCGGAAGGTGTTCGCCATTCTGCTCGCCGGGATGGCCGATTCGATCCCCTCGGACCTGCGCTCGGACGCGTGGGTGATCCGGCAGAACGCGCTCCGCCTGTTGGCCGCGCTCTCCGAGTTCCTCGACCGGTTCGCCGGCCCGCGCGCCGCGAACCTCGCGTGCCGCGTCGAGGCGCGCGTCGAGCACGGCGTCTCCCGCGAGGCGGTCGCGCTCACCGCGATCGACGGGGTCGGCTCCGGCCGCGCGGAGCGGCTCGCGGACGCCGGACTCACCTCACCCGCGGCGGTCGTCGACGCCGGCGCGGGCGCGCTGGAGAACGCCGGCATGAGCGGCTCCGTCGCCGAGCGGATCGTCGACGCCGCGCGCGACTGCCCCCGGATCGACGTCGACTGGGGAGACTTCCCCGAGGCCGTCGCCGTCGGCGAAAACGAGATGTGCGAGGTCGCGGTCTCGACCGTCTCCGGGCGCGCCCGCACGGGGATCCGGGTCACCGTCAACGACGTGGAGATGACGGCGACGACGACGTACCTCGACGGCGAGACGACGGTCCCGGTCGGCGTCTTCGGCCCCCCCGACGCCGACGAGCTGGAGTTCGTGGTCGAGGTCGTCTTCCCCGACCTGCCGCTGATGCCGGTCCGAGCGGCGCGGACGGTTCGGGTGACGTAGGTCACTCCTCGCGCTCCCGCTTCGTGACGTCCACGTGGCATCCGTCGAGGACGTCTCGACCGAGGAGCACGGGGTAGGTCATGTGGTTCCGGTTCTCGATACTCGCCGTCACGGTCTGCCAGCGGTTCCCGATCTTCAGGTCGATCTCGACGAGCGGCCGCTTCTGCCGCCCGGCTCGCGACCCGGATTTCACGTGGACCGTGCCGACGATCGGACCCGCGCCGATCTCCGCGGCGACGTCGAAGTCGATGCTCGTTCGCCCGGCGCCGGTGTCAGATTTGGCGACCACGTCGACCGCTCGCTGGCCCGCACTCACCGTCACGCGTTCGGTGTAGCCGATCGTCGTCCGCGCCTCCGGCTCCGGATCGAGCGACGGCTTACACTCCGGGACCGAGTCGTCCAGGACCGCCGCGAGGGACGTGACGCGGTCGGAGTCGACGCCGCCGCCCCCTCGCTCGATCGCGAGGGCGGCGATGTACGGTGCGGGGCTGATCCCAGTCGCCTCGAACAGACCTTTGAACCCCGCCGTCACGTTCACTTCGAGGACGTACCACGCGCCGTCGCGACACAGCAGGTCCACGCCGGCGTAGTCGAGGTCGAGCACGTCCGCCGCCTCCCGTGAGAGCCGCGCCGCTTCCTCGGGGAGGTCGGCGGTGAAATCCTCGACTTCGCCGCCGACGGCGACGTTCGTGCGCCACTCGTCCGACGGCGCGTACCGTTTCATCGCGGCGACGACGCGGTCGCCGACGACGTATGCGCGGACGTCGAACGGTCGCTCCGTGCCGGTGTCGATGAACTCCTGGAGGAACGCCCGCCGGCGAGCGATGTGCGGCGCGACGACGTCGTCCGCGCCGACGACCGCCATCCGGTCCCCGTTCGTCCCGATCGCGGACTTGTGGACCGCTTTCTCGCTCGTGAGAGGGTTGCCCTCGTTGATCGTCCGGTGGCTGAACGCGATGTACGCGTCCGGAACACGGATGCCGGCGGCGGTGAGCGTCGCCGCGACGCCGTACTTATGCAGGGCTCGGACGACGACGGCCGGCGGGTTCAACACGGGACGCGAAGCGGTGTAGCCCGTCGCGATCCCGATGTCGTCGAGTGGCTGGACGGCCTTCGTCATCAGCAGTCGGTTCGCGACGACGTCCACGTCGGGGTCGAACCGGAGGTCTCCGGCCTCGATCCACGACCTGGTGTTCTCCTCGCGGAGCCAGACCGGGTCGTGTCCCAACGCCTGAACGGCGTTGCAGATCGCCTTCGTCTCTTTGCTGTTGTGGAAGCTCAACACTCCGACCCGGACGGGAGGCGCTGACTCCGCTGTTTCCGACGGGCCCGCACCAGAGGCCTCGCTCATGTGTGAGATTACGGAAACGATCTTGTTAAGTTAATCACACAATTCCCCCGTCCGAGGAACGCGGACCGGTCGCTCGCGGCCCGCCCTCGTCGCCCGCCGCTTAAATCGGAAAACGAGGCAACCCCGCGGCATGCCCGAACGACTCCGCGTGTTCGCCGGCGACTGTCGAGTGACCGAACGCGGCGACCGCTCCCGGACCCACCGGGGGCGCGTCGTCGTCCTGATCAAGCCGGACGACACCACGCTCGTCCACGACGCCGACGGCTACCAGCCGGTCGCGTGGCTCACCCGTCCCGACTCGGTCGTCGTCGAGGGCGACGGCGACGGATTCTCCGTCACCGCCCGCGAGGGGACTCGACGGCTCCGGATCGTCGCCGAGGAGGCGACCGCGGGCCGCGCCCTCCCGGTCACGGAGGCCGGAATCCCGGTCGGCACCTGCCCCGAGGACGGCGGGCCGCTCGTGCGCTCGCGCGGCGACGTGGTCTGTCTCGACTGCGAGGAGCGGTGGGGGCTCCCGGCGGGCGCGAGCGTCACCGACGGGGTCTGTGACGACTGCGGGGTGCCGAAGATCCGGGTCGAGCGCGGCGAGCCGTTCCACCTCTGTCTCGATCCCTCGTGCGACCCGATGGAGGCGGCCGTCAGCGACCGGTTCGACCGCGTCTGGGACTGTCCCGACTGCGACGGCGAACTCACCGTCAACTCCGCGCCCGGCCGCGTCTACCTCGGCTGCGAGCGCTACCCCGACTGCGAAACGACGTTCTCGATCCCCTCGGGCGTCGTCGTCGACGAGTGCGACTGCGGGCTTCCGGTGTTCGAGACGGCCACGGGGCGCGACTGCCTCGACGGGGGCTGCGAGCACCGGGGGCACGCGGCGGGCGGGGCGACGGGCGAGTCGACTCCGGAGAAAGAGTGAGGCCGCCTACTCCGCGAGCTGCTCGCGTCCCGGCGCGATGAGCCGGTCGAGGTACTCGGCGAGCGCGCCCTTCGCGTCGGCGGGGTGGAGCTCGCCGGACTCCAGGTCGGCCTCCAGCGCGTCGTAGTCGTCGTACGCCAAATCGCCGCCGTACTCCTCAGGTCGCTCGACGCGGACCGTCTCGAACCGAGGGAACACGTGGTACTCGAACACTTGCAGGACGGGGTTCTCCCGCGACTCGCCGTCGTCGGTCGGCTCCGGGTCGACGGTCGGGGGACAGTACGCGTCGTTCACCTTCGACTCGATGTCCTCGCGGGAGTCCTCCATCGAGATAGTGACGCCCGTACTGGAGGACATCTTCCCGCGGCCGGTGCCCAGATCGGCGATGAGCGGGGTGTGGAGGCTCGTCGGCGGCTCGCGGTCGATGCTCGGCAGCACGTCGCGCGCGAGCATGTGGACCTTGCGCTGCTCCATCCCGCCGACCGCGAGGTCGACGCCGAGGTACGGGATGTCGAGCGCCTGCATCAGCGGGTACACCGCCTGCGACACCTTCACGGAGTCGCCGGAGGTGATCTCGGCCATCGCGCGCTCGGCCCGCGCGAGCGTCGTCTCCAGTTCGAGGGCGTGCAGGTCGAGCGTGTAGTCGTCGTCGAGCTGGAAGTCGGAGCCGAGCACGAACTGCGTGTTCGACTCGTCGAGCCCGTACGCGATGAACTGGTCGCGCATGCGCTCGGCGGTGTGGCGGATCTCCTCGAACGACCCCTTGTCGTTGAGGTAGGCGTGCACGTCGGCGAGCAGCACCGTCACCTCGAACCCGGCCTCCTGGAGGTCGATGAGCTTGTTCGCGGTGAGCATGTGCCCGATGTGGAGGACCCCCGAGGGCTCGTAGCCGACGTACGCCCGCTTCCCGTCGGGGTCGTCGGCCAGCGCCTCGATCTCCTCCTCGGTGACCACCTCGGCCGCGTTCCGGGTGATCCGCTCGTAGGCGTCCATACTCCCGACTGTGCGGTTGTCGGACATATGACTTCTGGAAGCGTGCGGGCGCGTGGCGAACGGGAATCTGGCGGTTCTCGGCGGAAGGCCCTCCGTCCCGCCGGCTCTACTCCTCGGTCTCGGGCAGCGTCCGCCCCGCCCGGTGCTCCGAGATGATCCGGTCGAGGTGCTCCTGTTTCTCGGCCTTTCGCCGCCGCTCCGCCCGCTTCTCCCAGTCGTCGATCGCGGCCTCCAGCTTCTCCTCGTCCGCGACCGCCAGCTCGTCGACCTCGCGGACGGGCACCGCGTCGGCCGGGACGACCGGCACGTCGTGGTCGAACAGGACCTGGTCGGCGACGTCCGAGAGGTTCCCGTCGCGGATCACCGCGCGCGGCTCGGTCTCGGCCAGCCGCTCGGCTGTCCGGCGCCCCGCGCCGGAGGCGTCTCGGAGGTAGACGACGTCGCCGGCGACGAGCCCGTACGCCTCGTCGGCGGCCTCCAGCGCGTCGAGCGTGAACTGCTCGACCGCCTTCACGCTGACGAACCCCCGGTCCGCGGCGACGTCGTCGAAGTTGGAGTGGTCGAGCCGCCACAGCTCCTTCAGCGTCTCCACCTTCCCCTCCAGCTCCGCGACGGTCTCTCGCGCCTCGTCGCGCTCGCGCTCCAGCCGGTCGGTCTCGCGTTCGAGTCGGGAGACGGCCCGTCGGCTGCGCGCCTCGATCCGCTCCTCGCGTCTCGCCTTCTCCAGCTCCCCCTCCAGCTCCGCGATCCGCTCGTCGCGCTCGGCGAGGTCGCCCTCCAGCGAGTCGGCGTGCGACTCCAGCCGCTCGACGCGCTCGCGGAGCCGGCGGATCGTCTCCTCCTCCTCGGTGCGTTCGGGCTCGGTGGGGTCCGACTCGTCGGCGTCAGCGTCGCCGTCCCCACCGCCGCTCCCGTCGTCCTCGCTCAGGTCCGCGATGACCGACTCCACCGAGGCGTCGCCGGCGACGACGCCCGCGATCACCGCCTCGCGGTCGAGCCGCGGCGGGGTCTTCGCCGCGATCCGGTCGAACTGGTCCTCGTGGTCGTCGTAGGCGTACAGCGCGGCCGCCAGCGCGTCGCGCTCGTGGTCGTTGTCGTACCCCGCCTCGCGGGTCCGGTGGAGCTTCTCGTCGACGGGGAGGTCCGTGGTCGGTCGCCACCCGGCGGCGTCGAACGAGCGCCGGAACTTCTCGACGGTCTCCGGCATCGGCTCCACGTCGGCGGCGACGATGATCGGGCGGCCCTGCTCGACGATCCACTCGGTCACGTCCGCGGTGTCGGCGGTCCGCGAGGAGTACAGCGCGTGGACGGTGCCGTCGAGCCCGACGACGGCCGCCGCGGTCGTCGTCCCCGGGTCGATGCCGACGATCACCCGATCGCGCCGCTTCACGAGCGGCTCGTACTCGATCCCGTCGCGGCGCTCGCGCTCGACCTCGACGCGCACGTCGCCGGCCCGCGAGTTCGACACCGGGATCTCCTCGGGGCGACCCTCCACGGTGAACGTCGCGTTCGCGTAGCCGCCGTACTTCTCGGTCACGTCGCGCTCGAAGTCGAGGTTCGCGTCCTCGAGCTTCGACTGGACCTGCCGCGTCCGCTTCCGGACGTTGCCGTGGATCCGGCGCGTGTAGCGGTCCTGGCTCCAGCCGCCCTTCCCGGTCGAGCGCCCGCGGGACACCTTCACTCGCGTCTCGTCGGTGAAGGCGGTCACCTCGTGGCCGACGTTGGCGGCGGCCAGCCGGGCCGACGCCTCCGCCTCCTTCATCGGCTCCTTCCCGTACGGAATCCCGTGACGGGAGGCGACCCGCGAGAGCGGTTCCGGTCGCTCCGCGCCGGTCACCTGCACGAGCCGGGTGCCGTCGGGCAGCGACCGCAGGAACCCCACCAGTTCGCCTTTGTCCGCCGCCAGCTCGTAGGCGTTGTCGGTGGCGACGTACAGCGGCTCGCGGTCGTCGATCAGCCGGCAGAGCTTCCGGAACGACACCACGTCTCGGGTCACCCGCGCCATCGGGCCGTCGGCGTCGGGCGCGTCCGGGTCGTCCTCGTCGACGGGGTCCAAGATTACGAGGGCGTAGGAGGGGTCGTCGCCGCGGACGTCGCCGCTGTGCACGTCGACGCCGAACACCGGCCGGTCGCGGGCGCGGATGGTCCGGGTTGTCACGCCTCAGAATAGGCCGTTCGCGCGTATATACCCCACGCCGGGTGCGGGGGTTTCGTCGCGCGATCCGGCCCAGTCGCTCCGTCGGTGTCATCTTTTCCGACGTACCTCGTCCAGAACACACGGGCACCGAACGCGCACGCCGATCCCCGAGGACCCCGCCGGTTCGCTCGGGTGTTACGATAGCCCTGCGAGACAGGGGGGCTCGCGTCGATCGACACGAGACGACGGCATTCGGAGGAGTCAGCGTGTTTCCATCGCGATATACAGCAGAAGTACGGCGATCAGATACAGCGTCATCCCGCCGACGACGCCAACCGTCAGGACGTTCGACGGGTCGAAGGTAGCCCAGACACGAATCACGCCGATCAGCACCAACGCGAAGCCGAGTATCTGACTTTGGACCAGTATTCGTGCGCTACTCCAGCGCGGATCGAGTACGACCGCGCCGTTGACGACCCCGAAAAGCGCGAACCACCCCGCCAAGATTCGCGCCGTGAAAGGGGAGACGGTCCACGGCCACGCCCCGATCATGGGTTCCGGGGCGACGAACAGGCTGACGGCACTGACGGTGAGAAGGGCTCCGAGCCCGCCGCCGAGCACTCTCACCGCTTGCGGGAGCTGAGGCTCACCACCCGTCAGTTCCCCGGAATCGGTCCGCCGATTAAGCGCCCAAATCGCTGGAATGAGGACAGGAGTGACCGCGTAGAGGCCGACCCAGAGGTCGAACGTGAAGTGGCCGTGGTTGAAGTTCTCCCAGTGGAGGACGGTAGCGATGGCCATCAACCAGGTGAACGTCCCGATCCCCAGGAAGACCGGCGCGACCGTGTGCCACTCGTCGGCGGTGGACACTCGATAAAAGAAATACACGCCCGCTCCGTAGCCCGCGCCCATGGTGATCGGAGTCATTTCGGGCCTGATGGTCCACGCGAAGTACGTCGCGGTCTGATCGGGAACTCCGTAGAGGACCAGAAACGCCGCGGCTAAAAACGGGATGATGAAGCGCGCGACCCATCGGGTAATCGGAAGGATCCGCCCGTCGCGGGTAGCGGTACCCGTCCATCTTCGAAGAATCGGATTCAATTCGGTCACCGTTTCCACTTCTACTGCTTCCCTATGCAGCGTGCGAGCGTATCTCGGCGTTACCGGCGCCGTTTTCGCTGACTCTCGTCTCGATCGGCACCGCTCCCTCTGCGGCTCCTCACCCGTGTCCGATCGCGCCTCCCTCGGTCCCGCTGGCGGTCGTCCGTTCGGTGATCTCGCGTTCGGTGATCTCGCCGTCGCGGTGGTGTTTCGTCCCGGCGGTCCCTTCGATCGCCCCGGCGGTCCCTCCGATCGTCCCGGCGGTCCCTTCGATCGCCCCGGCGGTCCCTCCGATCGTCCCGTCGATCCCGGCCCCTTCGATCCTCCCGGCGGTCCCGGTCCCGCTGATCGTCTCGTCGATCCCGGTTACCAAACACCAAGGAACCGACGCCTTTTCCGATTTTTTTGACTGTCCGGAACGGATTGGGTATTATCATTGATGTAACCTGTCTCGTTCGACGTCTCAGCTGATTTCTACGACGGCACTTCCTCGAAGCGAATTGGATGGCAAAATACTTAATCATTATTAATGATGTATCTTATATCGTTTCTGCTACTTCAGAGACACCGTGACGATCACTGTGCACGCGAACGATTGATTCACCACTCCTTCCGCGACTGAAGCGCGCTCCTCGCTGGACGAGCGGTCCGTATTCGGTGAGACGATTTTTCGACGTGCTTCAGTCGATCAATAACCGTTCCCCCGCTGACCGCACCCGAGACGGACCGTTTCGCTTCCCAGGCGTTTCAGCGGGGCTCTCGCTCAGTACAGGTCGTCGAGGTCCCCCTCGACGTGCCAGTGCTCCTCGGCCGGGAACTCGCCGCTCTCGACGGCCTCTCGGTACGCCGCGACCGCGTCGAGCATCTCGCCGCGCACGTCGCCGAACTGCCGGGAGAAGGGGGGCGACCAGTCGCCGAGTCCGACCGCGTCGTTGATCACGAGCACCTGTCCGTCGCAGTCGGGCCCCGCGCCGATACCGATGGTGGGGACGTCCAGCGCCTCCGTGACGGCCCCCGCGAGGTTCGCGGGGACGTGTTCCAACACGAGCGCGAACGCGCCGGCCTCGGCGTGGGCGCCCGCGAGCTCGACGATCTCCTCGGCCGCGTCCTGGTCGGTCCCCTGCCGCGTGTACCCGCCGAGTCGGTTGACGTGCTGGGGGGTCAAGCCGAGGTGCACCATGACGGGGATCCCGACGTCGGTCATGCGCCGCGTCATCTCGACGGTGTGGGGGCCGCTCTCGATCTTCACCGCGTCGGCGTCGGCCTCCTTCAGCAGTCGGCCGGCGTTGCGCACGGACTCGGCCTCGTCGACGCCGAACGAGAGGAACGGCATGTCGGCGACGACGAGGGCGTCCTCCGTCGCGCGGGCGACCGCCGCGGTCCGGCTCGCGACCTCGTCGAGCGTGACGGGGAGCGTGGAGTCGTAGCCGAGGACGGCGTTGCCCATGCTGTCGCCGACGAGGATCACGTCGATCCCGGCCTCGTCGACGACCGCCGCGGTGGGGGCGTCGTACGCGGTCAGCATCGTGATCGGCGCCTCGCGGTCCCGGAGTCCCCGC
The DNA here is from genome assembly GCF_007671725.1 of Halorubrum depositum. NCBI lineage: Archaea > Methanobacteriati > Methanobacteriota > Halobacteria > Halobacteriales > Haloferacaceae > Halorubrum > Halorubrum depositum. Next base: position 1,159,461 of record NZ_VCNM01000001.1, on the reverse strand, counting down.
GTCGTGGTCATACCCGAACTCACCCGTGCGACCGCTTAAAATCGCCGGGATCCGGAACTCCGAGGCGGGGCGCCGGCGGGAACGTCGCCCGCGACGGCACCGCGCCCTGACCGCCCCGCCCCGCGACCGCCACCGATTTGCCCCTCGGCGTCCGAGACGCAGGCGTGCAACCTGTCGAGCGGGCCGAGTTCGAGGGGATCGACTACGGCTGGGTGATGCAGACGACGTTCGTGCTCACGATCCTCGTCGGCGCCCCGGTCGTCGCGGTCCTCTCCGCGTTCGTCACGCTCGACTCGTGGGGGGCCCGCGCCGCCTTCGCGGTCCGCGTCGGCGCGCCGATCTGGTTTACCACCGCCGTCGTCGTCGCGCTCTACGCGCGCCGCACCGACGCCGGCGACGGCGGGGTAGAGAAAGACGGCGAGGCGGAGAACGACGGGAGCGGCGAGGGCGACGACGCCGGCGACGACAACGATGACGACGCCAACCCGGTCGACGACGCCGACCCGGTCGACGACGCCGAACCGGACGAGAGCGACCGCGCGGGCGACGCCGAGAGCTAGATCAGGTCCGCCGCCCACGCGTACGCGACGCCGGCGCGCTCCGCCGCCTCCGCGTCGCGCGCCGAGTCCCCGACGAACAGCGCGTCCTCGGGCGTCGCGCCGAGGCGCTCGACCGCCGCGAGCAGCGACTCCGGCTCCGGCTTGTGCGTCTCGACGGTGTCGCGGCCGACGATCGCGTCCGCGTCGAGCGCGTCGCCGAGCCCGTGGGTCGCCACGGCGATCCGACACGCCTCCTCGCAGTTGAGCGAGCAGACGCCGGCCGGCGGCGTGCTCGGTCGGTCCCCGGCCCCCTCGATCAGCCGTCTCCCGAGGGGGAGCAGCGTCGAGTCGCGCGCGCCGGCCCGCTCGTGGAGCGCGATCGCTTCCTCGACCGGGTCGCCGATCCCGTACCCCTCGGCCGCCTCCAGCAGGCCCCAGAGCTCTTCGGTCGGCGGTTTGACCGCGTGTTCCGCGTACACGTCGAGCACCGACTCCGCGGCCGCGCCCCAGTCGACCGCGAGCTCGACGAGGGTGCCGTCGAGGTCGTAGACGACGGCGTCGTAGCCCGCGAGACCGGTCGGTCCGCCGTCTGTCGTCACGCGTTCGCCGGTCGCCCGCCGGTCGCCCGCCGCTCGCCGCTCACCCGTCACTCTCCCAACACCCCCCGCGCGATGATCGTCTTCTGGATCTCTGTGGTCCCTTCGTATATCTCCGTGATCTTCGCGTCGCGGTAGAGGCGCTCCACGTCGAAGTCGGTCGTGTAGCCGTAGCCGCCGTGGATCTGGACCGCCTCGTTGGTCACCGACATCGCCGCCTCGCTGGCGCGGTACTTCGCCTTGGAGGCCGCGACGCGGTTGTCCTCGCCCGCCTCGGCCTGCCGGCACGCCTCGCGCACGAGCAGGCGGGCCGCGGAGACGTCCGTCGCCATCTCCGCGAGCTTGTGGCGGATCGTCTGGATCTCGGCGATCGGCTCGCCGAACTGCTCGCGCTCCGTCGCGTACGATTTCGCCTCGTCGAGCGCGGCCCGCGCGACCCCGACCGCCTGCGCCGCGATCCCGATCCGGCCGCCGGTCAGCGTCCGGAACGCGGCCGAGAGCCCCTTCCCCTCCTCGGTGAGCCGGTTCTCCGCCGGGATCCGGCAGTCGTCGAAGCTGATTCCGGTCGTGTCGGAGGCACGGAGACCGAGCTTCTCCTCCCTCTTCCCGACCTCGAACCCCTCGGCGTCGGCCGGGACGAGGAACTGCGTGATCGACCCGCGGTCGGCGTCTCCCGTCGCCGCCCCCGGCTCTCCGGCGCCCTCGTCGTCGTCGACCTTCGCGAAGACGATGGCCACGCCGCCCCGCTCCCCGTTCGTGATCCACTGCTTCTCGCCGTTGAGGACGTACTCGTCGGTCTCGGTGTCGTACTCGGCCGTCGTCGACATCTCCGCCGGATTCGACCCCGCGTGCGGCTCGGAGAGGCAGAACATCCCGACGGGGCGACCCTCGGCCGCCATCTCCGGGAGCCAGCGCTCCCGCTGGGCCTCGCTGCCGAACTCGGCGATACAGGAGGTGGCGAGGCAGTGGACGGACAGCGCGGTCGCGACCGCGAGGTGGCCGTACGCCAGCTCCTCGTTGACGACCGCGTACGTCGTCTCGTCGGCGTCGAAGCCGCCGTACGCCTCGGGGACCGTCAGCCCGGTCAGCCCGAGCTCCGCGAGCCCGTCCCAGGCCTCTTCCGGGAACGTCTCGGTCTCGTCGGCCTCGCCGGCCCCGGGTCGGAGCTCCTCGACCGCGAACTCCCGGACGAGATCCCGGATCGCCTCCTGTTCGTCGGTGAGCGACGAGCCGACGCGTGCGCCAGTCATGACGCTCGGTTCGGTCTCACGCGGAAAAAAGGTGAGCGATCGGGGTGGGAGAGGCGGGATCGCGGTGAACCCCCGCGCGGGCCGCAATCCGCCCCCTACTCCCCCCTACTCCCAGAGCGGGTACAGCTCGTCGCGCGGCGGCTCCTCGATCCGGTCGCCGTCGAGGAGGACGGTTCCCGCCTCACCGTCGCGGTCGCGGTCGCCCGCCGCCCGCACCTCGCCGATCTCGCCGACGGCGATCCCGGCGGCGTCCAGCGCGTCGGCCGCCTCGGCGACGCGCTCGGGAGGCACCGCCGCCAGCAGCGCGCCGGAGCCGAACGTCGCCAGCGGGTCGACGCCGACCGCCGCGCAGCAGGCCTCCGTTTCGGGTCGAACCGGGACCCGGTCGCGCTCGACCGCGAGGACCGTCTCGCTCGCGCTCGCGGCCTCGACGAGGGCGGTGAGCAGGCCGCCCTCGGTCGGGTCGTGCATGGCGGTCGCGGCGTCGCGCGCGGCGGCCGCGTCCGGGACGACGCTCACGTCGCCGAGGAACGCGGCGGCGGAGTCGAGCGTCGCGGTCGACACGCCGGCCTCGGCGCACCGCTCGCGGAAGTCCGTCGCGAGGATCGCGGTCGCCTCGATCCCGGCCCCCTTCGTGAGGAGGAGCCGGTCGCCCGGCGCGGCGCCGCCGCTCGACACGAAGCGGTCTGTGGTCCCGAGCGCGGTCATCGAGCAGAGCGGGCGCTCCAGCGACGGCAACACCTCCGTGTGGCCGCCGACGACCGCGACCCCGAGGTCGCGGGCGGTCGCGTCAACCTGCTCCGCGACGGTCCGGAGCCGGTCCGGGTCGTCGTCGGGCAGGAAGAGCGTGTGCGTGAGCCACCGCGGGTCCGCGCCGCTCGCGGCCACGTCGTTGCAGGCGACGTGGACCGCCAGCTCGCCCACGGCGTCCGCCGCCAGCGACAGCGGGTCGGCGGCGACGACGAGCGTCGACTCCGCGCCGGACAGGTCGATCGCGGCCGCGTCCTCCCCGTAGGCGGGCCCCGTCTCGACCGCGACGTCGTCGGCCCCGGTCGCCGCGAGGACCGCCGCGAGCGCCTCGGGTCCGAGCTTCCCCGTCATCTGCTGCGTAGCCACCTGACGACGTCGTCGGGGTCAGCGTCGAGCCCGCCGCCCTGCGCGAACGTCGGGCCGCCGCCCCCGCCGCCGCCGAACTCGTCGGTGACCGCGTCCACGACCGCGCCGGCGTCGAGGCCCGCGCCGTCCGAGCCCTCACCGGCGGCCCCGTCCCCGACCGCGACGACCACGAACGGCGCGCTCCCCGCGCCGACCGCCGCGACCGCGTCGGGGGCGTCGTCGCCCGCGTCGCCGTCGGCGAGGAGGGCCTCCGCCGGCCCCCGCAGGTCGTTCGGGTCGGCGCCGTCGACCGCGCCGACCGCCCACGTCGCCCCGTCGACCTCGGTCGTCGGGAACTCGCCGAGTCGGGCGGTCAGCAGGTCGGCGCGGGCGTCCCGGAGCTCCCCCTCCAGCCGGTCGACCTCGTCGCGGAGGCGGTCGACGGCGTCGGGGAGGTCGCCGACCCGCGCGTCGAGGCGCGTCGCGGCGTTGAGCGCGGACGCGTGGACCGCGGCGTCGTGGTCGATCGCGGTCGGCCCGACCGCGAATTCGACGCGGGTCACCCCCTCGCCGGGGTTCGACCGGTCGAGCACCGATATCGGCCCGATCTCGCTCGTGTTCCGGACGTGGGTGCCGCCGCAGGCCGCGACGTCCCACGCGGAGGCGGCGTCGGACTCCCGGTCCCCTTCGCCCCCTCCGTCCGCGCCGTTCCCGCCGACGGTCACGACGCGGACCGCCTCGCCGCCGCTCATCGCGCCTTCCTCGGTCTTGGTGTTGAAGGCGATCCCCGGTACCGCTCGGGCCTCCTCGTCCGGGAGCGCCTCCCACGAGACGGGTAGCGAGTCCCACACGGCGCGGTTGGCGAGCCGCTCCAGCTCGACGAGGTCCGCGTCGTCGATCGGGTCGGCCGTCGTCAGGTCGACGCGGACCTTCTCCGCGGAGATGTCGAAGCCGGCGTAGCCCAGCTCCTCGCAGGTCCGGCGCGCGGCGCCGTAGAGCACGTGTGAGGCGGTGTGCGCCCGGGCGCAGTACGTCCGGAACGCGTCGTCGACGATCGCCGAGACCGTCTCGCCGACCGCGAGCGACTCCGGGGGCTCCTCGCCCAGGACGTGGACGACCCGGCCGTCGCGCTCGGTCACGTCGTCGACGAGGACCCCGTCGATCGTCCCCCTGTCGGCCGGCTGGCCGCCGGACTCGGCGTAGAAGAACGTCTCGCTCAGGACGACCTCGCGGCCGTCGACCGACTCCACCGTCGCCTCGAACTCCCTGACCTCGGGCTCCGCCGGCGCGCGTGACGCGGTCATGGACGAGCCGTGGTCGCGGTCGGATAAATAGATGTTCGCCTCGGCGTTCGTGTATAAACCAGACGTGGTGGCGCGCGCCTCCGAGCGGCCGCCTCCGGCGGCCGCGAGGTGCTCGTGCGAGGTCGCCGGCGCTACGCGCCGGCTGCCAGAGAATCTTCGATTCTCGCTGGAGGCGGCGGGCCGGCGCGGCGTCGCCCGCGCCGGGCCGTCCGCCGAGGCTGGGGAGGCGTGAGGCTGCGGTGCTGTGTGGGGTGGGATTCAAAGGGGCAGCCACGAAGACGAAGCCTGACGACGCAAGGACCGCAAGGAACGAGCAGCGCGAGCGACTGAGGACCGCAGCGAGTCACGCGAGTCTTCGTGGCTGGGGCTTTGGAGGAGTTCACCGTCGACTTCTGTGTAGATTTTTATAAGCGCTCGACCCGATCTTCGGAGACGTTCTCCGCGACAGCGACGAGACGCGAGCGGACGGACAACACTTTCGAGCCACTTTTCCAGACGGCAAAAGAACCGTCGCGGTTCCCCCACGACCGATTCGCGCGATCTCAGTCCGACAGCTCGAACGCGACCTCGACCTCGGCCTGGTACTCCCGCGTCGGCGCGTTCTTGATCTCCACGCCGAACTCCTCTACCTCCGCCCAGTAGACGTTCTCCAGCGTGTCTTCGGCGCGGTCGATCGCCTGGTCGGCGGCGTCGTCGAAGCTCTTCTCGCTCGTCCCGATCAGCGTGATCTTTTTAAACACCATGTCACGTGCTACTTGCACGCACGGTTATATAAAAACAGGTGGAGTTCGGGGACGCCGTCAGGGGCTGCCGGGCGCGCCTTCCATCACGGCGAAGTCCTCGCCGTCGGCCTCGATGCCGATGACCGCCCAGTCGTACGGGGGCTTCTTCGAGACGAGGCGGTCGCGCAGGTCGCCGGCCCGGTTGCGCCACGTGACGAAACACCGGAGCCGCGGCGTCTCGCCGCCGTCCGTCAGATACGGGTCCAGGTCGTCGTCGTCCATGCAAAGCACCGTCACGAGCACGCGTCGCCATTTCCGCTCCGCGATGAACTCCTGTCCGCCCTCGGAGACGGTGTATCCGAGTTCGCGAAAGACGTCTCTGGCCTCCGTCGTCGGTGGGATGCTCGCAGTGGCCATCTACCTCGTCGTTCGCCAGCATCTGTGATAAAGTTTCTCACGATTCCGCGGATCCGGTTACGTGTCGTTCAACGCGGCCGCTCACGGCGTTTTTCGTCGAATCCGTCCGACCGCTTGCGCCCGGTTACTGCCGTCCGGCCGCTCGCGCTCGCTCACTCGTGGGCGGCGTCCCACTCGTCGGGCTTCCGGATGTTGCCGCACTCCGTACACTGGATCCGGCCCATCGTGTCCATCGCGGTGTCGAACGACTCGCAGTTCCCGCAGCGGAACCCCCATCGGGACGACCCGGCGGCGTCGGCGAAGACGACGTAGAAGGGTCCCTCGGCGCCCTTCTCGATCATCGTCCGGTCGGTGTACACCCGCTCGCCGTCGGCCGTCGTCGACGCGTCGAGACTCATACCCGTCCGTATCCGACGGAGCCGCTTAAAAGCGCGAGTCGACGGCGGGCGGTCCTCCCGGGAGCGGCGCTACGTCCGGAACGACTCGCCGCAGCCGCACTCGGAGACGACGTTCGGGTTCTCGACCTCGAAGCCGGCCGCCTGCAGGCCGTGCTCGTAGTCGAGCTTGCTCCCGCCGATGTAGTTCCGGCTCGCGGGGTCGACGAACACGCGCAGCCCGTGGTGTTCGACGACGAGGTCGTCCTCCTCCGGTTCCGTGTCGAACCGCATCCCGTACGAGAGGCCCGCGCAGCCGCCCTGCTGGACGAACAGCCGGAGTCCGGCCTCCTCCGTGTCGAGGTCCTCTCCCTCCAGCAGGGAGAGCGCCTCCTCCGCGGCGTCGGGGGTCACCTCGATCGCCGGGTCGCTCCCAGCCTCGACCGTTTCGGTGCTCATGCGAACCCCTTCCGCTCGCACGGTGAAAACCCTGCCGGCGGATCCCCGCTCGGCGTTGCCGCCGACGGTTACGTTCCCGGAGCGTCTCGCCGCCGCCGCCGGGACGACACGGTTTTGACTCGGTAGCGAGTGAACACGGGTATGACGGATTCGTCGCTCCGCGTCGGGCTGTTAGTCGACGGGGAACCCACGACCGAGCAGCGCGCCGCCGCAGAGTGGATCGGCGCCCGCGACGGCGCGGCCGTCGAGGTCGTCCCGTTCGACGCGCTCGACGCGGGCGAGGCGGTCGCCCCGCCGGCGACGCCGGACCCGGGGGACCCGGGGAACGCGGACGGTTCGCGATCGCTCGGCGAGTCGTACCCGGGTGCCGGCGTCGGCGACGGCGCCGGACGGTTCGACGTCCTCTGGTGGCACCGCGACCGCCCGCTCGGCGGCGCGAACCCCCTCGCCGACGCGGCGCCCGCGATCGAGGCGTTCCTCGCCGCCGGCGGCGGCCTCTGTCTGAGCCTCTACGCGTTCGCGGCGGTCACCGCGCTCTCGGTCGAGTCGGTGCCCCCGGACCGCGTCGGCGACGACGCCCTCGGGGAGCCGACGGGCGTGCTCTGGCGCTCGCTGCACGCCGACCACCCCGCGCTCGACGCGCTCGACGGGCTTCGCCATCCGCTTCGACGACGCGGAACGGTACCCGGGGTCCGCTACGAGCGCGTGCTCCCCGCCGACGGCGAGCCGCTCGCCTCGGCGGTCCGCGGCGGCACCGAGGTCCCGGAGGAGGTGACGGTCGTCTCGTGGCCCGCCGGCGACGGCGCCGTCCTCGGGGTCGGCGCGCCCGTGCTGTTCGCCGACCCGCCGACGGACGAGCGGGACGAGTATGGCCGGGAGCTCGACGCGACGCGAGACCGCCTGCTCGCGGGCTGTCTCCGGAGCCTCGCGTCGTCCGAGCCGGCCCCGAGTCGCCCGGAGAGCGCCGCCGACATGCGCCGGCTCCGCGAGCGCGTTGACGAGCTGGGCGAGGACGGCCCCGGCGGCCGCCCCGCGTACCACCTCACGGCGCCCGCGAACTGGCTGAACGACCCGAACGGGCTCATCCGGTGGAACGGGCGATACCACGTCTTCTACCAGTACAACCCCGGCGGCCCGTACCACAACACCATCCACTGGGGCCACGCCGTCAGCGACGATCTCGTCACGTGGCGCGACGAGCCGGTCGCGCTCGCCCCCTCGCCCGACGGCCCCGACCGCGACGGCTGCTGGTCGGGCTGCGCGGTCGACGACGACGGCACGGCGACGATCCTCTACACCGGCGGGCGGGGGCGCGACCAGCTTCCCTGCCTCGCGACGACCGACGACCCCGGGCTCCGCTCGTGGGAGAAGTACGACGGCAACCCCGTGATCGAGGCGCCGCCGGCCGACCTCGACGTCTTGGAGACCGACGACTGGCGCGCGGAGTTCCGCGACCACAACGTCTGGCGCGAGGACGACACGTGGTACCACCTCGTCGGCACGGGGCTCTCCGACGGCGGGGGTGCCGCGCTGCTGTACACCGCCGACGACCTCCGCGAGTGGACCTACGAGGGGCCCCTGCTCGCGGGCGGTCCCGACGCCGGCGCCGTCTGGGAGTGCCCGGAGCTGCTCGACTTCGGCGACCGGCGGCTCCTCCACGTCTCCGACTACGAGAACGTCGTCTACTACGTCGGGACCCTCGAGGACGGCGAGCTCGACGTCGAGTCCGAGGGGCTGCTCGACCACGGCGACTTCTACGCGCCGCAGTCGCTCGACGACGGTGACCGGACCCTCACCTGGGGGTGGCTCCCCGAGGCCCGCGACGTGGCCGACCAGTGGGACGCCGGCTGGTCCGGCGCGCTGTCGCTCCCGCGCGTGATCGAGCCGGGCGACGACGGCGACCTCCGGCAGCGGCCGGCCGCCGAGGTGGCCGACCTCCGCGCGGAGCGGATCGCCGACCACCGCGACGTGCGCCTCGTCGACGGCGACCGGCGGCGGCTCGACGCCGCCGGCGCGACGGTCGAGATCGACGCGGAGATCGCCTTGGGAGACGCCGACGCGGTCGAGCTGTCGGTGTTTGAGACGCCGGACCGCGCGGAGCACACGCCGATCCGCTACGAGCGCGACGGCACGCTGACCGTCGACCGGGCGCCGTCGAGCGGCGACGCCGAGGCGTTCACCGACCCGCAGTCGATGTCGGTCCCCCCGTACGACGAGCCGCTGTCGCTGCGCGTCTTCCTCGACCGCTCGGTCGTCGAGATATACGCCAACGACCGGCACTGCCTCACCAGCCGCGTCTACCCGTCCCGCGAGGACGCGCTCGACGTCTCCGCGGTCGCCGAGGGCGGGCGCGCGTCGATCTCACGACTGACGGCGTGGCGTCTCGACGACGCGATGGAGCCGCCGGAAGACGAGGCGTCGACCGGCGAAACCGCGGTCGACCCCGCCGTCTGCGAGCGCCGGCCGTAGCCGCCTCGGTACTCCCCGAAGGCGACCCGCCTCAGTACTCGCCGAGGTACTCAGCTCCGAGTTCGGCCTCCGCCTCGGGGACGCCGCCGCCGACGTCGTCCGGGAGTTCCGAGCCGTCGACCGCCGGGAGCGGCTCGTCCGGGGTCGGCACGCGCCACGCGTCGAGCGTCCCGAGCAGCCGGGTGCGGTCGCCGTCGACGGTCAACCGGAGCGTCGGCGCGAGCGTCCCGCCGAACCGGTCCCGCTGTTCGACCTCGGGCAGCCCGGCGATCGCGTCGAGCGAGTCGCCCCCGAAGTCGTGGTAGTTGAGGAAGCTCTGGACCAGCACCTCCTCCGCGTGGGCGAACGCCATCCACGAGTACGCCTGGAACGGCGCCTCCGGGGGGTTCGTCGCGACGAGCCCGCTCCCGTTGAGCGGGCGGTACGGCCCCGCGAACGCGTCGGCGACGAAGCCGTACAGCCCGTCCGGCCCCGTCACGCCCGGCGCGAACGTGTGGACGTGGCTACAGACGAACAGGTAGTAGCGACCGTCCGCGACGACGACGTGGGGGCGTTCGAGTTCTTGGTTCACCTCGACGGCGTCGAGGAGCGGCGGCCGGAGCTCCCACGAGAGCGGGTCGCCCGACGGGGAGGCGGCGACCCCGACGCAGCCGTTGAACGCCCGCCGCTCGCTCGTCTCGGCGTCGTCGCCCTCGCGCTCCGGCGTCGGGACGTTCGCCTCGAAGAGGAGGTGCGTCTCGCCGGTCGCGGGGTCCTCGAAGAACCACGGGTCGCGGAACGTGTACGTCATCCCGCGCGACTGCGCCTCCGTCTCGTACCACTCGCCGTCCGGCTCCAGCAGCGTCTCGTGGGTCCACGGGCCGTCGAGCGTGACCCCGTCGTCCGTCGCGGCGACCGCGCCGCCGTGCGCGACAGCGATCCGCTGGGTGTAGGTCAGCTCCTCGGCGTCGTCGCGGCCGGCGGCCGTGTAGTAGAGATACAGGTCCCCGTCGTCGTACAGCGCTGATCCGGCCCACTGGCGCTGTCCGAGCGCGCCGTCGTCGAAGACCGGGCCGGCGTCGCGCCAGCGCTCGCCGTCGGGGGAGTAGAAGCACCGGATCTCGGCGACGTCGTGGCGGGTGCCCGGGAGCAGATCGGCCGGGGCGGTCAGCGAGAAGGCGAGCCGGTACCCGTCGACGTCGGCGATCTCGCCGTGTCGGTCCCGCAGCAGCCACGTGTCCCATATGTGGAGCTCCGGAAACGGATCGATTTCCGGTGGTCCGGCGGCCGGCGCGACGTTTCCGTGTCGTCGCTCGATGGACGCGGCTTGCGGTCTCGTCCATCGGGAACGAGGGGAGCGACCGTCGCTCCCCGACGTCTCGTGCATACGCCTCCTCCGCGACGAACCGAATAAAACCTTTTCAGTCGGGACGACGCCGTCGGCGTCGGTCGCGGGTCGGTTCAGTGTCGCTCGCGCCGCACCCTTCCCCTCGGCACGGAAATAAAACGTTTTATCACAGCCGTGGTAGCTCAAGACATGGTAGCACGACGTACCGGACGAAAGCGAGCGATCCGCGCCCGCCTCGGTCGCCCGCGCCCGGTCGCCCCCGAGATCGGCCGTACGGCGCCCTCCGCCACGGCACGGCGATCGATCGGGGAAGGGGGATGAGAGTGGACCGCGCAGAACTCACCGAGACGCTGGAGGACGCCGGCCTCTCACCGTATCAGGCCGACGCCTACGTCACGGTGCTGGAGCTCGGCGCCGCCCCGGTCACGCGGATCGCCGACGCGAGCGGAGTGCCCGACCCGCGGATCTACGACGTGTTGCGCGACTTAGAGAGCGCCGGCTACATCGAGACGTACGAGCAGGAGTCGCTGTACGCCCGCGCGAACAGCCTCGACGAGATCACCGAGGACCTCCGGACGCGCGCGAGTCGGTTCACCGCGGCGACCGAGGAGATCGAGCGCCGCTGGAACGAGCCGAGCGTCGAGCAGTCGACGGTGAGCATCGTCACCCGGTTCGAGACGGTGGTAAAGAACGCCGACGAGTTCATTCGGGAGGCCGAGATGCAGGTGAACGTCTCGCTCGGCGTCGAGCACTTCGAGCGGCTGCGCCCGGCGCTTCAGGCGGCCACCGAGCGCGGCGTCCGCGTCAATCTCTCGATCCACACCCCGGACGGGGAGGCCGAGGCGCTCCCGGACTCCGAGGAGCTCGCCGAGGTCTGCTCCGAGGCCCGTCACCGCCGGCTCCCCTCCCCGTTCGTGGTGATCGTCGACCGGACGAAGACCTGTTTTGCACCCCACGCGGGCTCGACCAACGAGTACGGCGTGCTCGTCGACGACCGCACTCACACGTACGTGTTCCACTGGTACTTCCTGACGACCCAGTGGGACACGTGGAAGCCGATCTACACGGCCCGGAACGACGAGCCGCCGATCGACTACATCGACATCCGGTACTGCATCCGCGACGTCGCGCCGCTCCTCCGCGACGGGGCGACCGTCCGCATTCGAATCGAGGGGACCGACACCGACAGCGGCACCGACCGCGTCGTCGAGGGCGTCCTCTCGGACGTCGTGGTCACCGGCGACGACGACGCGGTCGGCGCTGACACCGTCGCCAGCTACGGCGGCCGGGTCGGACTCATCGTCGAGACCGACGACGGCCCCGTCGAGGTCGGCGGCTGGGGCGCGATGGTCGAAGCCGTCGAGGCCCACCGGATCACGGTCGTCAGCGTCGACTGACCGCGAGGAGGCCCCGCTTGGGTCTCGTCGCCCGCGGAGGCTTTCTCGCCGGCCTCGTCGCCCGCGCAGACGGCGCTCGTCTCTGTCGGGTCGAAGAAGGGATCCGCAACGGGGTCGGCCGCGCCGCCCGCTCTCGCGAGCGAGCGCCCGGGTCCTCACTCCAGCGAGTGGGTGATCGCGTCGCCGCTCGCTCGGTCGAACAGGTGGACGTTCTCGCGGTCCATCACGATCTGGATGTCGTCGCCCTCCTCGATGTCCGTATCGGGCGCGAGATTGATGAGGAGCTGTCCCTCGCCGCGCCCCTCGGCGCTCGCCTCGACGTCGCGGTCGAACAGGAGGTAGGCGTTCATCTCTTTCCCCATCGGTTCGAGGACGTCGACCACGGCGTCGAACGCCTTCGTCGGCGAGGCCGCCTTCCGGGAGTCCTCCGCCAAGAACACGTCCTCGGGACGAATCCCGACCGTGATCTCCTGTCCCGGCGTGACCCCGTGAGTCTCGGGATCGAAGTCGATCTGCGTGTACTGGGACTCGAAGCCGCCGTCGATGACCTCGCCCTCGAGGAAGTTCATCGCGGGCGACCCGATGAAGCCGGCGACGAACAGGTTCGCCGGCTCGTTGTAACACTCCAGCGGCGGTGCCACCTGCTGGAGCACGCCGCCGTCGATGACGGCGATGCGGTCGGACATCGTCATCGCCTGCGCCTGGTCGTGCGTGACGTAGATGATCGTCGTGTCCAGTTCGCGGTGGAGCCGCTGGAGCTGGGTTCGCATGTGGACCCGGAGCTCCGCGTCGAGGTTCGCCAGCGGCTCGTCCATCAGGAACGCGCCGGGGTTCCGGACGATTGCGCGGGCGATGGCGACGCGCTGTCGCTGTCCCCCGGACATCTCCTTTGGCATCCGGTCCATCATCCCCTCGAGCTGGACGATGTCGGCCGCCTCCTGAACGCGCCGGTCGATCTCCTCCTGGTCGTACTTCCGGAGTCGGAGCCCGAAGGAGACGTTGTCGTACACGTCCATGTGCGGGAACAGCGCGATGTTCTGGAACACCATGGAGATCCCCCGATCCTTCGGCGGGAGATTCGTCACGTCGCGCCCGCCGATCTCGATGGTCCCCTCCGTGGGGAGCGTGAGTCCGGCGATCGTCTCCATCGTGGTCGACTTCCCGCAGCCGGAGGGGCCGACGAAGGTGACGAACTCACCGTCCTCGATCTCCAGGCTCATGTTGTCGACCGCCGTTACGTCCTCGTACCGTTTCGTGATTCCCTCTAGTTTGACTGATGCCATGGTTACTCCTTGACCGCCCCCGTGGTGAGTCCGCTCACGATCTTCTCCTGTGCGACGACGACGAGGATGGCGACCGGGAGCACCGCGATGATGCTGGCGGCCGCCATGAGGTTATACAGCACCTCGAACTCGCCCTGGAACCGCAGTATCCCTTCGAGCATCGGCGCCCAGTTGCCCGGCCGCCCGTCGGTCATCAGCGAGCTGAAGAAGTACTCGTTGTACACCGAGATGAACGTCAGCACCCCCGCGGTCGCGACGCCCGGAGCCGACAGCGGGACGATAACGCGGAACAGCGCGCCGATCCGCGTCGTCCCCTCGACGCGGGCCGCGTCCTCCAGCCCGTCGGGGATCTGCGAGTAGAACGTCATCAGGATGAATATCGACAGCGGCAGGAAGATCGCCGACAGCGGTATGAAGATCGCGTACGGGGTGTTGTACAGCGATCCGGCGGATATCAGCGGCCGCAACACGTCGATGTTGGTGTTGAACAGCCGGTTCAGCGGAATGAAGAACGCCGCCGGCGGGAAGAACGACGTGACGAGCACTAGGAGTAGCATCACGTTGCGCCCGCGGAACCGGAGGCGACCGAACACGTAGCCGGCGAGGCTCCCCACGAGCAGCACCGCCACGGTCGCGATCGTCGCGATCAGGAAGCTGTTGAACACGTACCGGTGGAACGGCAGCGTGTTGAACACCTCGATGAACGCCGCCGGGTTGAAGCCGGCCGGCAGGAACACGCCGACCTCCGAGAGGTTCCCGCGCGGCGTCACCGCGACGACGAACAGCCAGTAGAACGGGAACAGCGTCGTGACGAGGAAGAAGATGGTCGCGACGTAGAACGTCGCCCGGTACGCGCGATCCGGGTTGGTGATCATCTTCGCGGCCCACGCCTCGATGACGCCGCGGTCGAGATCCGGCTCGTCGGCGGTCGGATTGATGACCGGCTGATCGGCCGTCTCGGCGTCGGCCACGCCGCCGTCGGGAGCGACGGGGCCACCGGTCTCCGCGGTGGCTTCCGCGTCGGTCGAGCGGTCGGTCATGCGACACCCCCCTCGCTGTCGCGCAGCGCGAGCAGGTACAACAAGACGAACCCGCTGATGACGACGGCGGTCAGGAACGCGACCGCGGAGGCCGTCGCCCAGCGCCGGCTGTTCTGGAGCGCGATGATCACGAGACAGGTCAGCGACGGCACGGTCTCACAGCCCGCCGTGGCGTCGATGAGCCCGTAGATCCGCATCGCGTCCATCGTCCGGAACAGCATCGCGACGAGCAGCGCCGGCGCCACGAGCGGCAGGGTGATGTACCGGAACCGCTGCCAGGGCGAGGCGCCCGACACCTCCGCGACGTCGTAGAGCCCGCGGTCGATGCTCTGAAGCCCCGCCAGGATGAGCAGCGCCATAAACGCCGTCGTCTTCCAGATGTCGGCGACGAGCACGATGATGAACGAGTCCGTGCTGCTCGACAGCGGGTTGTCGCCGAACACGCCGAGCCACTGCATGAACTCGGTCCCGAACCCGATGGTCGGGTTGAAAAGCAGGAAGAAGATCATCCCCTGAATGACGATTGGGATGGCCCACGGGATGATGATCGACACTCGGACCCAGCGGCGACCGTAGAAGTCTTGGTCGAGCACCAGGGCCTGCCCGAACCCGATCGTCGTCTCGAACAGGACGCTCAAGATTGCGAACGCCAGCGTGACGAACAGCGCCTGCTGCAGGAACGGCGCCCCGAACGTGACGAACGGGAACGAGTCCGTGGTCGATATCGAGATGAACTGCTGCGTGAAGTTCGTGTCACCGGTCAGTAGGTCGACGTAGTTATCGAGGCCGATGAACTCGCCGAACGGGTCGGCGGACGCGACGGCGTCCGCGAGCAGCGAGAAGCGGAACGTCTCGATCAGCGGGTAGAAAGCGACGAGCGCGAGCAGCGCGAACGCAGGGATCAGCAGGACGTAGGCGTACACCTCCTCGCTCTGCGTCTCCAGCCAGTTGAGCGGGCGGGCGAGCAGCGATCCCCCCTCATCCGCTCGCGTGTCGGTTGACATTCTCGGTTCCTCTTATTCTGCCAGGTCGGATTCGACGGATTCGAGCGAGCTCTGCAGGTCTGACATCGCTTGCTCGGGCGACTTCTCGCCCTGATAGGCCGCCGACACCTCGGAGGCGACCTGCGGGCTCTGGTCGGGCCAGGCCACCGTGACGGGGCGCGGGACCGTGTTCTGCCCGGCCACCGCGAGCGTGTCGAGGAAGTTACCGAGCGCGCCGACCTCCTCGGGGTCCACCGACTCGGTGACCGACGGGTCCGGCGGGAGGTACCCTCCCTCGGCGAAGTTGCTCTGCATGACCTCCTCGTTGGCGAACGCCTCCAGCACCTGGACACACTCGTCGAGCCGCTGGGTGTTCGGGTTGATCGTGAGGTGCCACCCGCCGAGCGCCCCGGCGGGACCGCCGGTTCCCTCGTAGGCGCCCTCGCCGTCCTCGACGCCGTACGGGAGCGGCATCACGTCGTAGTCGGCCTGCTCGAAGTTGTCCGAGTCGAGGTTGATCGGGATCGCGTACGGCCAGTTGCGGTGGAAGATCGCGTTCCCGCCCGTGAACGGCTCCCGGGCCGGCTCCTCGGTGAACGACAGCAGGTCCGTCGTCGAGATCTGCGGGAAGTCGGGGTGGGCGTACTCCGCGTCCGGCCCCTCCATGAACGACCGCATCATGCGGATCGTGTCGTGGACGGGCTCTTCGTTGACGGTGATCGGCCGGTCGCCGATCGGCCCGAAGAGGTTCTCGTGGTCGCCGAAGTACGCGCCGCCGAACGAGGTCATCGTCTCGTTGAACGTACAGCAGGACAGTCCGACGTAGTTGTCGGCCTGCGTGGTGAATCCGTAGTCGAAGTCGCCGCCGGGGCCGCCGTTCTGCTCCCAGACGTCGGCGGCCATCTCGGCGAACTCCTGCCAGCTCATCGGCTCGGTCGCCCAGTTCTCTCCGTCGGGGTCGTAGCCGGCGTCCTCGACGAGGTCCTTTCGGTAGTGCATCACCGGGTAGTCCGGGAACAGCGGCAGGCCGAACAGGTCCCCGCTCTCCGGGTCGCTCGCGGTGCTCACGGCGCTCCCCAGGTAGTCGCTTTGGACGTAATCGAGCGTCTCAGAGGAGAGCTCCTCGCTCAGGTTCACGAGCTGCCCCCGGGCGATGAACGGGATCGTCCAGCCGGAGTCCATCATGAAGATGTCCGGGCTCGCTCGCCCGGCGTCCAGCGCCGACGTGAACTCGGACCGCCGCGCGCCCGACTCGAAGTCCCCCGGCAGGATCTCGACCTCGATCGATTCGTCGAGCCCGGCGTCGTACAGGCTCTGAGTGACGGTGTCGGAGATCCCCTGCCACTCGCCGTCCATCGTGATCTGAATCGGCCCGTCGCCGCCCCCCCCGCCACCGCCGCCGGAACAACCGGCGAGACCGATCGCCGCCCCCGCGGCACCGGTTGTTTCGATGAACCGCCGTCGTGATACCCCCACGCGACCGCCGTCGTGATCGGACTCTCTGTCGACCATTACACCTGTTGTTATAAAATACACCCGTATATAATTATTGATGCCAATAGTCGATTTTACCCTCCGCGAGCCGGAGCGACGGTCGCCAGTCAGTTACCGTTTCGCTTGTTACTGGTAATTGAAATAATGTTTGGCCGCCGCAAACCGTCGGCTTCGTCGGAACGGCTATGGGCCCCGAGCGACGAGTGGCGTCCACGCATGGGTACCACCGGCGCGGTCGCGAGGCGGGTACGTGACGGGACGGTCCAGTGGCTCGAACGCGTGTTCTTCGGCGGGGCCGAGCTCTCGGTGCTGTCGACGCCCGCGTTCGCCGCGGTACTCGTCCTCCAGACGCGCTACCCGGACGCGATCCCGATCGCCGGTCTGCTCGCGATCGGGACCGGCAGCGTCGCCATCGCGCTGTTCCGGGCCGGGACGGTCGACGTCGGGGCGTGGCCGCGCCGCGGCGAGCTCGCCACCGTCCCGCTCCGCGTCGGCTACTTCAGCGCCCTCTTCGCGCTCGCGAGCGCCGGCGTCGGGGCGGGCGCGGTGGCGGCCGGCTCGCTGTGGTTCGCGCTGCTCGGCGGCGTCGTCCAGCCCGTCGGCCTCGCGGCGTTCCCGAGCGTCTACCGCGCCGTCCACGGCGAACCGCTCCAGCACGCGGCGGCCGAGCTATGAGCGGCGACGCCGAACCGGGAGACGGGCCGCTCCGCGCCGGCGTCCGGGCCGCGATCGACTCGATCACCGACCCGGATCACACGGGCGAGAATCGCTGTCTCCCGTGTACCCTCGTCAACGCCGTCGGCGTCGCGGTCGCCGCCGCGCTCCTCTCCCGTCGCCGCCGGTCGCTCGGACTCCTCGTCGCCGCCGTCGGCGCGGCGGCGGTCTGGTTCCGCGGCTACGTCGTTCCCGGGACGCCCCGCTTCGCCCCGCGGCTCGTCGAGCCGCTTCCGATCGACGTCGGCCCCGACCACCCGGACGACCTCGACTCGGGGTCGCTCGCCGCCGACGGACCTAACTCGCTCGACGACGAGCGACCGGACGTGACCGACGCTCACGGAGATGTTGCCGACGCTCACGGAGACGCCACCGCGGAAGACGCCGCCGACGCGGAAGGCGCCGACGGGGCACCTCCCGACGACCCCGCCGACGTCGACTCGGAAGGCGTCGGCGACGGCGACGCGGTCGATCCCGAGACCGTGATGACCGCCCTCGTCGACGCCGACGCCCTCGTCGACGACGGGGAGACCCTCGTCCTCGACGAGGCGTTCCGCGATGCGCTGTACGACCGGATGGCCGTGCTCCGCGGGGGCTCGGACGAGGCGCTCGCGGAGCGCGCGGCGGCGATCGCGGGCCCCGACGTCGACGGGCAGGTCCACGACGGCCGGATCCTGCTCGCGGGGAGCCGAGACGCGTGGCTGAGCCGTCCGATCGCGGTCGCCGAGACGGCCGCCGGCGAGACGCTCCGCGAGCGCGGCGTCGGCGACGCGGTCTCCCGCGCGGCGGCGCGCCCGCTCCGCGCGTTCCTCGACGCGTGTCCGGTCTGCGACGGCCCCGTCCGCGAAACGACGCTGCGGAACTGCTGCGGCGGCCCCGGCGGGATCAGCGGGAACCCGGAGCGACCGGTCCGCGCCTGCGCCGATTGCGACGCGATCGTCTTCGCCGACCGATCCTGAGCCCCCGAGAGCCGCTCGCCGTCGACAGACACAATCCGTTCCGGTCCGATCACCGTGTATGAGTGCCGTTGGCACGGGGGAGCTACTCTTCCGACTGGCGGTCGCCGCGCTCGCGGTCGTCGGCCCGACGGTCCTGTATCTCGGCCTCTGGCGCTTTCTCGAGTGGCTCCGCGACGACGATCTCGTCGACCGCCTCGCGGCCCGCGGCGCGGTCGAGGAGCCCCGTCCGGCGGCGGCCGACGTCCTCGCGTCCGCGACGTCGGGGGTCGACGGGCGGCGCTGCCCGGCGTGCGGAACCCCCGTCATCGCCGGCGCGACGCGGTGTCGGAGCTGCCGTCGCGATCCCGCGGACGGCGCCGGTCAGGCGGACGGCGGGACCGAGCCGACTCGCGGTTCGGGGCCGTCCACCGGACACCGGCGCTGAGGCCGGCGCTCGGTCGCGATCGGCCCCGCCACCGTCGCGATCGGCCCCGCCACCGTCGCGATCGACTGCGCGCCCCGTTCCGGCCGACTGAATCCGCTCAGGCCGCGCGATCGGTGCCGGGCCCCGCCGCGGCCTCCTCGTCGGCGTCGGGGCGAGTCGTCGCCCCCTCGCTCGGGATCCCTCCGTCCGCGCCGCTGGCGGTGGTGACCGTCACGTCGCGTTTCGGATACGGGATCTCGATGTCGGCGTCGCCCAGCGCTTTGTACAGCGCGCGGTTGAGCTCGTGTTGCGCGCGGCGGCGACGCGTCGGCCCGTTGACCCAACAGAGGATCTCGTACTGGAGCGCCGAGTCGCCGAACGACCGGAGGCGAGCGCGCGGCTTCGGGGAGTCGAGGACGAGCGACTCGGCCTGGACGACCTCGATCGCGAGCGCCTCGAACTCGTCGACGTCGGTCCCGTAGGCGACGCCGATCGGGACCCGGACGCGGCGCCGTCGCTGCGGCGCGGACTCGTTCGTCACCTTCGCGGCGTTGAGCGCCGCGTTCGGCACCGTCACGAGCACCTCGTCGCGGGTGAGCAGCGTCGTCGAGCGCACGCCCACCTTGATCACCGTCCCGGCGGTGCCGTCGTCGAGGACGATGTAGTCGCCGATCTTGTAGGTGTCGTCGAAGTAGAGCGCGATCCCGCCGAAGAAGTTCGCGACCGTGTCCTTCGCGGCGAAGCCGACCGCGATGCCGGCGACCCCCGCGGCGCCGAGCAGGGGCGTGATCTCGATGCCCCACAGCCACAGCAGCGAGCCGACGCTCCCGACGAGCACCGCGAGCGTCCACACGTTCGAGAACACGGGCGCGAAGTCGAACCGGCCGCCCTCGGCGTTGACCGCGGCGACGACCCGGTTCACGACGGTGTTGGCCCCGTACGCCCACACGAGGACGATGACCGACAGCGACGGCCGACCGAAGACCGCGTCGAGCAGCCCGGGGCTCACGACCACAGACGACCGGACCGCGGGCACCTGCGTGAGCACGTACACCCCGGTGAGCGCCGCGGTGACCACCAGAGGAGGCCGGAGCGAGGAGACGACGATGTCGTCGTACCCGGAGTCGGTGGTCGCGACGTACCGGCGGGCGACACGCAGGACGGCGAACTCCATCCCCACGGCGGCGACGACGGAGACCAGGAGGACCGCGATCGTCGCCTCGACGGCGGTGAGGCCCTCGAACAGCGTCAGCGGGGAGGGGAACATACCGTTCGGAGGCGAGGCCGCGAGATAACCGTTTCTGCGGGGTCGGTCTCCTACTCGAACCGCTTCCGGACGCTCTCGGCGTGCGCCTCCAACCCCTCCGCCTCCGCGAGCGTCGTGACCGTCTCCGAGAGGTCGGCGAGCGCGTCGCGGTCGAGCCGCTGGACCGTCGACGACCGCAGGAACGTGTCGACGGAGAGCCCGCCGTAGCGCTTCGCGCCGCCGTTCGTCGGCAGCACGTGGTTCGTCCCGGTCGCGTAGTCGCCGGCGGCCACGGGGGAGTACGGCCCGAGGAAGACGGAGCCGGCGTTCGTGATTCGATCCAAGAGGGCCTCGTCGTCGTCGGCGACGATCGAGAGGTGCTCGGCCGCGTACTCCTCGGCGAACAGCACCGCCTCGGGCATCGACCGGGCGCACAGGACGCCGGAGGCGTCGTTGTCGAGAGCGGCCCGGATCGTCTCCTCGCGCTCGCGGCCCGCGGCCTGGTCGTCGACCGCGTCGGCGACCGCGGCGGCGAGGTCGGCGTCGGCGGTGACGGCGACCACGGAGGCGTTCGGGTCGTGCTCGGCCTGCGCGACGAGGTCGGCCGCGACGAGGTCGGGGTCGGCGGTCCCGTCGGCGAGCACGAGCACCTCGCTCGGCCCCGCGAGGAAGTCGATCTCGACGTCGCCCTGGACGACCGCCTTCGCGGCGGTCACCCACTTGTTGCCGGGCCCCACCACCTTCTGCGCGCTCGTCACGGTCTCCGTCCCGTACGCGAGCGCGGCGATCGCCTGCGCGCCGCCGACCTGGTACACCGCGTCGGCGCCCGCCTCGTGGACCGCCGCGAGGGTGACCCGGTTCAGCTCCTCGGCCGGCGGGGTCGCGACGGCGACGTGGTCGACGCCGGCGACCGTCGCCGGGATGACCCCCATCAGCGCGCTGGAGGGGTAGGCGGCCGCGCCGCCGGGCACGTACACCCCCGCGCGGTCGATCGGTCGAAACCGGCGACCCAGCTCCCGGCCGCCGAACTCGTCGCGCCAGTCCTCGGGGCGCTGCCGCTCGTGGAACTCGCGCACGTTGGCGGCGGCCTCGCGGACCGCGTCGAGCACCGGGTCGCCCGCGTCGTCGAGCTCGGCGTGCGCGCGCTCCGCGTCGTCGGTGACGTCGATGTTGCCGACGGTGACGCCGTCGAACTCCTCGGCGAACTCCCGGAGCGCCACGTCGCCCTCCGCGCGCACCCTGTCGACGATCTCCGTCACGTCGTCGCGGACCGCGTCGACGCCGGCGTCGCGCTCGAAGAAGGCGCGCCGCTCGGCCGGCGAGAGGTCGGCGACGGTTCGTACGTCCATACGCTCCCTCCGAGCCGCGGTCAAAAGGGCGTTCCGACTCACTCCAACTCGCGGATCCCGGTCACGTCGAGCGCCGCGAGGACGACGAGGACCGCCAGCAGCCCGGCGGCGGCGAAGAGGATCGGCGCCGACAGCGCCACGGCCAGCTCGTAGGGCGCGAGGAGGCGGGTCGTTCCGCGGACGACGAACGACAGGAAGACGAGACCGAAGGCGAGCAGCGCGAGGCCGACGAAGCGGGATCGGTTCATCGCGGCGTCCGACGCCTCGGATCCAGCACGCTCAGTCCGACTGCGCGACGCCGGAGCCGTGCGGTCCGTGCTCGCGGCGGTCGCGCGCGCCGTCGAAGCCGCGGCACATCTCGTGGAACACCGCTTCGGGGTCCTTGTTCCACTGCCACTTCCAGCGCGTCCGGACGAGCAGCGAGATCTTGCGGGCGAAGGAGAGCTCCGGCGTCGTCGACACCGTGTCGTACCCCAGGTTCCGGACGAGCCGGTGGTGGTCCGCGTACAGTACCGCCGCGAGCAACACCGCCAGCTGGCAGTCCTCGGGGAGGTACTTGATCCCCGCGACCCCTTCCTCGTAGAGCCGCTCCGTCCGGGAGAGCTCCTCGCGGACCGCGCTCGCGACGTTCGCGTCGAATTCCAGATCGAGGAGCTGCTCCTCGCTCACCCCGTGTCGCCGGAGGGTCTCCAGCGGGAGGTACACCCGGTCGCGCTCGACGACGTCCTCGCGGACGTCGCGGATGAAGTTCGTCATCTGGAACGCCTCGCCGAGCTTGGTCGCGTGCGGCAGCGCCGCGGCCTCGGTCTCCGCGTCCAGGTTCATGATCGCCGTCATCATCCGCCCGACCGCGGCGGCGGAGCCGTCCATGTACGCCTCCAGCTCCTCGTACGTCTCGTAGCGGTCGGTGTCGATGTCGCTCTCCATCGCGTCGACGAACGAGTGGACGTCCTCGTCGGCGATCCCGTGTTCCGCCTTCACCTCGGCGAACGCCTCCAACACGGGGTCGTCCGTCGGCTCCTCGCCGAGGGCGGCCCGCCGGAGGCGATCGAGCTCGGCGCGCTGTTCGGCCGGCGGCGCGGTGTCCTCGGCGTCGACGACCTCGTCGGCGATGCGGAAGAAGCCGTACAGCACGTACGTGGCGTGGCGGATCCGCTTCGGGAGCAGCCGGGTGGCGACGTGGAAGGTCTTGCCCGTACGGCGCTGGATCCGCTTGCTCCGGGCAACCTGTCCGTGCTCTACCATACTGACCCCTGAAGGTCGGCGAGGAGGGTCGAGAGCGGGTCGCCGGTCATAAGGGAAAAGTCGGCCTCCAAGAACATAACAGTTCGCACATCCATTGTTGTTTTCATGCCGTCGGTCCGTTGATTCCGTTCCGATCCCGGAGACTGGAAGTGGACGCGTCTCCGGGAGAATCCGGGGGAGACGGCGTCTCGCGGTCAGTAGAAGGTGTCGCTGCAGTCGTAGACGACCCCGTGGGCCGGGCAGACGTACTTGCAGTGTCTGTGGTACATCGGGGTCTCACAGAGCGGGCACGGTCGACCGCCGGAACCGGCGGTCGTCTCCCCTTCCGTTCCCCGACCGTCGTCGCCCTTGGTCATACGGTTCGCTACGGTCGCCGGGGGGATAACCGATCCCCTCCGCGTCGCGAGACCGCCTCTCGCGGCCGCTCCGGATCCGCCGTAAAATCGGCGCACCTGACCAGTCAGGTCGCAGCCAGCGAGTCGTACACCGACCGCGCGACGCGCTCCTCGCCGAACGGGAGCGTCAGCACGCCGCCCCACCCGTCGTCGGTGAGCGCTCTCACCGTCGGCTCGTCCAGTTCGACCCGCCGGACCTCGGTCCCGTCGAGCGTCATCGACACGACGAACCGCTCCGGCTCGTCGACCGCACCGGACGCGGCCAGTCGCTCCTGGAAGGCGTCGACCCCGTCGTCGCCGAGCGCGACGTACACGAGGTACTCGCCGTCGTCGTCGAAGACGCCCTCCACCTCGTCGAGATCGCTCGCGCCGAACAGTCTCCGGTCGTCCTCGCCGTCGCGGCGGAGTCGCGCCTCGAACGGGGCGTCCGGGTCGGCGTCGACCGCGCCGGCCGGACCGCCGCTCTCGTCGTCGCCGGCCGAACCGCCGCCGACCGGGTCGTCCTCGATCGATCCGGTGCCGCCCGAGCCGTCGTCGCCCTCGCCGTCCGTCACCGCGGTCGCGCCGGCGAAGCCGACGGCGCCGACCGCGCACGCGGCCCCCACGCCGGCGAGCATCCCGCGTCGAGAGAGTTCCATACGCGACGCTGCCCGCCGGGGGTAAAAAGGGTTACACGCCGATTCACGCGCTTGATAACGGTTCGTGGAACGCTCCCGCGGTCGGCGAGGAGCGCTCCCGTAACACCCGCGAGACGCCCGGCGGCTCACGCCTCCGCGAACGCGACCGCCTCTCGCGTCGTCGTCTCGCCGAACAGCCAGTCCGCGTGGTCGACGGCGTACTCGCGGTGGTCCTCGGTGATGTACCCCAGCGCGTCCTCGACGACGACCGGCCGGTAGTCGCGGAGCCCCGCGCTGCCGGCCGTGTGGAGCACGCAGACGTTCGCGAGCGTCCCGCAGATCAGCAGATCGCGTATCCCGTGGGCGTCGAGGTACCCCTCTAAGTCGGTCCGATAGAAGGCGTCGTAGGTGTGCTTCTCGACGACGTGGTCCGTCTCGCGCGCGTCGAGCCCCCCGACGAGCTCGGCGTCCCAGGACCCTTCGACGACGTGTTCGCCCCAGCGGTCGAACTCGTCGTAGTAGTGCGTCTCCTCGAACTGCTCCGGCGGGTGGACGTCGCGGGTGTAGACGACGCTCGCGCCGGCCTCACGCGCCCGCTCGACGAGCGCCGTCACCGGCCCGATCGCCGCCTCGCTCGGCTCGGCGTAGAGGCTCCCGTCCGGGTGGCAGAACCCGTTCTGCATGTCGACGACGATCACCGCCGTCTCGGTCGGATCGTACGGCATGTGCGGTAATTGGTGCCCCGGACCAAAAAATCCGAAGCCGGCGGTGACGCGACCGCCGCCGGCGACCCGGGGACCGACAAACTACTTATCCGGTCGGTCGTAATCGCCCCTATGCGACGGGTTCTCACCCTCTCGGTCGTCGTCGCCGCGATCGCCCTCCTCTCGCTCGGGGTCGGCGGGGTCGCCGCCGGACCGGTCGCCGAAAGCGTCGCCAGCGACTCCGCGACGGTCGCCGCCGGCCCCGCTGACGTCGCCGCCGGCGGCGCCCCGGCCAGCGCGACGGCCGCCGAGTGCGACGCGGGCGACGGCACCGAGGTCGTCGGCTGCTGGAACGGGACCCACTACGAGGAGGAGCTGTCCTTCAACCAGAGCGACGGGCTCAACGAGTCGGAGCTGGAGGCCCTGACGCACCTGACGATGGCGCGCGTCGAGCACATCCGCGAGCGGCCGTTCCGGGAGGACGTGCCCGTCGAGACGGTCACCCGAGAGGAGTTCATGAACGACTCGACCGGCGGAAACAACTCCAGCGAGGCGTTCCGCCGCTGGAACGACCAGGTGTGGGAGGCGCTGTTCGTCGTCGGCGAGAACGAGAACGCGAACGACGAGATCGACGCCGTGTTCGGCGGCGCCGTCTCCGGCTTCTACTCGCCGGCCCAGGACCGGATCGTCCTCGTCGTCGCCGAGGGCGAGGAGACACGGATCGACCCCTCGACGCTGGCGCACGAGCTGGTCCACGGGATGCAAGACCAGTACCACGACCTCACGCGGCCCCGCTACGCCGGCGCCACGCAGGACGGCGACCTCGCTGTCGACGGGGTCGTCGAAGGGGAGGCCGTCCACATCGAGGAGCGCTACGCCGCCCGCTGCGCGGCCAACTGGACCTGCCTCGACGCGCCGTCGGCGGGCGGCGGGGGCGGCGGGTCGGCGGCCGAGTTCAACTTCGGCATCCTCCAGACCGTGCTCCAGCCCTACTCCGACGGCGCGCTCTACGTCGAGGCGCTCGTCGAGGAGGGCGGCTGGGAGGCCGTCAACGAGACGATGAACGAGCCGCCCGGGAGCACCGCCGAGGTGATCCACCGGAACCCCGGCTACGAGACTCGCAACGTCTCCTTCGAGGACACGGCGACCGGCGACTGGGAGACGTACCCCGACCAGGGGGTCGACGGCGCCGAGACGACCGGCGAGGCGTCGATGTTCGTCATGTTCTGGTACCAGAGCCTCGAGTACGGCTACCCGATCCTCGAGCCCGACGCGAGCGCGGGGGCGAACGTCCGGATCCACACGCGGCCGGACGAGGAGCTCCGGACCCGCGCGAACTACAACTACGCCCACGAGTCGACCGACGGCTGGGCGGGCGACGAGCTCTACCCGTACAGCGCCGGCGACGGCGACGACGCCCGCGACGGGTACGTCTGGGTGACGGAGTGGCAGACCGCCGCCGACGCCGCGGACTTCCGCGAGACGTACGTCGAGATGATAACCGCCCACGGCGACGACGAGTACGAGGCGGGACGGGTGTACGAGACCGACGACGGCGACTTCCCCGGCGCCTACGGGGTCGTCCGAGACGGGACTCGCGTGACGATCGTCCACGCGCCGGCGCCCGCCGGCGTGCTCGAACTGCGTCCCGACGCGGACCTCGCGCCGCCCGCCACCGACGAGGGAGACGGCGCTGACGTCGACGGCGACGGGACCGGTTCCGACACCGACGACGGAACCGACGCCGGGTCGGACGGCGACGACGCCGACGGCTCGTCCGGTCCGGACGCGTCGACCGGCGACGAGGCACCCGGGTTCGGCGTCGTCGCCGGCCTCCTCGGGCTGCTGGCGGCGGTGTCGCTGCTCGCGCGTCGCTCGCGAGAGTGAGGGGGTCGTCGCGCCGACGACCGCCATCGACTGCCGGCGCGGGACCCGGACCGCTTTTGCTCCCGCGCGGGCGTATCCCGTAGTATGACCGAGTTCGACATCGTCGACGCGGCCGCGATCCGCGACGGGCGGGCGACGGACGCGTACTTCGAGCGGACCGAGGCCGCGCTGGAGCACGCCGGCCGGAACCCCCGGGTCGTCGCCGAGGTGACCGCCGACCAGTTCCCCGACGGCGACTTCGAGCTGTTCGCCGGCCTGAAGGACGCGCTCGCGCTGTTGGAGGGGCGAGACGTCGACGTCGACGCGATCCCGGAGGGGCGCCTGTTCGACGGCGGGCCGGTGATGCGGATCGAGGGGCCGTACCGGGCGTTCGCGCGGCTGGAGACGTCGCTCCTGGGGTTCCTCTCGCACGCCTCCGGGATGGCGACCGCCGCGCTCGACTGCCGGGTCGCGGCGCCGGACTCCTCGGTGCTCTCGTTCGGGGCGCGCCACGTTCACCCCGCGATGACGGCGGCGGTGGAGCGCTCCGCGCTGGTGGGCGGATTCGACGGCTTCTCGCACGTCGCCGCCGGCGACCTGCTCGGTCGGGAGGCGTCGGGGACGATGCCGCACGCGCTCTCGATCTGCTTCGGCCGCGGGGAGCAGGAGACCGCGTGGCGCGCCTTCGACGAGGCCGCCGACGAGTCGGTGCCGCGGATCGCCCTCTGTGACACCTACTCCGACGAGGTCGACGAGACGCTCCGGGCGGTCGCGGCCCTCGGCGACCGTCTGGACGGCGTCCGGCTCGACACCACCGGCTCGCGCCGCGGCGACTTCCGTCACATCGTTCGGGAGGTGCAGTGGGAGCTCGACGCGCGCGGCCACGCCGACGTTGACGTGTACGTCTCCGGCGGGCTCGGTCCCGCCGCCCTCCGCGAGCTGCGGGACGTCGTCGACGGGTTCGGCGTGGGCGGCTACGTCTCCAACGCCGACCCGGTCGACTTCGCGCTCGACCTCGTCGCCGTCGACGGCGAACCGGCGGCCAAGCGCGGGAAGCTCTCTGGCGCGAAGGCGGTCTACCGCACCGCCGACGGCGCGCACGCGGTCGGACTGGCGGACCGCTCCGGTCCCGAGGGCGCCGAGTCGCTCATGGAGCCGGTGATCCGCGACGGCGAGGTCGTCGCCGACGACGCGGTCGACCTCGCGACCGCGACGGAGCGGGCGCTCGCGGACGCGGAGGCCGTGGGCTACGGGGCGAACGAAACTGCGGAGTAAGACGCGTCTCGGAGTCGGTTACAGCTCTTCGACCGCGCCGCCGTCGGCGCGCTCTCGGAACACCTGCCCCTCGATGAGCGTCACCATCGTGTCGTCGTCCTCCCACGCTGTCGGGGAGAGCTTCGCCTTCCGGCAGGCGCGCGAGAGGAACTCGGCGCCGGACCAGCCGTTCTCGACGGGGACCGTCGGGTAGAGCCAGCCGTGCGCGTTGCCGCCGTCGACGGCGACGCCGTGCGTGCCGATCTTCAGGTCGGCGAGGGGGTCGTTGGTGAGCACCGTGTTCGAGACGACGAACACGGAGACGGTGATGTTGTCGAGCTCCTTCGGCTCCACCTCCGAGCCGCACGAGTCGTCGGAGGCGGCCTTGATCGCGGCCTCGACGATCGCGTGGCCGAGCTGGTCGGAGGTCTCCCACGCGCCGGCGCAGCCGCGGAGCCGGCCGCGACCTCTCGTGGACTCCAGTCGAACGAACGCCCCGGTGCGGGCGTAGAACGCCTCGCGCATACTGCCGGGTTGTTCGCGTTGTCCGTGTCGGACGAACGACTCGACCGCCTCCCGCGCGAGTTCGACCGCTCGTGCACCGTCGTCGTACGACAGTTGAACGGTCTGGGCCTCGGACATACAACTCTATTACGTTGCTGACGACTTGAACGCTTCCCTTGCGAATCGGTCGCATACCGCCCCGTCGAAGCGTCT
The DNA here is from genome assembly GCF_007671725.1 of Halorubrum depositum. Taxonomy (NCBI): domain Archaea; kingdom Methanobacteriati; phylum Methanobacteriota; class Halobacteria; order Halobacteriales; family Haloferacaceae; genus Halorubrum; species Halorubrum depositum. The sequence continues at coordinate 1,131,243 of NZ_VCNM01000001.1, read as the reverse complement.
TCGACTCGCTCGGCGTTTGGGGCGGATCGGTCGCGATCGCGGGGCCGGAATCGCCGGGACGAGACTGCCGGGGGATCGATCCCGGCCGCGCCGACCGGATCCCCCTCACCGACCGGATCGCTTATTCGCGGCCGCGGACAACGTCGGCCCGGACAGAGGGAGCCCGACTCCCGTGCCTCTGGCATGAGGAAAGTCCCCCCACCGGCCGGACGGGCGACCGGGCACACGCCCGGAGTCGGAGACGGCTGGCTCTGGAACAGCAACGACACCCCCCGCCCCGACCCGTGAGTCGAGCGAACCGACCCGCGAGGGAAGGGAGTTAACCCGACGAGGTTCGACGGGCGGGAACGGATGGAACGGCGAATCCTCGCCGGTGCAAGTCCGCGCCACAAGGTAGTCCGGCCACGGCGCGGACGCTCAGCCGAATGTCGGGACGAACCGAAGGGGGCTTACTCCCCTCAGTCCGCTTCCACTCGGTAGTCGCGAGTGTTTCGGTCGTTTGCGTTTTATGAGTTGTATCGGTGGTCGCAGCGCGGTGACAGCCTCCAAAGCCCCAGCCGCGAGGGCGGCGTACGCTCGCTGCGCTCCTCACTCGGTCGCTCACTTCGTTCGCTCCCTCTTTGCGGTGCTTTCGTCGTCATCAGAACGCGCAGCGTTCTGATTGGCTCACGAGAGCTCTGCTCTCGTGAACGCCTACGCCGCCCTCGTGGCTGCCCCTTTGAGCCCCAACCCACCGCACAGCAACCGCAGCCTCACGCCTCCCCAGCCTCGCCGCGACGGCGCTTATATGCGCCGTCGCGGGCTCCCTCGCGCGTGCGATTCGCGGCCCGAAGGGCCGCTCACCGGCACGCGCCACCGCATCGTTTGTTTATAAATAACCGCGTGGCCGCCGGCAGTACGACTGACTCACGGCACTCAGTTGCTTAAAAGGGAATCAGCGCCGCGCTGCCGCCGGCCGCTTCCTGAATCTCGTCGCCGTAAGCGATCGTGATGTACAGGATCGTGAAGATGACGGCGTTGTGGAGGCCGTGGAGCAGCGCCGGCACGACGAGGTTCTCGGTGTACTCGTACACCGCGCCGAAGACGATGCTCGGGAGGAAGAGGATGGCGATGGTCGTGAGCCGCGCGGAGGCGCCGCCGGTCAGCGCCATAACGTGGACGGCCGCGAATATCGCGGAGGCGATGAGGATCGCGGGGATCGGCGACAGCGTCTCCCGGAGCCGCCCCTGCACGACGCCGCGGTACAGGATCTCCTCCGAGGGGCCGATCACGAGGAACGACGCCGCGATGAGGAGCGGGATGATCGCGGGGTTCTGCATGGCGAGCTCCGCGCTCTGGTTCGAGGCGGCCTCCGTCCCGAGCCGCTGGATCACGATCGAGACGGCCATGATCGTGACGAGGATGAGCGCCCAGCTCCCCACGATCAGGCCGATCTCCTTCAGGCTCGGGCGGCGCACGCCGAGGTATTCGACGATCCCGGCCCGGTCGAACCCCCGCCACGTGAGGTAGAGGACCGCCAGCCCGCCGAACGCGACGTACTGGCCCAACACCAGCGTGAGCACGAGGCTCGCGGCGAGCGGGAGCCCGCCCGTCACGGCGTTGAGACCGAGCACCACGCCCCCGCTGGCGAGGGCGATCGCGGGGCCGAGGACCCCCAAGAGCAGGGCCGTGGCGATCGCGACCGCGACGGTGCGGCCCCCCGAACCGCCGGACGCCGTCGACGAGGCGGTGCGGTCGGTGGTCGACGGCCCGTCGCCGGGTGCGGTCGAGCCGTCCGCCGGCTCGCCGCCGTCGGGAGCGCTCGGCTCGCCGCCGTCGGAAGCCTCCGGCTCCCGTCGATTCCCGTCGTCGCTGGAGGGGTCAGCCATTACCCGGTGTACGGACCGACCCATAATAGGGCTGTTCGTGTCCCCCGCTTCGATCGCCCGAGAGCTCCCCGTCAGCGATACAGCAGCTCGTACCAGAGCACGGCGGTCACGGCCCGCCCGTCACGGAGCCCCTCGTCGACGACGGCCGATAGCAGGTCGTCGTACGGGACCGTCTCGACCGCGATCGACTCGTTGTGGTCGAGGTCGCGCTCGGCCGTGGGTTCACAGCCCGTCGCGAGGAAGTGGTGGTGGACCGAGTCCGCCATCCCGTTCGTCGGCTCCACCGTCGTCAGGCGCTCGAAGGCGTCGGCCTCGTACCCCGTCTCCTCGGCGAGCTCGCGCGCCGCGGCGCGTTCGAGGTCGTCGGCGTCCTCCGGCTCGACCGTCCCGGCGGGGAGCCCGCGGTTGACGCGGTCGACCGCCTGTCGCCACTCGTCGATGACGACGACGTCGCCGTCGGCGGTCAGCGGGAGCACCACGACCGCCGGGGGCTCGTCGACGTAGTGGAACCCGTCCGTCTCGCCGTCCGGAAAGCGCACCTCGTCGCGGCGCACGTCGAAGCCGGGGCAGCGGTAGTCGATGTCGGTGTCGAGCGTCTCCCAGGCGAGGTCGTCCATGCGTCGGGGTCGGCGCTCGGGCACCTAAATCCCCTCACTCGGTCGGGGCTCCGCGCCGAGCTCGAACCTCCTCGACCGCCCGGCGCGCGGTCACGCCGACCGCCCACGCGAGCGTCCCCAGCGCGAGGGCCTCGACGCCGACGAAGACGAGCCCGTCGAGCTCGACGAGCGCGGCGACGCGCTCGCCGAGGGACCGCCCCGAGAGGCCCAGCAGGTAGTGGTCCGCGCTGTACCCGAGGAGCGCGCCGTAGACGGTCGCCCACGCCAGCGCCAGCCCGGCCCGTCGGTACGCGAGGACCGCGGCCGCGAGGACGCCGACGAGGGCGGCGTCGCCCGCGAGGAACACGACCCCGCCGGAGATCTCGAAGGCCCCCAGCGCGTAGGCCGCGAAGACGGCGAGGAAGAGCAGCGGCGGGGCGAGGAGCCGATACCGACGCGGCGGGCCGTTCCGATTCGAGCCGAGGAGGACGCGGCGAGCGAGGGACATACCCCCGAATCGTCGCGGTCGCCTGATAAATCCACGCGCCGGTCGCGACGCCGCGGGGCGGCCCTTGCCCCCGCAGCGGAGGAGGATCTCACTCCCAGTCGCCGAGCGACGCCTGCCCGTCGCCGCGGTCGCTCGCCCGTCGGTCCCGGGACTCGTCCGTCTCGTCCTCCTCCCCGGCGCTCGGCTCGTCCCCGACCCAGTCGGTGAGCTTCCCGCCGCCGCCGTCGGCGTCAGTCGAGCGCGTCCGGGTCTCGTGGCGGCGGTCGCTCGCGGTTCCGCCTCCCCCGCCCTCGCCGTCGCCCGGCTCGAACCCCCCGAGGGTCGCCTGGTCGCTCTCGGCGAAATCGAGGTTGGAGACGCGCACGCCGAGCTTGCGGACGCGGTCGTCCGCGAACTCCGCGAGGAGGTCGAACGCGACCGACTCCACGAGGTCGGGGTCGTCGACCGGGCCGGGGAGGCTCCGCGCCCGGGTGTTGACGTCGTAGGGCGGCTCGACCGCCTTGATCCCGATGGTGCGGTAGAGGCACCCGCGCTCGCGGGCCCGCCGGGCCACGTCGGCCGCGAGCGCCGCCACCGTCTCCCGCTTCGTCTCCTCGTCAGCCGTCGGCGACAGCGACGACTCCCGCGAGAGGCTCTTGGGGAGGCCGGTCGGGGTGACCTCCCGGTCGTCGTCGCCGCGGGCGCGCCGGCAGAGCTCCGGGCCGCGCTCGCCCAGCGCGTCGGCCAGCCGGTCGGGATCGGCGGCGGCGAGGTCGGCGGCGGTCTCGACCCCCATCTCGGCGAGGGTTCGCTCCGTCACCGGGCCGACGCCGTGGATCTCGGCGGTCGGCAGCGGCGCGAGGAACGACGCGACCGAGCCGGGCGGGACGACCACGAGCCCGTCCGGCTTGTCGGCGTCGCTGGCGACCTTCGCGGTCGACATGTTCGGCGCGACGCCGACGCTCGCGGGCACCCCGGCCTCGCGCTCGATGCGCTGCTTGACGTGCCGGGCGTACCCCTCCGCGAGGGTCCGCGCCTCGACGGGGCCGGCCGCGGCGCTCGCTCCCGCCGCGGCGTCCCACGCGGTCCGGTCGGTGACGTCGAGGTACGCCTCGTCGACGCTCACCTCGCGGAGCGTGTCGGCGCAGTCGCGGAGGACGGCCTTCACGTCGCTCGCGACCTCCTTGTAGAAGTCGAGGTCGACGGGGAGGTACCGTCCGGTCTCCTCGGGGTCGGGCGCGTCCGGGTCGTCGGGGTCGGCGTCGACGCGGCGCGGAAGCAGGTCGAGCGCCTCCGAGATCGGCATCGCGCTCTCGACGCCGAACGCGCGGGCCTCGTAGCTCGCGGTCGCGACCGCGCCGATCGTCTCGCCCGCCTCGTACCCCATGCCGACGACCACGGGCTCGCCCGCGAGTTCGGGGCGGCGGAGCCGCTCGCAGGAGGCGTAAAAGCAGTCCATGTCCACGTGGAACACGACGCGGTCGCTCCCGTCCGCCTCGTCGGTCGCGGTCCCGGGGAGCGTGCCGCCGGCCATCGCCCGAGGCTCCGCGCCGCGCCGACTTAAGAATCAGCCACGCGCGGCGGCAGTGAAACCGGTCGCTCGCGCGGGCGACCCTCGCCCCCCGGCCCCGACGGTCGCCCCCTGCTCCGTCCTCAGAACTGATACCCGGGTCGGTATTCGTTTATGAGGCGGGCACGTATGGACCGCTATGCCCGAACGGATCGACGTGTTGCACGTCGACGACGACCCCTCCGTGCTGGATCTCGCGGAGGCGTATCTCGAACGCGAACTGGACGCCGTCGCGGTGACGGGCGTCACGTCGGCGTCGGACGCGCTCGACGCGCTCGACGGCGAGCGGTTCGACTGCATCGTCAGCGACTACGACATGCCCGGCACGGACGGGCTGGAGTTCTTCGAGCGGCTCCGCGAGACCGACCGCTCGATCCCGTTCGTGTTGTACACCGGGAAGGGGAGCGAGGAGATCGCGAGTCAGGCGCTCAACGCGGGCGTCACCGGCTACTTCCAGAAGGGCGGCCCAGAGCAGCTCCGCCGGCTCGCGAACCGCGTCCGGCAGGCGGTCGACGAGCACCGGACCCGGGAGATCGCGGACCGCTACTCGACGGTCATCGACGCGCTCGGCTACCCCGTGTACGTCGTCGACGAGACCGGCGTCTTCCGGTTCGTCAACGAGCCGTTCGCGGAGCTGACCGGCTACGACCGCGAGGAGATCGTCGGGAGCGAACCGAGCCTCATCAAGGACGACGAGGCCGTCGCGGAGGCGGAGAATCGGCTCGGGACGATCCTCTCCGGCTCCGGGCCGGACGTCCAGCGGTTCCGGGTGGACATCGCTCCGAAGGAGGGCGAGCCGATCCCCTGTCGGGACCACATGGCGGCGCTCCCGTACGAGGGCGACTGCTTCGAGGGGAGCGTCGGCATCCTGCGAGACGTCTCCGACGAGGTGGAGCGGCGCGAGGAGCTGGAGACGAAGACGCGCGCGCTCGACGAGGCGCCCGTCGGCATCACCATCACCGACCCCGACCGGCCGGACAACCCGATGGTGTACGTCAACGACCGGTTCGTCGGGATGACCGGCTACGACCGCGACGAGGCGGTCGGCGTCAACTGCCGGTTCCTGCAGGGCGCCGACACCGACGAGGCGTCGGTCGCGCGGCTCCGCGAGGCGATCGACGCGGAGGAGCCGACCAGCGTCGAGCTGCTGAACTACCGGAAGGACGGCACCGAGTTCTGGAACCGGGTCAGCATCGCCCCCATCCGCGACGCGGGCGGTCGCGTCTCCGAGTGGGTCGGCTTCCAGGAGGACATCACGGCGTTCAAGGAGCGCGAGGCGGCGCTCGAGCGACAGAACGAGCGGCTCGACTCCTTCGCGAGCATCGTGAGCCACGACCTCCGGAACCCGCTCAACGTCGCGCAGGGCCGCGTCGACCTGGCGCGGACGACGGCGGACGAGGGCGCCGAGCACCTCGACGCCGCGGCCGACGCGCTCGACCGCATCGGGTCCATCGTCGAGCACACGCTCACGCTCGCCCGCGAGGGGGAGACCGTCGGCGACCCCGAGCCGGTGTCCGTCGCGGACGTCGCCGCGGACAGCTGGGAGACGGTCGACACCGGCGCCGCCGAGCTGACGATCGAAACCGACCGGGAGGTGCTGGCCGACGCCGACCGGCTCCGGAACCTCTTCGAGAACCTCGTCCGGAACGCCGTGGAACACGGCGGCCCGGACGTGGCGATCCGCGTCGGCGACCTCGACGACGGCTTCTACGTCGCCGACGACGGGCCGGGAATCCCGGAGGGGGTCGCGGACGAGCTCTTCGACCCCGGACAGAGCGGCGTCGAGGGCAACACCGGCTTCGGGCTGGCGATCGTCCAGGAGATCGCCAACGCGCACGGCTGGACCGTCGCGGCGACCGAGTCGGCCGAGGGCGGCGCGCGCTTCGAGATCCGCGGGATCGAGCGCCGTCAGCCGCCGGCGGTCGAGTCGTAGACGCCGACCCGGAACCGGATCGACTCCCGCCGTTCGCAAACGCCTTTGTGGTCCCGACCGAAGCGGAGGGAAATGGGGACGCTCTCCGGCATCGCCGACACCGACCGGCGGGTCATCGTGCTCGCGCTCGCTCGGATGGTCGGGGCCGCCGGCAACTCCTTTCTCATCGTCGTGCTGCCGCTGTACATCGCGAGCGACCTGATCGACGTCAGCGCGCTCCTCGGGACCGAGGTCGGCGTGGGCGCGGCGTCGGTCACGGTGACCGAGCCGCTGCTCATCGGGGTCGTCCTCTCGCTTTTCGGCTTCCTCAACAGCCTCTCGCAGCCGGTGACCGGGCGGCTCTCGGACCGGATCGGGGTCCGACGCCCCTTCGTGCTGACCGGCATCCTCCTCCTGGGGACCGCCAGCGGGCTGTACACGGTCGCGGACGTCTACTGGCAGCTCGTCGTCCTGCGGGCGATTCAGGGGTTCGGCGCGGCGCTTATCATCCCCGCGACGGTCGCGCTGGTCAACGAGTACGCGTCGGCCGACGCCGACCGCGGCGGCAACTTCGGCGTGTACAACACCTTCCGGCTGATCGGCTTCGGCTTCGGCCCGGTGCTGGCCGGCGCCGTCGTCGAGGCCGGCCCGTACGACCTCTCGCCGGTCGGGCTTCCCGTGATCGACGGCTTCGACGCCGCCTTCGCGGCCGCCTGCGGCGGGGCGTACCTCAGCTTCGCCCTCGTCTTCCTGCTCGTCCGCGACGCCGCCGAGTCCAGCGAGGCGAGCGACGACCTCTCGATCCGGGTTCGCGGCGAGGACCGCCTGCTCGATCCGGTGTTCGCGCTCGGGCTGGCGACGGTGGCGATGGGGATGTGCATCGCGCTGTACGCGACGCTCCAGAACCAGGTGAACGTCCGGCTCGACCAGGCGCCGGTGTGGTTCGGGCTCCAGTTCGCCGCCGTCACCATCGCGAACGTGCTCTTACAGGTGCCCGTGGGACAGGCCAGCGACCGGATCGGGCGCCGCCCGTTCCTGCTCGCCGGCTTCGTCCTCCTCGCCCCGACGACGCTGCTGCAGGGGATCGTCACCGACCCGATCCTGATGACGCTCGTCCGGCTGGCGCAGGGGGTCGCCGTCGCGTTCGTCTTCGCGCCGTCGCTCGCGCTCGCTGGCGACCTCGCGCGGGAGGGCGAGTCCGGGACGACGCTGTCGGTGCTCACGATGGGGTTCGGCTTCGGCGTCGCGCTCGGCCCCCTCGCGTCCGGCTGGCTCGTCGGCTTCGGCTTCGTCGTCCCCTTCGCGGTGGGCGCCGGGCTCGCGGTCGTCGCGCTCGCCGCGGTCGTGACGCAGGTCGAGGAGACGCTCGGCGCGAGCGACGACGCCGGGGCGGTCGCGGCGGACTGAAGCGTATAACCGACCTCGGCTCGAACGGAGGCCCGTGTCGAACGACCGCGTCCGCTGCGTCGACTGCCGCGAGCCGATCGCGAGCGACGCCCGGGTCTGCCCGCACTGCGAGGCGGTCCAGCCGTCGCCGCTCGTCGACGTCGGGGTGGCCGTCGCCGGCGTCTTCGCGTTCGCCTTCGGCCTGCTCCTCGCGATGCTGACGATCGGGACGAGCCGGCTGTTCGGCTTCCTGCTGCTCGTCGTCGGCTTCGGCCTCGCCGTCGGCGGCTACACCCGCCACGTCGACCGGCGGGCGGGACGGCGGGCGCGGTGAGACCGACGGGCCCGGACCGCTCTCTCCGGCGTCGACGTCGCGGCCGCACGGTCCGGCGACTTTTATCCGTCGCCGGCGAGAAGACGCCAATATGCTCACCCCAGTCAACGCCGGACTCGTCCTCGCCGGACTCCTCCTCGCGTTCGTCGGCGCCGCGGTTTCCGTCTACGCCGTCACGCTGACCGGGCTGCTCGTCGGGGGCGGCGCGGGCTACCTCGCCGCGCCGAGTCTCGTCGGGCTGATCGCGGTCGACGGGCCGGTCCTGACGGGGGTCGCGGTCGCGATCGGCGCCGCGGTCGGCGGCTTCCTCGCGTACGCCGGGCTCTCCTTCGCCGTCGTCGCCATCGGCGGACTGGTCGGCGGCTTCGCCGGCCGGTTCGCGGTCGGGCCGCTGTACGCGGCCGACGCGGCCGGGTTCGAGGGGACGCTGCTGCTCGTCGGCGCGACGCTCGCGGGCGTCGCGGTCGGCGCGCTGTTCGGATTCGTCCTGAGCCGGACGACGCTCGTCGTCTCGACGGCGTTCATCGGCGCGGCGTTCGCGTCGCGGTCGATCACCCCGGCGACGCTGGACGCGGCCGCCGCCGGGCCGTCGGTCGAGCCGCTCCTGTTCGACGTCGCCGCGCCGGTCTTCGTGGCCGTCTTCGCCCTCGGCGCGCTCTCGCAGCTCGGGCTATTCCGGTTCGGCTACGTGACGAAGCTGGTCGGGCTCCTCCCCGGTGCGCGGCGGTGGACCGCGGACGACGACCGGAAGGCGAAGGGCGCCTGAGTCGGACTCAGTTACTCGTCTTCGTACTCGTAGAACCCGCGGCCCGTCTTCTTCCCGAGGTCGCCGGCCTCCACCTTGCGCTTGACGAGGTACGCCGGCTTGTAGCGGTCGCCGAGCTCGGCGTGGAGCGTCTCGCTGGCGTCTAACACCACGTCGAGCCCGATGTGGTCGGCGAGCTCTAAGGGGCCCATCGGGACGTTCGTCCCGAGCTTCATCCCTCGGTCGATGTCGGCCTTCTCGGCGACGCCCTCGTCGTAGGCCCGGACGCCCTCGTTGATCCACGGCATCAGGATGCGGTTCGTGACGAAGCCGGGCTTGTCGTCGGACTCCCACGTCTCCTTGCCGAGGGCCGCGGCGAAGGCGTGCGCGAACTCGACGACCGCGTCCGCGGTGCGCTCCCCGACGACGACCTCCACGCCGTCCATGATCGGCACCGGGTTCATGAAGTGGAGGCCGATCACGTCGCCCGCGCGGTCCGTGGCGCTCGCGATGGTCGTGATCGACAGCGTCGAGGTGTTCGTCGCGAGGACGACGTCGTCGTCGGTCACCTCGTCGAGGTCGGCGAACACGTCGCGTTTCACGTCCATGTCCTCGACCGCCGCCTCGACGACGACGTCCGCGGACGCGAGGTCGGCGAGGGCGGTGGTGCCCGCGATCCGGTCGCGGATCGCCGCCGGCTCCTCGTCGAGGGCGTCCTTCGCCGCCAGCCGATCGAGGCTGTCGTCGATGCTGTCGAGGCCGCGATCGACGTACTCCTGCTCGATGTCGCGCATCACGACCTCGTAGCCGGCGGTCGCGGCGACCTGCGCGATCCCGTTGCCCATCGTACCGGCCCCCACCACGCCGACGACGTCGATGTCGGATAGCTCCCGCATGGAGGTCGCTGTCGCGCCGCGGCTGGTAAGTATTGCGGCTCCGCGACCGCGGCGAGTCGGGTCCGTAACCGCGGCGTGTCGACTCCGCGACCGGAGCGTGTCGGCTCTGAGACGGATACCGTCGCGCCCGGGAGCCGTTCGTTGCGAACGATTGATAATTAACTATTTGAGTAGTAATTCCATCTGTCTCGAATCCGTTCCGGAGCGGAGCGAAACGCGCGGAGCCCGTCGAATCCGTTTCTTTACGTCCGCCGAAACGACCATAGCGTTTTTTATCGATGTAACGGGAGTACGAACTGATGCTTCCTCACGCCGCCGACAACATCTCGCGGGACGGTAAGTCGCTGATCCTCGCGTACGACCACGGTCTCGAGCACGGGCCGGTCGACTTCGAACCGAACCCCGACACGGCGGACCCCGAGCGGATCTTCGAGCTCGCCACCCACGAGGCGGTCACCGCGCTGGCCGTCCAGAAGGGGGTCGCCGAGGCGTACTACCCCGACTACGAGGACGAGGTGAACCTTCTGTTGAAGCTCAACGGAACCTCGAACCTCTGGATGGGCGAGCCGAACAGCGCGGTCAACTGCACGGCCGAATACGCCGCCGGACTCGGCGCCGACGCGATCGGGTTCACGGTGTACGGCGGGTCGAACCACGAGATCGAGATGGCCGAGGAGTTCCGGGAGGCGCAGGAGGGCGCCCGCGAGCACGACATGGGGGTCGTCATGTGGTCGTACCCCCGCGGGCAGGGGCTCCGCAACGACGGGAGCCCGGACGTCATCTCGTACGGCGCGCGGCTCGGCTTAGAGCTCGGCGCCGACGTGGTGAAAGTGAAGTACCCCGGCTCACCCGAGGCGATGGGCGACGCCGTCGAGATGGCCGGCCCCGCCAACGTCGTGATGTCCGGCGGGACGATGCGCGACGACAAGGCGTTCCTCCGGAACGTCTCGAACGCCATCGACGCGGGCGCGACCGGGATCGCCGTCGGCCGGAACGTCTTCCAGCGCGACGACCCCGAGCGCATCCTCGACGCGCTGGAGGCCGTGGTCTTCCAGGAGGCCGACCCGGCCGAGGCGCTGGCCGTCGCCGAGAGCGACGACTGATGACTGACCCTGTCTCGGACCGCGATCCGGACCCGACCGTCGAGGCCGTCTTCGACGCGGTCGCCGAGACGGCCCCCGAGATCCGCGCCGCGCTGCCCGGTCGCCGCGTCGAGAGCGGGACCGACAACCCCTCGGGCGAGAGCGTCCTGGCCGGCGACCTGTACGCCGACGAGCTGCTCGGCGAGGCGCTCACCGCGATCGACGGCGTCGGCTCGTTCGTCAGCGAGGAGCGCGAGGCCGCCGTCGACGCCGGCGGCGCGGTCGGGAGCGACGCGGACGGCGGCCCCTACGCGGTCGCGATCGACCCCCTCGACGGCTCCTCGAACCTCCGGTCGAACAACGCGATGGGCACCGTCGTCGGGATCTACGACGCGCCCCTCCCCGCGACCGGGAGAGACCTCGTCGCCGCCGGCTACGTCCTCTACGGCCCGATCACGACGATGGTCGTCGCCGACGACGCCGGCGTTCGCGAGGAGGTGGTCGAGGCGGACTCCGAGGGGTCGGTCACCCGCTCGGTCGTCGAGGACGACCTGCGGCTCCCCGGCGACCCCCTCGTCTACGGGTTCGGCGGGCGCGTCCCGGACTGGCCGGACGACTTCACCGCCTTCGCGCGCGAGGTCGAAGACGAGCTGAAGCTCCGGTACGGCGGCGCCATGGTCGGCGACGTGAACCAGGTGCTCACCTACGGCGGCATCTTCGCGTACCCCGCCCTCGTCGACGCGCCGGACGGGAAGCTCCGGCTCTCCTTCGAGGCGAACCCGATCGCCTACATCGTCGAGCGGGCGGGCGGGGCCGCCACGGACGGCGACATCGACATCCTCGACGTCGAGCCCGAGGGCGTTCACGACCGCGTGCCGCTGTACGTCGGCAACGAGGAGTTGGTCGAGCGGTTGAAAACGGCGCTCGACTGACTCACGCCGTCGAATCGGGTCCGGTCCGGCCGGACCCGCATGGAAAACTGTTTAGGATCTACCGCAAATCTTGCGCCCATGAAAGTCCACGTCGGCGCGGCGGCGACGCCGGAGGAGGCCGAGGCGATCGCGAAGTCGCTCGCCGAGCACCTCGGCGTCGACGTCGACGTCCACGTCGGCGACGCGGCGGAGCCCGCCGCGAGCGCCGAGCCCCCCGAGACGGCGTACCCCCTCGACGACGACCTCGGCCCCACCGACCGCGAGCGCGCCCTGCAAGCGGAGATCGACGACATCCTGGAGGGCGGTCCGGAGAAGTACCGGGAGCGGATCCCCGAGCAGGGGAAGCTGTTCGTCCGCGACCGGCTCGACCTCTGGTTCGGCGGCGAGGGCGGGACGCGCGGCGCGGGCGACGCGACCGACGGCGACTCGGCGGGCCTCCACTTCGAGGACGGGAAGTTCGCCGCGTTCGACGACTGGCACCCGAACGCGCCGAACCGCGACGCCGACGACGAGAGGGACGGGTCCGACTCCGGCGACCGGCTCCCCGCCGACGGCCTGCTCACCGGCGCGGCCGAGTTCGAGGGGCGAGACGTCCACTTCATGGCCAACGACTTCACCGTGAAGGCGGGGTCGATGGCGGCGAAGGGCGTCGAGAAGTTCCTCCGAATGCAACAGCGGGCCCTGAAGACGGGCAAGCCCGTCCTCTACCTGATGGACTCCTCCGGCGGGCGGATCGACCAGCAGACCGGCTTCTTCGCCAACCGCGAGGGGATCGGGAAGTACTACTACAACCACTCGATGCTCTCCGGCGCCGTGCCGCAGATCTGCGTCCTCTACGGCCCCTGCATCGCCGGCGCCGCCTACACGCCCGTCTTCGCCGACTTCACGGTGATGGTCGAGGGGATGTCCGCGATGGCGATCGCCTCGCCGCGGATGGTGAAGATGGTCACCGGCGAGGAGATCGAGATGGCGGAGCTGGGCGGGCCCCGCGTCCACGCCGAGGAGTCCGGCTCCGCGGACCTCGTCGCCCGCGACGAGGAGCACGCCCGCGAGCTGGTCGCCGACCTGATCGGCTACCTCCCGGATCGGGCCGGCGAGAAGCCTCCGCAACGGGAGACGAAGCCGCCGAAGCTCCCGCCCGAGGGGATCGACGAGCTGATCCCCGAGTCGCCAAACCGCGCGTACGACGCCCGCGACCTGCTCGACCGGATCGCCGACGCGGAGTCCGTCTTCGAGCTGAAGGAGGGGTACGGCCCGGAAATCGTCACGGCGTTCTGCCGGATCGACGGGCGGCCGGTCGGCGTCGTCGCCAACCAGCCGACGGCGCGCTCGGGCGCGATCTTCCCCGACGCCGCCGAGAAGGCCGCCGAGTTCATCTGGACCTGCGACGCCTACGAGATCCCCCTGTTGTACCTCTGTGACACGCCGGGGTTCATGGCCGGCTCGGGGGTCGAGAAGGACGCGATCTTAGAGAAGGGGAAGAAGATGATCTACGCCACCTCCTCGGCGACGGTGCCGAAACAGACCGTCGTCGTCCGGAAGGCGTACGGCGCGGGGATCTACGCGATGGGCGGGCCGGCCTACGACCCCGAGAGCGTGATCGGGCTTCCCTCCGGCGAGATCGCGATCATGGGTCCGGAGGCCGCGATCAACGCCGTCTACGCGCGGAAGCTCGCCGAGATCGACGACCCCGAGGAGCGTGCCGAGACCGAGGCGCGCCTGCGCGAGGAGTACCGCGAGGACATCGACGTCCACCGGATGGCCAGCGAGGTCGTCATCGACGAGATCGTGCCGCCGTCGACGCTCCGCGAGGAGCTCGCGGCCCGGTTCGCGTTCTACGAGGACGTCGAGAAGGACCTGCCGGACAAGAAACACGGGACCGTTCTCTGAGAGGGCGGCAGGACGACACGGCGGACGTTCGGGCGATCCGACGGTCCGGCGACGCGGCCGACCGCTACAGCGCCGCGGCCAACTCGGGACCGAGGAGGTCGGCCGCGCCCCCGATACCCAGCGCCACGGCGACACCGACCGCGAGCAGCGCGCCGACGTACGCGGCGGACCCGACCAGCGACGCGGCGGCGAACCGCGGTGCGGAGACGGACGAGGCGTTCGCGGTCGGGACCGCGAGCCACCCGCGCGTGCCGGGGACCGCGTTGGAGGCGGCGACCGCGGGGAGCCCCCACCGGTCGAACCACCGCGTCGCCCCGTCGAGGCCCCCCTCGCCGATCGGAACGAGGGGAAGCGACGCGGGGTCGACGTCGAACCTCCGGACGGCGACGAAGACGACCGACTGGCCGACGGTCGCGCCGATCACCGCCGCGGCGAACACCGGCAGGACCGCGATCGCCTCGACGCCGACGGCGACCACGGCGGTCACGAACAGCGTCCGCGCGGGGAGCACCTTCCCGACGAGCGCGCCCTCGAGCGCGAACACGGCGAACACCGCGACGGCGCCGTAGCCCTCGACGAGGGCGAGCGCGGTCGCGACGTCGAGGTCGAACACGACCTCCCTCGGCCGGCCACGCGTAAAGCTCTTACACCGTGAGCGCTGCTCGCAGGGCCCATAGTAGCATCTCATCCGATCTCTCTGCTCTCAGTGCGTCGGATCGAGGCCGAACGACCGGGGGTGGGTATTTACCGACAGCACGCGCAGGTGTCGTCCATGATAGACGTCGGTCGCAAGGCGCCGGACTTCATCGCCCCCGCGGTAACCGGCGGGACGGCCGCGGAGCTGGAGCTGTTCCGGCTGGTCGACGGCCGCGAGGCGGTCGCGCTCTGTTTCGCCCCCGCGAACTTCGTCCCGACCTGCACGGCAGAGCTCGCCGCGGTGCGGGACGCGGGGTGGCACGGCCGCGACGACCTCGCCGTCGTCGCGCTCACCGGGGACTCGCTATACTCGGGGTTCGCGTACGCCGACCGGTTCGACCTCCCCTTCCCGATCGTTTCGGACTTTCACGGCGGCGTCGCCGACTCGTACGACCTGCTCGCCGAGTCGTGGGAGGGCCACTCACAGATTCCGCGCCGCGCGACGGTCGTGATCGGGGGGGACTGGACCGTCCGGTTCGCCGAGGCGACGACGGACGCGCTCGACCGCCCGGCCCCGTCGCCCGTCCAGAACGCGACCGCGGCGCTCCGCGACCTCGGCGTCGACGTCGACCGGCCGCGGGTGAACTACGACGGGCCGTGGTGAGGGGGTCGGCGAGGAGGGGTGACGGACCCCGCCCGGTCGCCGGGATTATTTGACGCGCGCGCCGACGTTCACTTCATGGAAGGCGACTTCGCGGAGTACCTCGACGAGTTCTCGCGCCGCGACTGGGAGACGCTCGATCCGGTGGCCGTCACGGACGTCGACGCCGACGCGGTCGAGGCGGTCGCCGCTGAGCGCGACGTGACCGGCGTCACCCCCGAGGAGCTCCGGTCCGGCGAGGTCGCGGACGCGTACGACGCGGTGTACGTCGCGAACGAGTCGGCCGAGACGGGGCGGCCGGTGACGCTCGGCGACGACGCCGCCTAAGGCCGAGCGATCGCTACTGCTCGATCCCGTACACGTCGCTCGTCCAGTTGCGCGCCGGCGTGTCGTACACCGGCTCGTCGCGGTCGCGCTCGTCGAGCCGCCGCCGGTCGGCCGCGTCGAGTTCCCAGTCCAGGTCGGCGTTCGCCCGGACGTGGTCCGGCGTCGACGACCGCGGGAGCGGGACCACGCCGCGGTCGACCGCCCACCGCAACACGACCTGCGCGGGGCTCCTGTCGTACGTCTCGGCGAGCTCGGCGACGACCTCGTCGCCGAACACATCGGTCCGCGCGAGCGGCGCCGCGGCTTCGACCACGGTGTCGCTCTCGCGGCAGTAGTCGACGAGGTCGGGCCGCTGGAAGTACGGGTGGAACTCGATCTGGTTCACCGCGATCGGGACGTCCGAGACGTGGTGCGCGCAGCTCAGCTGGTAGGCGCTGAAGTTCGAGACGCCGACGTCGCGGACGAGCCCCCGATCGCGGAGCTCCGCCATCGCCCGGAGCGTCTCGCGCAGCGAGATCGCGGGGTTCGGCCAGTGGATGAGGTATAAGTCGAGGTAGTCGGTGCCGAGCCGGTCGAGCGACGCCTCGCACGACTCGATCACCGACTCGTAGTTGAGGTTCTTCGCGAGCACCTTCGAGGTGAGGAACACGTCGTCGCGGTCGTACTCCGCGAGGGCGTCGCCGATCGCGTCCTCGTTGTGATACCCCTCGGCGGTGTCGATGTGCGCGTAGCCGGCGTCGAGCGCCGCGCGGACGCTGTCGGCCGTATGGTCGCCGAGGTCGTACGTGCCCAGTCCGAGCGCCGGTAACTCGGCGCCGCTCGGGAGCGTCTTCGTTGGAACGGTCACACGGCACGGGTTCGGCGGATCGTCGATTGAAACTACCGGTCGGGGAACCCGGGCACCGTTGGATCCGCAGCAGGAACCGCGCCTAGACACGATCGCGACTAAGACAGACGCAGCAGGATACGTAAACAGAGGTACGGTGGCGCGCGCCTGTGAGCGCCCAGCGGGCGCGAACAGCGCGTGCGAGGGAGTCGGTCGCCCGGAGCGACGCGGAGGGCAACCGACGAGGCTGGGGAGGTATGAGGTGCTATGCGGTGCCGCGAGAGAAACTCGACCAATCCGCTGCAGGTCGCAACTGACACGAATCCCTCGGATTCGACTCGTGTAGTTAGGAAACGCACCGGCCGAGACTCCCGCGAGCGCAGCGAGCGGGAGTCAGGCCGGTGGATCTTCGAGCGCAGCGAGAAGATGCACCGGCCGAGATTTGAACTCGGGTTGCAACCATGGCAAGGTTGCGTGATACCACTACACTACCGGTGCGTGCTTCGCATCAGGACATAGCCCGAGTCGGAGATATAAGGGTTCCGAACGACGGCCGGCCCGGTGAGATATCCGCCCGAATCCGCTCGCCGGAAGCGTCATCGGGCTCCCGTCCAAGACGGATACGAGACGACCCATATGACGCGCCGATCCACTCCCACCGCCGACCGACGCAACGTCCTCCGAGCGACCGGCGGGCTCGCCGCCCTCTCGGTCGCCGGCTGTCTCGGTGAGGGCGGCACCGGAGGCGACGGCGGAACCGGGAACGACGACGGAAACGGAACCGACGGTGACGACGCCCCGTCCGACGACGGCGACGACGTCGAGTACGCGGTCGAGCGCGTCGCGGAGGAGTTCGAGCACCCGTGGGGGCTCGCCTTCCTCCCCGGCGACGGGCGGCTACTGGTCACCGAGCGACCGGGGCGGCTCTCGCTCGTCGACCCCGAATCGGGGGCCGCCGAGTCGGTCGCGGGCGCGCCCGACGTGTTCGCCGAGGGGCAGGGCGGGCTGCTCGACGTCGCGGTCCACCCCGACTACCCGGACGACCGGCGCGTGTACCTCACGTATTCGGCGGCCGCGGGGGACTCGCCCGCGGACGGGAGCGGCGCGACGACCCACGTCGGCGTCGGTCGCCTCGAGCTGGACGCCCCGACGCTCTCGGGGTTCGAGGCGATCCGCGTCGCCGAGCCGTTCCGCGACACGGACCTCCACTTCGGCTCGCGCGCGACGTTCGGCCCCGACGGCGCGCTGTTCGTCACGGTCGGGGACCGGCGCGACACCGAGTTCGGCCCGGACCACGTCTCGCAGGACCCGTCGAACGAGCTCGGGGCGACGCTCCGGCTGACGCCCGACGGCGACGCGCACCCGGACAACCCGTTCGTCGGCGACCCCGACGCGTCGGACGCCGTGTACAGCTACGGCCACCGGAATCCGCAGGCGATGGCGGTCCGGCCCGAGACGGGGGCGATCTGGCAGGCCGAGCACGGCGAGGAGGACGGCGACGAGATCAACGTGATCGAGCGCGGCGGCAACTACGGCTGGCCGATAGCGAGCGAGGCGTGTCGGTACGGGACCGACGACCCCCTCGCACCGGGCCACGACGAGCGGGGCGATGTGATCGCGCCGGTCCACTACTGGCCGTGCGGCTCCGGCGGGTTCCCGCCGAGCGGCGCTGTCTTCTACGACGGCGAGGCGTTCCCGGCGTGGCGGGGTGACCTGTTCGCCGGCACGCTCGCGGCGCGGTACCTCGGCCGGTTCACCGTCGACGGCGCCGGCGTCGAGGGCGCGACCGTCACCGAGCGGGAGCCGCTGCTCGACGACCGGGAGTGGCGCATGCGCGCGATTGCGGTCGAGCCGGCCACGGGCCACCTCTACGTCGCGGTCGACGACGCGGACGCGCCGATCGCGCGGATCGTTCCGGCGTGAGGTGAGGGCGGCTCGCTCCAGTTTACGCAAACGAATTTACGTAGGCCGCGTTACAAAAATATCGTTCAGATTACAGTTATACCCGCGTAGCGCGTACCGCTGATCGCATGAGATCGAACGGAGTACGGCTGTCAGGCGACGCATCGACTCCCCCGCGCGGACCACCGCCGACGGTGCGCGGAACGGTGCTGCTGCTCGCGGTCATGGCCGGGGTCCTCGTCATCGCCTCGTACCCGGTACCGAGCGTCGGCCTCGCGGCGGTGGCTCTCTCCGCGCGCTACGGGGGGCGACCGCTCCTGCGGCGGCTCCGAGAGCGAGCGGCCGACTGGGAGCCGGGACCTGTGTGCGTGCCCGGGACGGACGTCTGCCTCGGCGCGTGACCGGCGAATTCCCACGACAGGCTCTTTATACGAGGCGGACCCACGAGCCACCACCATGACCGAGGGGGACCCGGACGGTCGGCTGCCGCCGGACGAGGCGTTCGCCGCGCTCGGCGACGAGGTCCGGGTGGGAATCCTGCGCGTCCTCGGCGACGCGGCGGAGCCGCTCGCCTTCTCCGAGCTGTACGACCGGCTTCCGGTCGAGGACACGTCGCGGTTCAACTACCACCTCGGCGAGCTCCGCGGTCACTTCGTCCGGAAGGACGAGGCCGGCTACGCGCTCGATCACCCGGGTCGACGGGTCGTCGAGGCGATCCGCTCCGGGGCGGTCACCGGCGACCCCGACTTCGAACGCACGTCCATCGACGACCGCTGTCCCGCGTGCGACGAACGGCTGGAGATCCGGTGGCGCGACGGGAGCATCGAGGTGTTCTGTCCGAACTGCCGGAGCCGGTGGGAGCGCTCGTCGAACCGCGTCGACGCCGCCGAGGGGCCGGAGTCGGGGTACCTCGGGCGGCTCCCGTTTCCTCCGGGCGGGATCCGGAACCGGGAGGCCGAGGAGGCGTTCCGTGCGGCCCACGCGTGGACGGTCGTCGAGCTCCTCGCGGTCGGAACCGACATCTGTCCGCGGTGTGCGGCGACCGTCGAGACCGAACTGGACGCCTGCCCGGACCACGAGGACGACGGGACCTGCTCGAACTGCCGGTCCAGCTTCGCGGTGGTGTTCCGGGCCTCGTGCGCCAACTGCCCCTACCACGCCGGGAGCGCCGCGGCGCTCGGGCTGCTGTCCTCCCCGGCGTTGTTGGGATTCATGCTCGATCACGATCTCGACCCGCTCTCGCCGCGGTCGGTCCGCCGTTTCGACCGCTTTTTCAGCGAATACGACGAGGAGATCAGGTCGCGGGACCCCCTCCGAGCGGTGCTTACGTTCTCCCTCGACGGGGACGAACTCGCGCTTCACGTCGACGGGAACGGCGATATCGTCGACGTGTCGTCGTAGCCCGTCATCGCGGCTCGTCGCCGACGACGACGCGCCGGTCGTGCGGAACCGTCCGGCCCGACTCGACCGACCGCCACCGGCGGCCGCATCATCGGCGGGCGCGTTCCCGGGGCGGTCGCGCCCCGTTCCGTGTCAGAGTCTCTCTCGATTTCCGACCCGAATCCCCCGCCAGACCCCGTGTGAACGCGCCACAGCCCGGAAACGGGACCGCTATCCTTTTACGGTGCCGTCCGAAATCGAGGGGTACAGTCTCGCCACGATGCGTACCGAAGACGGACTCACGATCTGCGTTCCGTCTTCGGTCGTCCGGGAGGCCGAGGACGACCGCGAGGCGACTCGCAAACTCGGCTACGTCGCCCGTGCGGCGGCGGTGTTCCGGGCGGATCGACTGGTCGTCTTCCCAGACGCGGAAGGCGAGCGGCGACGGGGCGGCGAGTACGTTCGGACCGTGCTGGGGTACGCCGCGACCCCTCCGGGGCTCCGCAAGGACCTCTGGGGGGAGCGCGACGAGCTCCGGTACGCCGGCGTGCTCCCGCCGCTCCGCGTGCCGTGGCGGACCGGCTCGACCCCTAGCGGGGAAGAGTCGAAAACACAGGGACTCGTGACCGAGGTCGGACCTGAAGGCCGCGTCCGGGTCAATTCCCCGCTGCGGGAACACCCGATCTCCCTGCTCGTCCCCTCCGGAATGGAGGTCGAGCGGGGGGAGCGCGTCACCATCAGGGTCTCTTCGAGAGAACCGGTCCGCGCCCGCATCACCGGGAAGCCCGAGGAGGGTTTCCAGGTCGTGGACGCGGACCTGTCGGAAGCGCTCGCCGGCGACGGACTGGCCGTCGCGACGTCGCGACACGGGGAGGAACTCTCCGTCTCGCGGCTCGGCGGCATCGTTTCGGACGCGCGGAAGGCCGGCGGCTACACCGTCGCCTTCGGCGCGCCCGAGCGGGGGCTTCCGGAGATGCTCGGGCTTTCGCCCGACGACATTCGGGCGGCCGTCGCCGACGGCCGTCCGGTCGAACCCGATCCGGGGTTCGACCTCTGGCTGAATACGATCCCGGCACAGGCGAGCGAGGTCGTCCGAACGGAGGAGGCTCTGTTCGTGACTCTCGGCTCGCTCACACTCACGGAGTAAACACATGCCACAACCAAGCCGACCACGAAAAGGCTCGCTGGGCTACGGCCCGCGTACCCGCGCAGACCGAGAGGTCCCGCGCATTCGATCGTGGCCAGACGACGACGGAGCCCCCGCACTGCAGGGGTTCGCCGGTTACAAGGCCGGAATGACGCACGTCGTGATGGTCAACGACGAGGCCAACTCGCCGCGTGAGGGGATGGAAGAGTCCGTCCCCGTCACGGTCGTCGAGACGCCGCCGATGTACGCGGTGGCCCTGCGCGCCTACGAACAGACAGCGTACGGAAAGAAGCCGGTCGAAGAGGTCTGGGCGACCGAGTTCCACGAGGAGCTCGACCGCGCGCTCGACCTCCCGGCGGAGGACACCTTCGAGGAGGACGCGGAGGAGCTGCGCGCGTTGCTCGACGACGACGTCGTCGACGACGTCCGCGTCATCACTCACACCGCCCCCTCGGAGCTCGCGAACGTGCCCAAGAAGAAGCCCGACGTCATGGAGACCCGAGTCGGCGGCGGCTCCCTCGAGGAGCGCGTCGACTTCGGGCTCGACCTCGTCGCGGAGGGCGGCGCCCACGAGTTCGGCGACGTCTTCCGCGCCGGTCAGTACACCGACGTCTCGGGCATCACGAAGGGGAAGGGGACGCAGGGTCCCGTCAAGCGATGGGGCGTCCAGAAGCGGAAGGGCAAACACGCCCGCCAGGGATGGCGGCGCCGGATCGGCAACCTCGGTCCGTGGAACCCCTCCCGCGTGCGCTCCACCGTTCCCCAGCAGGGGCAGACCGGCTACCATCAGCGCACCGAGCTCAACAAGCGCCTCATCGACTTCGGCGAGGGCGACGACGCCTCCGTCGACGGCGGCTTCGTCAACTACGGCGAGGTCGACGGCGAGTACGCGCTCATCAAGGGCTCGCTGCCCGGTCCGGACCAGCGCCTGCTTCGGTTCCGCCCGGCCATCCGGCCGAACGACCAGCCGCGCCTCGACCCCGAGGTCCGGTACGTATCCACCGCATCCAACCAGGGATAATACATGAACGCAACAGTACACGACCTGGACGGCGGGGACGCGGGCAGCGTCGAGCTGCCGGCGATCTTCGAGACCGCGTTCCGACCGGACCTCATCGGTCGGGCGGTCTCCGCCGCACAGGCTAACCGGAAACAGGCTTACGGCGCCGACGAGTTCGCCGGGCTGCGGACCCCCGCGGAGTCGTTCGGCTCCGGGCGCGGGCTCGCGCACATCCCGCGCTCCGAGAACGTCGCCCGCCGCGTCCCGAGCGCCGTCTCGGGCCGCGCCGCGCACCCGCCGAAGGCCGAGAAGGACCAGACGAAGAAACTGAACGACAAGGAGCGACAGCTCGCGATCCGGTCGGCCGTCGCGGCCACCGCGGACGCCGAGCTCGTCGGCGAGCGCGGTCACGCGTTCGACGACGACCTGACGCTCCCGCTCGTCGTCTCCGACGAGTTCGAGGACTTACAGAAGACTCAGGAGGCCCTGGGCGTGCTGGAGTCCGTCGGCGCCGACGCCGACATCACGCGCGCCGAGGAGGGCCGCTCCGTGCGGTCCGGCCGCGGGAAGACCCGCGGTCGCAAGTACAGCCAGCCCAAGTCCGTCCTCGTCGTCACCAGCGAGGAGCCGTCCCGCGCCGCCCGGAACCTCTCGGGCGTCGATGTCGCGACCGCGGGCGAGGTCAACGCGGAAGACCTCGCGCCGGGCGGACACCCGGGGCGACTCACGCTGTGGACCGAGAGCGCGATCGAGGAGGTGGCCGACCGATGAACTCCATCATCGAGCACCCGCTCGTCACCGAGCAGGCGATGAACGAGATGGACTTCAAGAACAAGCTGCTGTTCCTCGTCGACATCGACGCGACGAAGCCCGAGGTCCGCGAGGAGGTCCAGGACCGCTACGACGTCACCGTCACCGACGTGAACACGCAGGTGACCTCGAAGGGGAAGAAGAAGGCGACGGTCACGCTCTCCGAGGACGACGACGCGACCGAGATCGCCTCGCGCATCGGGGTGTTCTGATATGGGACGACGAATCCAAGGACAGCGGCGTGGACGCGGCGGCCCGACGTTCCGGGCCCCCTCCCACCGCTACAAGGCGGAACTGTCGCACAAGAAGCTCGAGGACGTGGACACGGTCACCGGCGAGATCGTCGGGATCGAACACGACCCCGCCCGCTCGGCTCCGCTCGCGGAAGTCGAGTTCGAGGACGACGACCGTCGGCTCGTGCTCGCGCCGGAGGGCGTGCGCGTGGGCGAGACGATCCAGGTCGGCGTGAGCGCGGAGATCAAGCCCGGGAACACGCTCCCGCTGGCCGAGATCCCCGAGGGCGTGCCGGTGTGTAACGTCGAGAGCAACCGCGGGGACGGCGGAAAGTTCGCGCGCGCCTCCGGCGTGTCGGCGACGCTCCTCACCCACGACCGCGACGTCGCGGTCGTCCAGCTCCCCAGCGGGGAAGTGAAGCGGCTCGACCCGCAGTGCCGCGCCACGATCGGCGTGGTCGCGGGCGGCGGCCGGACGGAGAAGCCCTTCGTCAAGGCCGGTAACAAGTACCACAAGATGAAGGCGCGCGGGACCAAATACCCGCGCGTCCGCGGCGTCGCGATGAACGCCGTCGACCACCCCTTCGGCGGGGGCGGTCGCCAACACCCCGGCCAGCCGAAGTCCGTCTCGCGGGACGCCCCGCCCGGACGGAAGGTCGGTGACATCGCATCCAAGCGCACCGGACGAGGTGGCAACAAATGAGTTCCAACTACCGAACCGGCCGCGAGGGCAAGGAGTTCGCCTACCGCGGTCACTCGCTCGACGAGCTGCAGGAGATGGACGTCGAAGACGTCGCGGAACTGCTCCCCGCACGCCAGCGGCGAAGCATCGTTCGCGGCCTCGGCACCGAACAGCAGAAGCTGCTGGAGACGGTGCGGAGCCGCGACAAGGAGACGACGGCGGACGACCCGATCCGGACGCACCTGCGCGACATGCCGGTCCTGCCGGAGTTCGTCGGCGTCACCTTCTCCGTGTACAACGGACACAGCTTCGAGCGCGTGCAGGTCGAACCCCAGATGATCGGACACTACCTGGGCGAGTTCCACCTCACGCGAAGCACCGTCGAACACGGTCAGGCCGGCATCGGCGCGACCCGGTCCTCGAAGTTCGTGCCCCTCAAGTAACAATGGGAATCAACTACAGCGTCGAGGCCGACCCGGAGACCACCGCCAAGGGGATGCTCCGCGACCGGCCCATCAGCGTGAAGGACAGCAAGGAGATCTCCCGGGAGATCAAAGGCGAGACCGTCGCCGACGCCGAGGAGTTCCTGCAGGAAGTCATCGACGAGGAGACCTCGGTGCCGATGCGCCAGCACAACGCCGGCGCGGGCCACCGCTCCGACATCGACGGCTGGGACGCGGGCCGCTACCCCGAGAAGGCCGCCAAGGACTTCCTCAAGCTCCTGGAGAACGTCAAGAACAACGCGACCGAACAGGGGTTCGACGGCGACGATATGGTCATCAAACACGTCGCCCCCCACAAGGTCGGTGAGCGACCCGGGCGGAACCCGCGAGCCGCGGGCGCCACCCAGTGGAACACCACCCTCGCCGACGTCGAACTCATCATCGAGGACCCGGAGGCCGACGAATAATGGCTGACGAACACCAATTCATCGAGGACGGCCTGCGCCGTTCACAGATCAACGAGTTCTTCGCGGACGAGCTCGGCCGAGCCGGCTACGGCGGCATGGACGTCGCCAAGACGCCGATGGGCACGCAGATCGTCCTGAAGGCCGAAAAGCCCGGCATGGTGATCGGGAAGGGCGGGAAGAACATCCGCAAGATCACCACCGAGCTCGAGGACCGCTTCGACATGGACGACCCGCAGATCGACGTTCAGGAGGTCGACGAGCCCGACCTGAACGCCCAGATCGTCGCGGACCGTCTCGCGAACGCCCTCGAACGCGGCTGGTACTTCCGGAAGGCCGGTCACACGACGATCGACCGGATCATGGACGCGGGCGCGCTGGGCGCCGAGATCGTCCTGTCCGGGAAGGTCACCGGCGCGCGCTCGCGCGTCGAGAAGTTCAACCGCGGCTACATCAAGCACAACGGCGAGCCCGCGGAGGAGGTCGTCGACCACGGCCAGGGCGTCGCGGTGATGAAGCTCGGGACGATCGGCGTCAACGTGAAGATCATCCCGCCGGGCGCGCAGCTCCCCGACGACTTCGACGTCCGCGAGGACGCCGAGGTCCCGGAGGTCGAGCAGGCCGCCGCGGGCGACGACGAGGGCGTCGAGGCGCTCCTCGAAGAGGAGCCCGAGGAGGTGCCGGACGTCGGCGCCGACGACGACGACGTCGAGGTGCCCGACGAGGACCCCGCCGACGTCATCGACGAGGAGGTCGTCGAGGAGGTCGTCGAGGAGACACAAGAGACGGCCGCGGAGGCGACCGACGTCGCCGCCGAGGAGCCGGTCGGCGACGCCGAGGCGGACGACGTCGACGAGCTCGACGAGGAGATCGAGTCGGAGGCGGCCGACCTCGTCGCTGAGATGGAAGCCGCGGACGACGAGGAGGAGGACGAATAATGGCGATCCTCTACACCGACGAGATCCGCGACATGACGGCGGCCGAGCGCCAGGTCGAGCTCGAGGAGCTCGAGACCGAGCTGCTCAACTCGAAGGCGCAGCGCGCCGCCGGCGGCATGCCGGAGAGTCCGGGCCGCGTGAACGAGCTGAAGAAG